>NZ_JANIFL010000007.1:0-485342 GCF_024518695.1 Mesorhizobium sp. LMG17149
AACGGCGCCAACGACGCGGCGGTGATCACCGGCGATGCCAGCGGCTCGCTGACCGAAGCCTCCGGCGTTGCCAACGCCACGGCCGGCACCTCGCCGGCGACCGGCGATCTCGACGCCAGCGATGTCGACAGCGGCACCGACTTCTCGGTGCAGACCAACGGTGCCCACGGCACGCTGACCATCAATGCGGCCGGCGAGTGGAGCTACGCGCTCAACGAGGATGATGCCGCCGTCCAGGCGCTCAACACCGGCGATCCGGCACTCACCGACACCATCACCGTGCAGACCGCCGACGGCACGACCAAGGACATCGTCATCTCGATCAACGGCGCCAACGACGCGGCGGTGATCACCGGCGATGCCAGCGGCTCGCTGACCGAAGCCTCCGGCGTTGCCAACGCCACGGCCGGCACCTCGCCGGCGACCGGCGATCTCAATGCGACCGATGTCGACAATACGGCGACCTTCAACACCCAGGCCGCCGTCGCCAAGACCTATGGCACGTTCTCCATGGACGTGAACGGCGCTTGGAGCTACACCCTGGACGACGCCAACGCGGCCGTTCAGGCGCTCAACAGCACCGGAGCGAACACCATTCTGCACGAACTGGTGACGGTCACCACCCTCGACGGCACACAGAAGGTGATCGACATCACCATCCACGGCGCCAACGACGCGGCGGTGCTATCGTCTGCCTCGGCCAACCTGACCGAGACCAACTCGGCAGCAGATATCTCGACTTCCGGCACACTGACCATCTCGGACGTCGACAGCCCCGCAACCTTCGTCGCCCAGGCCGCCACCGCCGGTACCTACGGCACCTTCGCCATTAATGCGGCTGGTGCGTGGACCTACACGGCAAGCTCGGCCCATGACGAGTTCGTCGCCGGCCAGCACTATACCGAAAACTTCGATGTGGTCAGCGCCGACGGCACCCACACGTCGGTCGCCATCGACGTCCTCGGCACCGCCGATGCCCCGCCGCGCTTTGCTCCGACGGACATTCAGCTCACACCGAGCACTACGACGGACAATGTGACTTTCAGTTCGTTCCAGTTCACGGGAACACTGTCCGCAACCGATGCAGATCCCGGCGGCTTCGTCTACAGCATCACCTCGCAATCGGACCCTGGACTGTTTTCGATCGCCGGCAACACGTTGAGCTCGGGAGATCTCTCGCCGAGCAAGGCGTATTCCATAACCGTGCAGTCAACGCAGGTCGGCGATCCGGTCGGGCCTGCTTACCAGTATTCCGAAACTTTCCAGGTCATCACCGGCAGCAATGGCAACTCAAGCGACAATCTCAGCAACCCCGTAGGCGGCGACGATATACTCTACGGCAATGGCGGGGCGGACCAGATCTTTGGCCTGGCCGGCAATGACACGCTGTTAGGCCAAGGCGCTAATGACACCCTGTCCGGCGGCGACGGCAATGACCGGCTGGTCGGTGGTGCCGGCGCCGACACGCTTAGCGGCGGTCTGGGCGCCGACACATTCTATTACGGATCAGCCGTTGCGGATTCTGCGCCGGGTGCCGGCAGTTTCGACACCATCACCGACTTCGTGCATGGGGTCGACAAGATCGACCTGTCCTCAATCGACGCCAGCGGAGCCGCCGGTGATCAGGCGTTCCTGTTCGGAGGGCAGAATGTGAATACCGTCGCCAGCAGTATCACGTGGTCGGAAAGTGGCGGCAACACAATCGTCCGTGCGGACGTAACCGGCAACACAGGCGCCGATTTCCAGATCACGCTGACCGGTACCGGGCTCGGACTGACGGCGAGCGACTTCGTGCTTTGAAACCAGGAGGTGAGTCGCTTTGCGGCTCACCTCGTTGCTCGATGTGATTGGGCCTCCGCGTTAAGGTTTACGACGGGAATACCGACGGGCCGCGTGGCCGGCTGAAGGATCGGGGATAATATCGGCATACAGGTGGACAGGGGGGCGGTTCTCCGCTGGGTATTTGAGTCTCGAAAGAAAATCGCAGATTGTGAAGGACGCCCTTCTGGCGTGCCGTCATTATTTCCTGATCGCGGCAGGCTTCAGCCTGGCGATCAACCTGCTCTATCTCGCCTCGCCGCTCTATATGCTGCAGATCTACGACCGTGTTGTGACCAGCGGTAGCCAGACTACGCTGGTAATGCTTACCATCGCGCTCCTGGCGGCGTTCCTTGCGCTGGCAGGTCTCGACCTCATGCGTGCCACGATCCTGACCCGGGCTAGCGTACGCCTCGACCGGTTGCTGTCCGCGAGGATCGTGGCCGCGTCGGTCGAAACCACGCAGTCGGGCTCCTCTCAGAGCCAGCCGGTGCGTGACTTTGACACGTTCCGGCAGGTCATAACTGGCATGGGCATCAATGCGCTGTTCGACCTGCCATGGTCGCCCATCTACATCGCCATCATCTTCCTGCTGCACCCCTGGCTCGGCTTCTTTGCGCTCGGCTCGTCGCTGCTGCTCGTCACCATGGCGGTGCTCAACGAATATCTGGTGCGCGCCCCGCTCAAGCAGGCCAACGACTTGGCGACGGCCAACTACAATTTCACCGATATGAGCCTGAGGAACTCGGAAGTCATTCGCGCCATGGGCATGATCGAAGGCCTCATCCGCCGCTGGGGACGCGACCGCAGCTTGGCGCTTCAACGCCAGACGCAAGCCAGCGACCGCGCCGCCTTGATGTCGGGGATGATCAAGTTCCTTCGCTTGACCATGCAGTCGCTGATCCTCGGCCTCGGCGCCTATCTGGTGATCGAACGGCAGACCACAGCCGGCTCGATGTTCGCGGCCAGCATATTGCTGGGCAGAGGACTGCAGCCCGTCGAACAGATCGTTGGCCTCTGGCGCAGCCTGATCCTGGCGCGGGCGGCGCTGGCGAGGGTTCACAAACTGGTCGACGGGGGCACGCAGAACGCAAGATCGTTCAACCTGCCGAAGCCAACCGGCAAGATTTCGGTCGAGCAGATCAGCTTTGCAATTGCCAGCCAGCAGAAAGTGCTGCTCCGGGACGTATCATTCCGGCTGGACGCAGGCGAGGCGCTGGGAATTGTCGGCCCGTCCGGCGCCGGCAAATCAACGCTGGCTCGTCATCTCGCGGGCGTCATGCAACCCAGCCGCGGCACCGTCAGGCTGGACGGCGCCGATCTGTCGCATTGGGGACACGACGCGCTTGGTGACCACATCGGCTACCTGCCGCAGGATATCGAACTCTTCTCCGATACGGTCGCCGCCAACATCGGCCGCTTCAAGACCAATGTCGACCAGGAGGTCATCGAGGCCGCGCGACTCGCCGGCGTGCACGAGATGATCATCCGCCTGCCGCAAGGCTATGAGACCCAGATTGGCGAAGGCGGCGCAGTGCTGTCGGGAGGATATAGGCAACGGATCGCTCTTGCTCGTGCGGTGTTCGGAACGCCGAACCTGATTATTCTTGATGAGCCGAGCTCCAATCTGGACGCCGATGGCGACCGCGCGCTGAGCGAGTGTGCGATCGAGCTCAAACGGCGGGGCAGCACGGTGATCATCGTCTCGCACCGGCCCTCGACCCTGGCGAATGTCGACAAGATCCTTCTGTTGCGCGATGGCGCGGTCGAGGCCTTCGGCATGAGAAACGAGATCGTGGCGCTGCTCAACCAGCGCGCGGCTCCAATGGCGGTGGTAACGCAATGAGCCGTGTTTGGAGAGAGCGATGAGCGACGGCGCCCTTACCTACCGAAGCCTGCCCGGGGAAACCGGCATCCTCGCTCCGGATTCGATCCGGGTGCCAGCCTATATCGGCCTGCTGATCATCGTTGCCTTCTTCGGTATCTTCGGCAGCTGGGCAGCCTTTGCCCCACTGAACGGCGCCGTGCTCGCCGACGCCATCGTCAAGGTGGAAGGCAATCGCAAGAGCGTACAGCACTTCGACGGCGGAACGGTGAAGGAAATCCGCGTCAAGGATGGCGACGTCGTCAGGAAGGGCGACATAATGCTGAAGCTGGACGACACCAGGATACGATCCGAGTTCAATCTCTATGCCCAGCAATATGCGCTGCTGCGTGCAACCGATGCCAGGATTCGGGCCGAACTGGATGGCAGCGAGGCTGTTGCCTTTCCCAAGGACATCCTCAAGGAGCACGAGGCCTACCTCAGGGATGCGATGGCAAACCAGATCGCCGACCTGGAAAGCCAGCGCGCCTCGATGGCCGGCGCCAGGCAGATTCTCGAGCGGCGGATCGCCGAGCTCGAGGAGCAGATCCAGGGCAAGCAGGCTCGGGTCCAATCCTACCAGGCCCAGATGCAATCGACCATCGACGAGAAGGCCAGCCTGTCAAAGCTGCTCAAGGCTGGATTGACGACCCGCCCGCGCATTCTGGAATTGGAAAGATCGGCCTCGGATCTGCAGGGCCTAATCGACGAGAACCTCGGCGCTATAGCCGGCAGCCAACAGAGCAAAGCCGAACTCAACGGGCAGATCGCCCAATTGACCTATGAACGCCGAGCCAAACTATCAGCCATGCTGATCGATACGCAATCGAACCTTGCCGACCTTGTGCCCAAGATGTTTGCCGCCCAGGCTGCCATGGACCGAGCCGAAGTGCGCGCGCCTTATGACGGCCAAGTGATGGATCTCAGCGTCTTCTCGATCGGCGCGATCGTTTCGCCGGGCCAGACTATCCTCGATATCGTTCCGACCGAAAATTCGCTGGTCGTCCAGGCTCAGATTCGCGTCGAGGACATATCGAACCTGCGACCCGGTATGGCTGCCGAAGTTCGTTTCACATCCTACAAACAGCGCTCAATACCCATAATTCATGGTCGCGTCACCCGCATTTCGGCGGATCGCATTACCGACAGCAAGACCGGGTTTCCCTACTATCTTGCCGACGTAGCAGTCGACCCGGTGGAATTGGCTGCAGCCCCACAGATTGCGCTTTATCCGGGCATGCCGGCGTCAGTCATGATCGTCACCGAGGAACGCACCGCGCTCGACTATGTGCTAGGTCCGTTGGTTGTGTCGTTCCACTCCGCCTTTCGCCAGAAGTAACTGAGTCCGTAATCTCTCCGCGATGCCATTCGACAGATGGTCGGGCCTGCAAAGCCGAGACAGGAGCTGCCCGGAATCTGGAGGGTCTCCGCATTCCCATCCGACCTGTGCATTTCTGGCCCTCTATATGTTCCATCCAAGCCAGCCAGAGACGCCGACCCTAACTGACGAATTTCTGCTATCGCTTGTCATTTGCCAGAAGTCGCCGTTCCGCTCCCGTTCCACAAATGCCTGTCAGCAATGCGTCTCAAATCGGTCGTAAGGTCAGTTTTGCCATTGCCTGAAAGTTGACGATCGCAGGCATCTGCGCTGGAAGCCGTGGGCCAGCGGCCATCGCCCGATGGCATTCAGGATCGTGCTGGCAAAGCCGCAATCAGCAAAGCAACAAAAGGGGCGGTTTGGCCGTTCTGATCAGTCGCATTGGCGGCTGGGGCATTCGAAGACATGACGACGCCGCAGATTTTGTCATTCGCCGTAACCTTCGTGATGATGGCAGCGTTCGTGTGGGGTCGCTATCGATATGATCTGGTCGCGGCCGCGGCACTGTTGCTTGCTCTCGCGGTTGGCATTGTGCCTCTTGACGAAGCCTTCAGCGGGTTCAGCGACGATATCGTGGTTATTGTCGGCAGCGCTCTGCTGGTGAGCGCAGGGATAGCACGCTCGGGTATCATGGAGGCCGCCATCAAGCGCTTTGCTCCGAAATTATCGGGAGTTCGGTCGCAACTGGCGCTGCTGGTGATCGTGGTCACGATCCTCTCTGCCTTTGTAAAGAATATCGGGGCGCTCGCTATCATGATTCCGATCGCCTTCCAGTTCGCGCGCCGGTCTAACATTTCACCCTCGATGTTTCTGATGCCTATGGCGTTCGGGTCACTGCTCGGCGGTCTCATGACGCAGGTGGGAACATCTCCCAACATCGTTGTGTCCCGAGTACGAGAGGAGCTGACCGGAACCGCCTTCACAATGTTCGACTTCACACCTGTTGGAGCTGCCATAGCCGCTGCCGGAACGATCTTCCTGCTGTTTTTCTATTGGTTGTTGCCGGTGCGCGAAAAGCTTGGCGGATCACTGAACGAAGCCCTCGACATCAAGAACTACCTTACAGAGGCTCGAATTGTCGCTGACTCCACGGTGCTCGGGAAAACCGTCGCAGACCTCATGAAGCTCGCCGGCGGCGATGCAATCGTGACGTCGATTCTGCGCAATCGCACGATGCGGATGACGCCACTGCCCGACGCGATCCTCAAGGTGAATGACATCCTGTTGCTCGAAGGCGACCCAGAAGCGCTGGATCGCCTTGTCTCCCAGGGCAGGCTCAGCGTGACCGGGGATAGGGTCGCTGGTGACGACACCACCAACGAAATGGTCGCTATCGAAGCCGTAATCGGTGAAAGCTCCTCTTTGATCGGCTGGACCGCCCAGCGCCTTGCCCTTTACGATCGCTTCAATGTCAACCTCCTGGCTGTCAGCCGTCGCGGGGAGCGCCTCGACCGCAGGCTGGCCGAAGTCGAGCTGAGGCTCGGGGACGTTGTCGTTTTGCGGGGCAGTGCAGCCAGGATGCCCGAGATACTTCGTGAACTCGGCTGCTTACCGCTGGCAGAAAGGGCTATCCTTCTTGGTAGCGTCCGCAAGGGTATCGTGCCGGTAGTAATCCTTGCTCTCGCTATGGTGGCGACGGCGTTTGGGCTGCTGCCAGTCTCCGTCGCTTTCTTCGCGGCCGCTGTCGCGATTGTGCTTTTCAAGGTCATTCCGCTCCGCGACGTCTACCAATCGCTCGATGGGCCTATCCTCGTGATGCTGGCCGTTCTCATTCCAGTGAGCGATTCGCTGCGCAGTACAGGGGCGACGGGAGTAGTTGCCGGCGAGCTTGCTAGGCTGGGGACACTCCTTCCGGCGTCCGGCGCACTGATGCTCATCCTTGTCGCCGCCATGGCCGTTACGCCATTCCTCAACAATGCCGCCACCGTCCTTGTCATGGCGCCTATCGCCGCCGAGTTTGCTAGTGATCTGGGCTACCGGCCGGAAGCATTTTTGATGGCTGTCGCCATTGGCGCCGGCTGTGACTTTCTCACCCCGATCGGACATCAGTGCAACACGCTTGTCATGGGGCCGGGTGGCTACCGCTTCAGCGACTATCCCCGTCTGGGACTGCCCCTATCTTTTCTCGTAGTCATTGTTGCCGTGCCGATGCTTATGATCGTTTGGCCAGTGGACTGACATCCGATATTCGGATGCCCTCCTTGGAAATCCCACATGACACTACATTCGTGAATGAGGTCTCCGCCGCGCAACTGAGGGCGAAAAATCCAACGGTGAAGAGTTCGGTGTGCGATCCGGCAAAGAGCCTGAAGCAGAAGCGCCCGGTCAGAAAAGCACCACAAAGGCGGAAAGACGTAGGTCGCGCCCAGACTCCGCCTAACCGGCATGCCGGCGGGTCGACATGCGTAACCTCCGCCAAGTGATCGCGCGAACGGCCAAAGCACCCGCCGCTGCTCGTTTCTGAGGGTTAAACTTATGAAAGCCCGCCGCCTCATTTGCGAAGCGGCGGGCTTCATCCGCCCCAACTTGTCAATGCAACTTTGGTGCCAAACTTTTTGGCTCTCTATCGGACAATGGGCCTGTCCGACAGCGATCAAACAGACATCCAAAATGCCAGCAGCAGGGCGCATAAGGATGAGACGAGGGCAGCGGTGGCAAAAAGCACGCCCTGCCAATCTGGCGGTGGATCGGACACCAACTTGTCGGGGGGCGGATGATTGTCATTCATGAAAAGCAATTTTGCGACGCCAAGTTTGGTCCCGTAAGCCTTCAGGTTGTCGGCGGAAATGGCCGCCGCCCTACCGAAGGCCAAAGAAACTCAAAATTGCCAAGACGACGACCACCGCACCGACGAGCCAAATGATATTGTTCATGATCTCTCTCCTGTTGCTTTCGAAAGTTCGCGCCTGGCAGCGCCGATCGTTCGGGACGCCTCTGCTTCGAGTTCTACAAGCTTCTCCCTGATCTCCTCCGGCTCGGCGTGCTCCAATCCGACAACGTCATTTCTGGTTTCATTCAGTGAAACGATGATCTCATCGAGTTTGGCGTGAATGGCGGCGGTGTCGCGATAGCCTTGTAGAAGGACAACACCAGTGATCACGATGGCGGCAACCGACAGGGCGTAGGTAATCGCACTTGTCAGACCAAAGGGCACCAGGGCGGTGCACAAAACCATTGCTATGAGAATGACATAGAAGCCCGGCGGCCGAGATAGGAAGTCGGAGGCCGCGAAAAGGAACCGATTCATATCCGGGCCAAAGTCATCAAGGCGACCAGTGCGGTAATCGCCACACAAATAGGCACTGCTGCCAGTAAGCCTGCCTCTAAGATCCGACTCTCTTTGTCGCGCAACATCAGGTCACCTACTCCAAGTTAAAGATATAGGTTCGCGAGCAGCTGGGCGGCTCGCGAACCTGCTATCGGCGTCGTGCTTGGCCAGCACTTTTATCCATCTGCTTTCTCCCAAGTTCGAGAGACAACAGCCGCGGGAGGCAGGCGTTCCAGTCGCTGTCTCTGACAGGACCAATGCGTGTTCTAGGACCAGACTTAGGCCCCAAAGGGACTAGACCTAAGTACCTAAGGCGGAACGTCTAGGGCGGCTCCATGTTCAAGTTGTCGGGCGGCGCGGGACGACGATCGTGTTGCGCCAGTCCCTACCGGAGTGCAGATATGAACATGCTTCTAAAGAACACCGCAGCAGCGATGTTGCTCTTGGCTGGGATCGGCTCAGCCGCCGCGGACGACATCATTATCAAGCCGGAACAAGACACCGTCATCCGCGAATATGTGAAGCAGCAGCCCCTGGCGTCGGTCAAGCTCCCCGGCGTGGAACTGAATGTCGGGACAGCTCTGCCGGACACGGTTGAGATCCATGAGGTTCCCAACGTCAAATACCGCTATGTGGTGGTCGACAACCGCACGGTGCTGGTGGACCCAGGCACCCGAAAAATCATCAAGGTTTACGACTGAACGAACCAATTCAGCCCCGCCGCCATCGCTGGCGGCGGGGCTGAAGCGTATAAATCTCCACATCCGGACGAAGATGAGGAGCCTTAAAGTCGCGACATCGCAAGCGCTCTTGGCACGCCTCTCCGGCACGAATGCGGGAAGCACGTTAGAGCGAAGGCCGAGAGGAAACCTCTCCAAAGGTCTCGGGCTTTATGGATGATGGTCGCGGCCAGGCAGAGTTTTCCTCTCAGCAAGCCAGTCCAGGAGTTCAAGCACCTTCAGGGCACGATCTGTGCACGAGTAATACGCTTTTTGACGCTCCTGCCTCCGGGTGACCAGCCCAAATTCTCGCATTATGCTAAGATGTTGGGAGAGTGCGGAGTTGCTAAGCCCTAATCGCGACGCCAGATCAGAAACGGATATTTCTCCGTCGGCAAGAATGATTAGAGCGAGAAGGCGCTTTTCATTAGCCATGGCAGCGAGCAGCTCGGCGGACGGCGCATAAATGCTGGGCTTTTCGGGATCCATGATGTCTCCCTCACTCACGCGTCGAGCGGGCCTCGCGCAGGCCGAATGTAAAGAACTCGCCTCCCATTTACCGCAGCGGCGGGCCAAGGATGACGTGCCCGGATCGTCGGGCGCTCCGGCGCGTCAGAACTATTAGCGTAGCGTAATGTTCCGTCAGAAGGGCGTCGCTGTCTGACGGTCGGCGTCGGCGGCTAAGCGCCTTAGCTCCTGGATCGCCCCTTCTTCGAAGCCTGGGAACCTTTGGCTTCGGCAGCAAGGCGTTGTTCTCGAAGTCGCGCAGTCTTTAAAAAACGCGCCTCTCTCTCGGCCGCGTTATCAACTTTTGCCTCGCGGTCTGCGCGATCCAATCGGTCTTTGTCGATGCTTCGCTGGGACACTTTGGCCTCCCACCAGAAGACCGTTGAATTTACTTTTCGCTAAATTGTTCCCGCCAATTCGGCGACTGCCTTCCTGACGCTTGCGCACCAACAAAGCAAAAGCCCGCCACCGGCGTAGCGGGCTCTTGAAGAGGCAGGCAATTGGAGGGTACTGGCAAACTAGCTACCGCCATAGTTCCGGCATCAAAGGTGCCGGATCGCAACGCCGCATGTCGACAGCATCGATGGCCGGAGATGAACGGCAAGGACGCCTGTGCAGTTCGCCAAGCACCTTCGGGTCCGGAGAGCCTGCACTGCAGCCTAGCAAGCTCTTCGAAATAGGCCGCGAGATCATCATCAGCATTCGCCGGCTCTGAACATTGGTGATGCTGTGGTACCCACGGTGATGTTGTGGAACCCAGCGCAAGCCTCACATCGCTGCTTCCTGCTCCATCTCTTTCATGTCCTGAAAGCGGTCCGCAATCCGTGGGTGAACCCGGCCGCCGTCCGCAGCACCGATGGCCACGACAATCTCGTCGGCAGCCGGGCCGTCGGCGATCTGGAAGTTGGCGGTGATGAAATGCGAGCGGCGACCGTTCTCGCTCTTGTGCATCATCGGCAGCGATAGCAGCGCGCCCGGCGCGTTGCGGGTGTTACAGAATTCGAGATAGGTCGTGCCGCCGACGGCGTCGCGGAAGACATTGCCGAAGCGCAGCGTATGGATCATGGCGGAGGCATGCTCGATCTCGCCGGCGGTTCCGACGGCAGCCGCCTTGCCGTAGCTTTCGATGCGTTCCGCCTGCATCAATCCAATCAGGCGGCTCGTGAGTTCCTGCCCCAGCCGGGGCGCTATGGCGACAATCTCCGGCCGCAAATCCTCGACGAAGCCACGCCCGGCCCATGGATTGCGCAGGACGGCTGCCACCACGATCGACGTTACCGGCCTTGCACCCGCTTTGCCGCCTTCGATGTGCACTTCCTCGATGAAGGTGCTGACTTTTCGCAATTCCATGATTTGGCCTCCCCAGGTGGAAGCTCAAGATAATGCACGCCAACCGTCTGGTATTCCTCCGGTTCGTAGGAAGAAACGGCGTGCGTCCCGCTTGGAAGCGGTGTAGCGTTCGTATATCCGCGACGGCTTAAATTCGCCCTTCGCGAGCGGCGGAAGATCAGGCGTGGACCACGAATCGCAAATTCTCTCCTTGCGGGACGCCGCCAGCCTCATCAATTCGGGCGGCGATCTCCAGTCCGTGCTGCGCGACCTCGTGCTGGCGGCCTGTCGTCATGCCCAATGGACTTTAGGCTCGATCATGGGCATCGACGCCGCCCACGGCCACGCCTATGTCATCGTGCGCCACGACCCGACGCTCATTCACCGCACGTTGCCGGACCGTTGGGAGCTGGCCACCAGTCCCTCGATCGTCGCGCTCAACCGCAACGAGCCGGTCTACATCAGGGACGCGCGCGTATCGGAGGAGTTCCCGGGCTACCGCCGAGAAGCCTTCGAGCGCGACTACCGCAGTGTTCTGGTCATGCCGATGAACTGCGTCGACGAAGACGGCCGGCCGATGGTGCTGACCGTCGTTTCGCGCGAGATCACCGAAGTGACGGCGCAGGATATCGCCTTCATCGGCATGATCGTGCATCTGGGTGAGATCGCGGTCGAGAAGCAGCATCGGCTGCGCCAGGAGAAGCAGGCCGGCGAGCGTCTGCAGCGCGCCCTATCGGCGCACACCTCGCTTCTGCAGCAAGCCTTGTCGGACGGATCGGTGGCCTCGCTCGCCGATAAAGTCAGCGAGCTGCTACCCAATCCTGTGGTGGTGATCGATTTCCATGCCAATCTGGTTGTCGCCGGCCGTTCCCCGAGCGAGGCGCATTTCGACGCCGCCTCCTGGCAGCAGGCGGTGAGCGGAACGCTCAGCCGGCAGATCTTCAAGATAGCGCGCGGCGCGTCCGACGGGCGTCACACCGAGACGCTGTTCGTCGATGACGGCAAGCGACAGCTCAAGCTTTCGGTGCGCATCGAGCCGCTTAGCATCGACGCCGAAGTGGTTGGCGCACTGATGATTTTCCCGACGCCTCACGAGTCTGGTCAACTCGATCAGATGCTGCTCGACAGCACCAAATTCGCACTCAGCGTGCAGATGATGCGCAGCTTCGTGCGCTTCCGTTTCGAGACGCGCTCGCTGACCGAGCTTTTCCTGGAGGTGGCGGAGCGCCGCTGGCGCGACGAGGCCGATATCGTCAGTCGCGCCCGCCGGCTGGGGCTCGACTTGACCGTTGCACAGAAGATGATCGTCGTCGACCTCGCCGAACAGGACGGTGCCATCGGCCTTGCCGATCCGCATCATGAGGTCATGCGTCTGCTGCAGCAGGCCGGCATTGCCGGCACGGCAATCGCGGTGGAGGATGGGCTTGTCTGTCTTGTCCCGGCCGATACCGGACAGGATGGCGCGCGCTTCGCGAAATTGCCGCACAAGATTGCGGCCGGGCTTGGCCGCTATTTCGAAGGTGAGCCGGTGGTTGTGCTTTCCGAGGCCTGTGCCGCGCTGGTCGATTATCCCATCGCCTGGGAGCGGTGCCGCCGCATGATCCGGATCGGCCGTTCCTTTGGGCGCACCGGCGTTTTTGCCGGCCAGGATTTCGGTCCGCTGCCGATATTGGTCGCCGCTGCCGACGCTCCGGACGTGCGCGGCTTCGTCGACGAAAGTGTCGGCGCCCTGATCGCGCATGACCGCGAGCACGGCACGCCCTATCTGGAGACGTTGTTTGCCTATCTGCGCGAGGGCTGCCGCAGCCAGGCCTGCGCCGACGCGATCGGCCTGCATGTCACCACCTTACGCTATCGCCTGTCGCGCATGGAGGACCTGTTCGGCATCCGTCTCGACACGCCCGAACAGCGCTTCGCGGTTGAACTCGCGATCCGTCTCGGCGGCATCATCGACAGCCGCGCGCCGACAGCCCGCTAGACTCTATTGACCTCGCCACCACTGTTTCGACGCGGCAGCCGCCGCAAGTGCAGGCGCGCTGCGCCTGCACTTGCTCGGGATGGCAGCAGCACGCCCCGACATCTTTCCTACAGATCGGAGGAAGAAGGCCGGCCGTCTCTTGCCTAGGTTTCAACCGACACTATGGGAGGAAAGCAATGGCGGACGCGGTGGTACAAAGGACGATCGACCCGATCGCCTTGCGTCGTGCCTTCGGCACCTTCGTCACCGGCGTGACCGTTATCACCACGCGCGACTGCGACGGCAATGCGCGCGGCATGACCGCCAACTCCTTCACCTCGGTCTCGCTTGACCCGCCATTGCTCCTGGTCTGCGTCGCCAAGGCGGCGGCGAGCTTTCCCGCATTCAACGAAACACGGACCTTCGCGGTCAATTTCCTCCATGAAGGCCAGGTCGACGTTTCTTCGGTGTTCGCGTCCAAAGCGGCGGACAAATTCCAGTCGGTCAACCATGACCGCGCCCACACCGGCGCGCCGATCCTCACCGACAGCCTGACATGGTTCGACTGCACCGTTCACAACCGCATCGAGGCCGGCGACCACATCATCCTGATCGGCCGGGTCCAGGCTTTCGGAACCAGCCCATCGGCGCCGCTCGGGTTTTGCCGCGGCCGTTACGCCAGCGTAAAGGATCCGCTGCCCGCCGGCTGGCTGGCCTCGCAGGACATGATCATCGGCTATCTTGTCGAAGCCGGCGACCGCATCCTCTTGCGCACCGATGGCAAGGGAAGTTGGGTGCTGCCGACGGCGCGGCGCCGCAAGGCCGACAGTCAGCTCGTCCTCGATGGCGGCGACGCGCTGACCCTCGTCCCTGAAAACACCTTCCTCTATTCGGTCTTCGACGTCGCCGACAGCGACCCGGGCTATCTCATCTACCGCGCCGAACTGAGCCTTGAGAGCGCTGAAGCAGCACTTCCGGATGGCCACGCCTTCTTTTCCGTCGACGCGCTGCCCTATGAGCGGATCGCCACCCATGAATTGCGCGCCATGCTGCGCCGCTATGCGCGGGAGCGCCAGGACAAGCGCTTCGGCATTTACATCGACACCGGCGACGGCGGCCGCGTCGCCATGATCGACGGCCAGTCGCAATCGTGGACGCAAGCCGCATTCGAATGATGCTTCACCCAGGACAGACAGCATGAAAACGACGGTCGGATCGCTCGAAGGCTCACGCCAGAACCTGTTCATCGACGGTGCGTTCGTGGCGCCGAAAGGCGGGCAGTATATCGACAGTTTCGACCCGACCACCGGCAAGCCCTGGTACCAGTTCGCCGAGGCCGGCGCCGAGGATGTCGGCGCGGCCGTCGAGGCCGCACGTACCGCTTTCGCGGCGCCTGCCTGGCGGCGCATGACCCAGACCGACCGCGGCAGGCTGGTGCGCCGGTTGGCGGAACTGGTGCTGGAGCATGCCGACGAACTGGCGCTGATCGAGACACGCGACAACGGCAAGCTGCTCAAGGAAATGCGGGCGCAGATGCGCGCCATGCCCGACAGCTACACCTATTTCGCGGGGATGGCCGACAAGCTGCTTGGCGACACCATCCCGGTCAACAAGCTCGACATGCTCAACTTCAACCTGCGCGAGCCGATCGGCGTCGTCGGCATGATCACGCCATGGAACTCGCCGCTCATGCTGCTCACCGGCACGCTGGCGCCATGCCTTGCGCTCGGCAACACGGTGGTCGTCAAGCCGTCCGAGCACGCCACGGCCTCGACTCTCGCTCTGGCCGAGCTGATCATGGAAGCGGGCTTTCCCGCCGGCGTCGTCAATGTCGTCACCGGCACGGGTGCTGTGGCCGGAGACGCGCTGACGCGGCATCCAGGCATCGCCAAATTCGTCTTTACCGGCTCGACGGCGACGGGCCGGCGGATTGCCGCCAATGCGGCGGAAAACCTCATTCCCTGCTCGATGGAACTTGGCGGCAAGTCACCACATGTCGTCTTCGGCGATGTCGACATCGACCATGCCGTCAACGGCGTCGTGTCCGGTGTGTTCGCGGCCGCGGGGCAGACCTGCGTCGCCGGTTCGCGCTGTTTCGTCGAGGCCAGCGTCTATAACCGTTTCGTTGAGGCGCTGGTCGAGCGTACGAAGCGCGTGCGGGTCGGGCTGCCGACGCTGGAGGAAACCGACATCGGTCCGCTGGCGCTGTCGGCGCAGCTTGCCAAGGTGGAAGGTTACGTCGCCTCGGGCGTGCGCCAGGGGGCCAACATCGCGGCCGGCGGCAGGCGGCCGCAGGCGGCCGAGCTTGCCGGCGGCTGGTATTTCGAGCCGACCGTGATGACCGATGCCGATAACGGCATGGACTTCATGCAGGAGGAACTGTTCGGTCCCGTCGTCGGCGTCATTCCGTTCTCTTCGGAAGACGAGATGATCCGTCTCGCCAACGACACCCGCTATGGGCTCGCCTCCGGCATCTGGACGCGGGACATCAACCGCGCCCTGCGTTTCGCCAGAAATGTCGAGGCCGGCACGGTCTGGATCAACACCTACCGCGCCTCCTCCTTCATGTCCGCCAATGGCGGCTTCAAGGAGAGCGGCTATGGCCGGCGCGGCGGCTTCGACGCCATGGAGGAGTTCTCGCGCCTGAAGAACGTCGTCATCGACTACTCCGGCGCCATGCAGGACCCCTTCATCATCCGCCTTCGCTGACCAAACCCGACGCACTGGGGAGACCGACATGAAATTCGCCGTTTCGCTGACCATGGAGCGCTTCTCGCCCGACATGCCGATGTCGAAGGTGAAGAGCAATCTGCTCGACCTGGCGCGCCTGGCCGACGAGGGTGGCTTCGAGACGCTGTGGACAGCAGAGCATCACACGATCGAATGCAACATCTCGCCGAACCCGCTGATGACGCTGACCTGGCTTGCCCAGCATACCGAGCAGATTCGGCTCGGCACCTCGACGCTGGTTGCGCCCTACTGGAGCCCGATCCGGCTGGCGGGGGAGGCGGCACTTTGCGATCACCTGACCGGCGGGCGGCTGGAGTTCGGCATCGCGCGCGGTTCGTACCAATATGAGTTCGACCGCATGGCCGGCGGCATGCCGCAGCAGGAAGGCGTTGCCTATCTGAAGGAGCTGGTGCCGGCGGTGCAGACACTGTGGGCGCAGGATTATGCCCATGACGGCCACTACTGGAAGTTCCCGCTCGCCGCCGGCGTGCCAAAACCGCTGCAGAAGCCGCATCCGCCGATCTGGGTAGCCGCGCGAGACCCGGGTACTTTCGACTGGGCGGTCGGCATCGGCGCCTCGATCCTGTCGACGCCCCTGTCGGCGCCGGCGGCCGAGATCGCCGTGCTCGGCGAGAAATTCCGCAAGGCCGTCGCCGATCACCCGGAGGTGCCGCGCCCACGCCTGATGATGCAGCGGCGCACCTGCGTCTACGAGCGGGCGCGGGACTGGGAGATCGCGGTCGGGCATGCCATCGACTATGGCCGCGCCTTCGAAAACCTGTTCCAGAACATCGGCACCGTGCAAAACGGCTTTCCCGAAGCCGTCCCTTACGAGAGCGTCAAGGGCAAGGACAATTACAATCCCGAGAACATCCGCCGCAACCTGATGTTCGGCACGCCCGACGAGGTGATCGAGAAGCTGCTCGACTATGAAGCGGCGGGCGTTGACCAGTACTGCCTCGGCCTGACGTTCAACCTGCCGTTCGAGCTGCAGAAGAAGACGATCAAGCTGTGGGTCGACGAGGTGATGCCGGTTTTTGCCGCGCGCGAGCGCGACAGGGCCCGCCAGGCGGCGAGAGCGTGACTATGGCGCGCTCCGGCCAGCTCGATGTCGATGGCGTGCTGCTCAACTGGCGCCTTGAGGGTGAGGGTGGGTTGCCGCTGGTCTGCATCCATGGGGTCGGCTCCTATCTCGAAGCCTGGAATGGCGTGGCCGGCCAACTGAAAGATCGCTTCGCAGTTCTCACTTTCGACCTGCGCGGCCATGGCCGCTCCAGCCGGGTCAAGGGCCGTTACGAGATCGACGATTTCGTCAAGGAAACGCTGGCGCTGGCCGACCATGTCGGGTTTACCACCTTCCATCTGGCCGGCTTTTCGCTGGGCGGCCTGATCGCACAGCGCCTTGCCCTGACGCATGCCGAGCGCCTGCAAAAACTGGTGCTGCTGTCGACGGTTGCCGGCCGCACGCCCGAGGAACGGCACGCGGTGCGTGGCCGGCTGGCGGCGCTGATGGCGAGCGATGCCTCAGTGCATCATGAAGCCTCGCTGTCGCGCTGGCTGACGGAGGATTTTCAGGACAGCAACCCGGAGACCATCGCCGAGTTGCGCCGGCGTGACGCTGAAAACGACCGCGACTGCTATGCGGCCGCCTATCGCGTTCTGGCCGAGACCGATTTCGGCGGCATTCTCGACCGCATCACCTGCCCGACGCTGATCGTGACCGGGGAGGACGATCAGGGCTCCAGCCCGCGGATGGCACGGCTGATGCACGAACAGGTGCAAGGGTCGCAACTCGCCATCCTGCCCGGACTTCGTCATTCGATCCTAATCGAGGCGCCGGCTCGGGTTGCCACCCTGATGGGCGATTTCCTGATGGACGCTGACCGCGGGAAAGGGGGCGGCGCCGATGAATAGCAGCCTTCGCGATGCGAAAGCGAACGCCGGACACCAGGGGAGGCTGCACGACACCTCGCCGGGAGCGGGCCGAGACCTTCCCTGTGATCGGGGGAATGGCGACGGCAAACATCCTCCGCGACATCGGAAGACCGGACCGGCCGCGACGTCGCTAAATCCGCGGGCCTTTGGGAGAGGACGCCGACCAGGTCGGCACGAAATTGCGACGTCACGACCGGCTGAACGGAAGTGACTGCAAGGAACTGAACAACAACAGGGGAATACGGATATGACATTCTGGAACAGACCACAGCTGACGTTGGCCGCGATGGCGCTTGCGCTTGGCGCATATCCTGCTCACGCAGGCGCGGTGCTCGACCGCGTTGTGGCGGCCGGCACGCTCAAGGTGGCGACCGATGCCAACTGGGCGCCGCAGTCCTTCATGAATTCCAGCAACGAGCTGGACGGCTTCGATGTCGACGTCGCCAAGGCGATCGGCAAGCACCTCGGCGTCAAGGTCGAGTTCATCACGCCCGGCTGGGACATCATCACCGCCGGCCATTGGGCGGGGCGCTGGGACATGCATGCCGGCTCGATGACGCCGACCAAGAAACGCGCCGAGATCTTCGATTTTCCGGCGGTCTACTATTACACGCCGGCGGCCGTTGCCGTGCACAAGGACAGCAAGGCCAAGACGCTGGCAGATCTCGACGGCAAGGTGGTCGGCGCCACCAGCACCTCCACCTTCGAGGCCTATGCCAAGAAGGATCTGACGCTCGACGCCGCCGGCGCGCCGCCATTCGAGTACAAGCTCAACCCGAAGGAGGTCCGCTCCTACGAGAATTCGACGACCGCCTTTGACGACCTCCGCCTCGGCGACGGCGTGCGCCTGGACGCGGTGGTCTCTTCACTGCCGTCGATCCTCGACGCCGAGAAGGCCGGTTACCCGATCAAGCAGCTGGGCGACCCGGTATTTTACGAGCCGCTGGCGATCGCCACCGAACGCGGCGATCCCGAACTCTCCGCCAAGATCGGCGACGCCGTGAAAGCGATGAAGGAGGATGGCACGCTGAGCAAGCTTTCCGAAAAGTGGTACGGGCAGGATTACTCGAAGACCAACTAGCCCCCTTAAAAGGCGCCTGCCCCCCGGGCAGGCCGCCGAACAGCCGGTGCTCAAAGATGCTTTATCCGGATACCGTCGAAGCCGAAGTCCTCGTCCACAAACCCTGGTTCGTGGCTACGCTGTTCGGCGTCGTTCTGCTTCTCTTCATGGCTTTCAACATGTCGAGCACCAGCTTTGCCGAACTCATGCGTCCAGTGATCGGCGAACCGTCGGTGAGTGGCTTCTACGGCCGCTTTGCCATTGCTTTCGCCATCGCGGTGATCTTCACCTTGAACGTCGTGTTGATCGGCTTCGCGCCGCTCAAGTTCCAGATCGGCATCGTATGGCTCGAACTGCTGCTCCTGTTTGTTGGCTTCTTCGAGACGTTCCATCTCAGCTTGCCCTTTATCAGAGAGAAACTGCCGTTCCTGATCAGCCAGGGCGTTGTCACCACGCTCTACGTCTCGGCGATTTCCATCGTCATCGCTTCGGTCATCGCGGTGGCGGGAGCGGTCGCCAAGCTCTCCAACAATGGTTTCGCCTACGCCATCGCCAGCTTCTACACCTCCTTCTTTCGCGGCCTGCCGCTGCTGATGCAGGTCTATCTGATCTATCTCGGGCTGCCGCAGCTCGGCTTTGTCATTGATGCGGTTCCGGCCGGCATCCTGGCGCTATCGCTCTGCTACGGCGCCTACATGACCGAGATCTTCCGCTCCGGCATCCAGAGCATCGATCGCGGCCAGTGGGAGGCGTCGCGCTCCATGGGCTTCGGCTTCACGCTGACCATGCGTCGCATCATCCTGCCGCAGGCATTGCCGGTCATCATTCCGCCAACGGGCAACCAGTTCATCTCGATGCTGAAGGATTCCTCGCTGGTCTCGGTCATCGGCGTGTGGGAGCTGATGTTCCTGGCGCGCACCCTCGGACAGAAGACCTTCCAGCACATGGAGATGCTGATCTCGGCAGCGATGATCTACTGGATCCTGTCGATCTGCCTCGAACTGGTCCAATCGCGGATCGAACGGCATTACCACAAGAGCAAGGTGCGATGAGCGCCCCCGCCATCATTGAAGCCAAGTCCGTTTCCAAATGGTACGGCCAATTCCAGGCGCTGAAGGACATCAACCTGATCGTCCACAAGGGCGAGCGGATCGTGATCTGCGGGCCCTCGGGTTCCGGCAAATCAACCCTCATCCGCTGCTTCAATCGCCTGGAGGCGCATCAAGAGGGCGACATTGTCGTCAACGGCGTTGCCTTACATGGCAAGATGACCAACGTTGCCGCCGTGCGTTCCAACGTCGGCATGGTCTTCCAGCACTTCAACCTGTTTCCGCACATGACGGTGCTGATGAACTGCATGGCCGGCCCAATGTGGGTGAAGGGCGTATCGGAAAAGCAGGCGCGCAAGACCGCGCTGAAGTTCCTCGAGCGGGTCCGCATTCCCGAACAGGCGAACAAGTTCCCCATCCAGCTGTCCGGCGGACAGCAGCAGCGCGTGGCGATTGCCCGCAGCCTGTGCATGGAACCGGCTGTCATGCTGTTCGATGAGCCGACCTCCGCACTCGATCCGGAAATGGTCTCCGAGGTGCTAGAGACGATGACGGGATTGGCTCGGGACGGCATGACCATGGTGTGTGTAACACATGAGATGGGTTTTGCTCGTGCGGTTGCCGACCGGGTGATCTTCATGGACGCTGGGCAGATCGTCGAGGAGGGCACGCCCGACGGGTTTTTCGGCCACCCTTGCCATGATCGAACCAAGTTGTTCCTCAGCCAGATACTGAAGCATTAAACTTCCAGAAAAAAAATGCGTGGATGCGCTGGACGAACGGCCCGTGCCTTTCCTCGACCAGCAGCGCGCCGGCTGCCGCGGATTCACCACGCCATTTTTCCTGTCCGTTTCTTCCTTTGCGCGCTTCAACGATTTCTCGGCACGTTTGACGCACAACCTTGAACTGCCAAGTTCGAAATCAAGAATTTCAGCCATCGTTCCCCTTCCTATGCGGTTGCGGTCCCTTCGGCTGATAATTACGGCTGTTCTGTTTGGTTCCGGCCAATCGCGACCCGGCTCCAGATTTTACAGGAGCCAGGCCGATCTGGTCCTGCCGATTTAAATCTCTCCGGCAATGGGCTTGAGCGCATCTTCTGTCGCAGGCTCCAGCGGGGCGCGGCAACGTTCCGGAGCAAAGCGGCGCGCCGAAGGACGATCTGAAATCCGCCCCGGGGACATATCCGCGATGCGATCGACCGCGCTTTCAAGCTTTCGCGCGATAGATAGGCGCGCCGATGATCATGGAAACCTTCGACCATGTCCACTCCGAGGAGGTTTCAAGTTGTTTGGCGAATGACATGTGCTGGCCAAGTGGCCTATCTCACGCATCGCCAGCACCTATGCGATTGCCAAGACGGCTGTGCCGGCGTGACGGTCCACGAACTCGAATAGCGATCCTGGGGACCGCTGGATGTCGCAAATTGCGCCGTTCGCAACGTCGCGGCGGAGGTAGGTCCGGTTTGAGTCGAAAGCTTCGGTTGCGGTCGAATGAGCAACCGCCCTATGTGCATGCGTCATGACCATCGGATCGATCTTTGAATGAGCAAATTAGCCACAAGGCGCGCATTGCTGCTCCTCAATCCAAAGGCGCGGCGCGGCCAGGAGATGATCGCCCCGATTGTGGAGCGGCTGGAGCGCGGCCGGCTTTCCGTCACTGTCGAAACGTTCGAGGCGTTGCCGGAGATTGCCAGTGACATAGTTCGCCTACGCCAAATGGCCGACCTTGTGGTCGTGTGCGGTGGCGATGGTTCGGTGTCGGCGGCGGCGATGGCTGTAGTGGAAAGCCGCCTGCCGATGGGCATTATTCCTATGGGAACGGCTAATGACCTCGCTCGCACACTCGACATCCCTATGGATCTTCTGCAGGCCGCTGACGTGATCGTGCGGGGCCGACTTCGGCAGATCGATATCGGCACGGTCAATGGCAATGCCTTTTTCAACGTCGCGAGTGTCGGACTCAGCACTGAACTGGCGCAGGGTCTAGATCCCACTTTGAAGAAGCGTTTCGGCAGGCTCGGCTATGCGCTGGCGGCGGTTAAAGTGTTGACGCGGGCCACGCGGTTCCACGCGAAGATTATTGAGAAAGGCGCGGCGACCGACGTCGAAACCTACCAGATTGCGGTGGGAAACGGTCGTCACTACGGGGGCGGCAACGTGGTGGAAGAGACGGCCGAGATCGATGACGGACATCTCGATCTCTATAGCTTGGAAATGACGAACCTCTGGAAACTGGCGCTGATGCTCCGCTCCTTCCGTTCTGGGACGCATGGCGCCTGGCGAGAGGTTCGGACGGCTAGGTGCGTCGAGTTCGACATCGAGACGGAGAAGCCGATGCCGGTCAACACCGATGGTGAGATCGTCACCTCGACACCAGCTCATTTCAAGGTCCATCCAAAGGCGATCTCGGTCTTTGCGCCTCCGCCCGTGGGCATTCGACGTCGCACAGAAGGAGCATTCGGTGCGGACCTTTGATTTGTCGGGCGACCATCCCGGTGTCAAGGCTGCGCAATAGCTCGTCCGGCCGCCGAGGCATGCATGATTATCGTGTTCTCGACGCGCTTCAAAGGCGCCTTCCACGCACCGCGGGTATTCTCCAAACGCTCGCTTAGAAGCAGGGCCAAAGATTTGTTGCCCTTCGCCGCTCGAATATTAGCAACCTCTTGACGATCGCCAGCCGCGCTCCAGAATCCCTCACATGGTGCGGGAACAGACTGGCATCGACTTTGGCCACGAGGTGACGATAGGCGTCACCCATCTGGAACTGCTCGACGACCGTCGGGCCAGCGTCGGCGTTGCGACCTACAACTTCCTCTTCTCGATCGACACGCCGAAGAAGGCAACGGCGCCGGACAAGTTGAACCCCATCGGACACGCCCCGCCGGTTGACAATGAAGATGGCAAGGCCACGGTCGGCGGTTTGGTCACGGCGGAATTTGGCCCCCATCAGAGGATGGAAACGTGCCGCGCCGGTGCTCTGCTATGAGAAAATCCGGGACTGAGAATCTCGTCACGGCCATCAAGAGCCCCCGCCATGCACCCTCGAAAGACCACCCAGAGCAGTTCGAGATTTTCCCCGACTACGGCTCGACGATCAACAAGCGCCACATGGTAGCGGCAGCGGTCGTGACAGTCCCGCTCCTGTTCGGTGTCGCCGGACTTGCTATTCGTTATGCCGCTGTTGCTTCAACGTTGGCGGAACCAGGCTTCGAGTCTTATGCTCGTGCGCTCTGCCGATGGGATTGCCACTGGTATCTGGATATTTCCGAACGCGGCTACGAGCGCTTTCCCATCCCAAACCAAAGCAACGTCGGACGATGGGGCTTCTTTCCATTCTATCCGATGCTGGTAGCGGTGATCCGGGCGATTTTCCCCTTCGCCACGATACTGGTCGCGACGATCACTTCGATTGCATGCAGCTACGCCGCGTGTCTGGTGGCATGGCCGCTGTTGGAGAAGAACATGCGGGCCTATGTACTGTACTGCGCTTTTCTGCTTAGCGGCCCGTTCTCCTTCCACTTCACAACTTTCCTTTCCGAACCTCTTTTCGTGCTCCTGACCTCGATTGTCTTCCTGGCACTCAAACGCTCCCGCTATCCCGTCGCTGGCGTCTCGTCAGCGCTCCTCTCGGCAACGAGGCTCGTTGGGGTCCTTGTCGTCTTTGCGACCGTCATTCAAATGTTCCAGCAGCATCGCGAACGGGGCGGCTCACCACTCTCCTTTCCGCGTTGGGTGCTCGGTCGACCGGATCTGCTCGTCGCTATCTTTATCTCGCCTGCCGGCTTGTTTGCCTACATCCTGTTTTTGTATGTCACTGTCGGCGACGGCTTTGCGTTTCTGCACGTCCAACGCGCCTTTGGACGAGTGGCTGGGAACCCGCTCCTGTTTCTATGGGACGGACTCTCAGCATTTCCCAAGACCGGGTGGCTGCCCACGGCGCCGCAATGGAGTGCGCTCGCAGCGATCATCGGGCTGGCGCTATCAGTCGTGCTGGTGGCTCGCAAGCAATATGGCGCTGGGGTCTTCTGCGCGATCTGCATTCTCGTGCCATTGATAACGAATCTGGCCTCCATGGTCAGATACGTCATTGGGCTGGCGCCTCTTATAATGTTGATGGCCGTCCTGTTGTCGGCGTCGAAACTGACCTGGCTCGCCGCTTTGGTTCTCTTCCTGGTCGCCTGCTATTTCATGACGGTGGCATGGATTGGGGGCTACCTTGCTTTGGTCTGACACCCTCAACCCCCATGGACGCGCTATCTCGCTTGGCGCTTACGCGCTCGCCGCGGTTCTGGCCGTGTCCGAACTCGCCATCCTTGCGCTGGCTCTCCATCCGAATGTCCACGCCGACTATCGTGCCTATTACATCGACCGCACGACGACATGCCTCAACCGCGATGCCATTGGCAGCTACTCACTCGGCCAGACAGTGTCCTTCCGGTCCGATGGCGCCAAACGGGTTGCCGGCATGAAAGTTTGTGGCTGGTCGGGGCCGGCAGCCGACGGCACGCATTCGCTGGGCGAGACCTCGCGGCTTCGCCTGCAGATACCGCCGCTTCGCGACGGTCTCAAGGCAACGCTACAAATGGCCGCTGTCATTCGTCCGCCACAGATGACGCAGAGGGTAATAATCTCGGTGCATGGCGTGTCCGTGCATATGGTCACACTGTCGGGCAAGCAACCGATAACCGTCTCGTTCGTCATTCCGCACGCAGCTTTTTCGGACGCCAGCACGTTCGAAATGACCTTTGACTATCTCGACGGGATCCCGCCCAGCCAGGCCGCCAGCGACATTTACAAGCGCTCCATCAAATTGGTGTCGTTTCGACTGGACGCCATTTAGAGCATTATTGCCTCTGGCGGGAGCGATTGCCGTGCCGACCGGGAATGCGTCCGGCAAAAACCCACCGGTCAAGCACGAAGAAATTGATGCCGGGGACAAGCAAGCACGTAATCAGCACGGGAATGATGAGCGGCAAGCCCAGCTTTACCGTCAGCAACGCCGGCGCCCCATAGGCAATGGCCAAGCCTGTTGCCCCCAGCAGGAGAAAACGCGGAGCTTCAGTTCGATGCGATCGGCCCGACACGAACGTCAGGGATTTGTGAGCTAGATACGAAAACAGGGTGGCTGCGGCATATGCCCCAAGCGAGGCCTGGATGGGCGTTAAACCGAGCCATTCCGATTTGGAAAAAGCAGCAACCAAAGCGGCATACAGAAGTGTGGCAGCGATGCCGACCAGGCCGAAACGTGCCAGTAGCTTCAGGGCGTCGTCGCCGGCAGGCCGATGCTCATGCATGCGCACTACACGCATACTGTGCCCCCAGCGGCAGGGGGGCGAGCGCGCGCTCGACTTTTCGGGCCAAGGACCTGCCCGACGGCAGCAGCAGGAAGTGCTCGGATCGGATGTTGCTGAAGCCTGCTTCTTGAAGGAGGGACGCTGTTTTGGCTGCGCTGAGCAGCACCGCGTCATGGTCGAAGGGACACCGGAACACAGCCAGACGCGTCAGCGGGTTATAGGGATTGTGCTCGATGATGCAGGCGACACCGCCCGGGCGCACGACGCGCCGCATCTCGCGCATGAACCCGAGCCAGGAAGCTGGCGGTACGTGATGGACGACGCAGCTGCCGAAGGCCAGATCAAAGACCCCATTGTCGTATGGCAGGTTCAGGCTGGTGCAGGCCCTGTATGTGACGCTCGGATTTTCCTGCCTCGCACGCAGGATCGATTCCTGCGAGATGTCGCAGCCGTCCAGGGACTCGAAGACGCCTTTGAGATAGGGATGGAGCGCACCTACGCCGCAGCCGACATCAAGCGCCCGCACATCCGAGCCGGCATGACGAAGCACCCGCTCGACCACAACGCGTCGCAGCAACTCGGCCTTCGCCATGAGAAAGAAGTCGTGCTTAAGCCCTGAAAAGCGGATCGATCCCTGGACCGTCTCACCATAATTGAATCTATAGCTGTCGAAGGGTTCGGACATTGGCCGGGACTCCAATCCGGGATTTTCGAGGCGGGCGGCGGCTCTTGCCGGGGACGGCAGACATGGCCCGGTCGAAGCCGGTGAGGCGATCGATCACGTAAAGCGGGCGCCGTTTTACTTCGGCGTGGATGCTGCCGACATACAATCCGACCACGCCGGTCATGAAGAGGTTGATGCCGCACAGGAGCGACACGATCATCACGGTGGATGTCCAGCCGGCAACAATGCCGGTTTCAAAGGCCCAGGCGTAGATGGCGTAGGCACCAAAGGCTACGGCCAGCGCAGAAATAGCCAAGCCGCCCCAGAGCGCCAGGCGCAGCGGCTGCTCCGAGAAGCTGACGATGGCGTGCACAGCAAGATGCACCATCTTCCAGAATGGGTATTTGGTCTGGCCATGGGCTCGTGCCGGGCGCTCGAACGGCACCGACGCCTGCTTGAATCCCATCCAGCCAAACATGCCCCTGACGAAGCGATCCTGTTCGGGCATCTGCCTGAAGGTTCTCAGCGCTTTGGGACCGACCAACCGGAAATCTCCAACGTCGCGCGGAATGTCAACGGTCGTCATCCTTTCCAGCAAGCGATAGAAGAGACTTGCCGTGAAGCGCTTGAACCAGGATTCGCCCTCGCGTTTGACGCGCCGGGCATAGACAATTTCGAAACCTTCTTTCCACTTCGCCACCAGATCGAGAACCACCTCGGGTGGGTCTTGGAGATCGGCATCCATGACGATGACGGCATCCCCCTGGGCGGCGTCCATACCGGCTGTGATTGCTATCTGGTGCCCAAAATTGCGGGAAAGCTCGATTAGCCGAAAACGAGGCTCGGCGGCGACCACACGCCGAAGGTAAGTGACGCTGCCATCGCGGCTTCCGTCATCGACGAAAATAGCCTCTGTCTCACCGTCCAGCTGGTGGATTAGCAACCTGATCCGCTCGATCAGACGAGGCAGCACTTGTTCCTCGTTGTATATCGGCAGAACCAGCGAGTAGCGCAGCGACACGTTCGCTCTCATCCCGGCACTTTGGATTACAGAGGCCTCCATGCCGATCAAATGAAACGCCAGCCTCAAAGTTCCATAAGGCATTACTAATTTAATTTGTTGTTGTAGGCGGGTGGCGAGCTGTTCGTTCTGAACGGCTTCGGTCTGATTTGGCATGGGATATCGTTTCGCGCGCCGGCGGAGCAATGCGCTGTTTCGCAATCATTGTCGGGCAAGTGGCCGCCTTGCCAGCTCTTGTCAGCGCGTCGGCGCGCGATAATTTTTGAGGGGAAGGGACTTCGACCAAAGGAGCCGACGATGGAACACCAAACTTTAAGCCAACTGCAGACAATTGCAGAAGTAGAACCCCTGTCGACATACCCGATCATGACCCGGCAACAGCGCATTGAGCGCTGGGCAGAGTTGCTGGAACAACATCCCGAGCGACGCCTGACAGCGCTTACCGGCACTGAGTATCTGAAGCGGGAAGCTCGCGACGCAGCGCGCGGTGAGGGCTCGCCAATTACTGTGGCCTTCGAGGACCCGCTACTGCGTGCGTTAGGCCTGAAGGATGACACCTATGGGGCAGCAAAGCGCTTCTTCGAACTGTCTGACGGGGAGTTGCATGACATCGTCTGCAGTTGCCATGTCGGAACCACGTTCAGAGGGCAGTGGGCTGCCGCTAGAGTCCGCCGGGCAATCGGAGGGAACAGGTTTCTTAAGTGGCTTAGAGAGAGAGTGTGGCACTGAGGTCGCCAAGGACGGCGATTGAAGCTCGTTTCAAGCGAGGTGGATGAACGATTGGGGCGCCAGTGGAGCGCCGTGTTGACGAGGGGGGTCGGCGCCTGTCCCACGGCTGTGCAGACGGGTGGGGCGCTCTTCGGTCCCAGTTTACTCGCGGTGCGTGCGGCTAGCATCACCACGTGAAGACATCCATCGTTCGGCCATCTGCTGCGTTAACCTCAATCTCGGCGGCGCCTGGCCTGTATGGCAGCAAAGGTGACTGGGCGAAAATCCCAGGCGTCGACGCCGACGTCGTGCTGGCGCGTCATTGGCTTCAGCCGGCCATGAGAATGGCCGTGCAGGTTTATCGATTTCTTGCCGATCTTGTTCCAGGTGCGGAACGGGTAGTGGCAAAGAACCAAGAAACTGCCCTCGACAGTTAGCTCCTTGTAGTGTTGCACGCTAGCCCAAGCCGAAGCGCGGAGCGTTACCACGCCGTCGTTGTTGCCGATGATCAGGTGTTTGGTGCCGTGGAGGCAGGACAGCAGCGAAGACACTGTCTCGGCCGATCCCTTGGCGAAGTCGCCGAGGTGCCAAACCTCGTCATTTGGAGCAACAGTCTCGTTCCAAAGTTCAGTCAGTGCCTGGTCATGCGCCACCAATGAACTGAAGGGGCGGGGGTCGAGCCGCAGAATGCGGGGATCGTTGAAATGCGTGTCGGAGGTGAAGAAGATCATGCGCCGCCGCTGGCTGAGATGAGCGCTCGACGATCGCTTCTAAGTTCGGTTGCCGGAGCGGCTTTTGGGTCCATCATCGATCCTGATTTGGGCTTCCCTGAGCATCTTGAGTGCCTCTTCCTTGGTGAGGCCGCACTTGCGCGCAAAGTAGAGAGCTTCGATCGCCTTTTCACGATCTGTGGCTTCTGTGTGCTGTTTAGTCTTTTTACCCATCGTTCTCTATCACCTTTGATGCCACCGAACCATCACGGTGCCGGGTTGTTCCCGCGATCACCTCGTGCGCCCCACGGTAGTAGGACAGCGAGAAGCCTTGCCTCTGCCTTTGCAAGGTTGCCATGGCGATCCGGAACCTCGAGGCATGTGGAGAGTTGTCCAGCAGCCCAGCGGAGATCCAAGCCATGGCGCCACCAGATGCCGATCCCGGCGTCGCCGCGCAGCCGAAACGCTCTAGCAAGCCGGCAACTCCATCACCGGCACGGCACAAGGCCTCCGGAGCAGGATTATCTATCGACGGGCTCCCAATGGTATGAAGGACAATGGCCCATGAACGTCGCCAACCTCCAATTGGAAGGTTTGCTTATGGCGGTCGCGGCCGTCAATAACGCCTTGGTCCGCAGAGGCCTTCTCTCGGTCGATGATATCGACACGGCGTTGAAAAACGCGGAAGCCTCGTTCACGGTTGATGAGCGCCTCTTCGAGGATATGTCGCCGGCTAACCGCGACGCAGTGTGTTTCCCTTTGCGGCTTTTGCGGCTGGCTAACACCAAGCAGTTCGAAGCGAGTGTGCCACCGTTTTCCGAGCTGGCCAGGCAGGTGGGGATCACCAAGGAGCCTAATAACGACCAGATGTGAGGGAGGAAGGTCGACCTGCGCGGGTGGCCTCGAAAGACTTGATGAACGATGACCCTGTAGATTCGCTCGCCAACGCAATTCGCCATCGCAGCGCAATTCTGTTTGTTGGGGCAGGGGTGTCGATCAGCGTTGGACTACCCTCTTGGGAGAAGCTGATAGAGCGAATGGCAAAGGAGCTCGGCGTCGACGACGAATTTTCCAGGCGACGCGATCGTTTTCAAACCCTGGCCGAGTACTATCGCATCAAGCATGGCAGCATCGGGCCACTTCGCAGTTGGATGGACAGAAACTGGTCCGTCCCCAAGGACCGGATCGAGAAATCCGAGTTGCATCGTCTCATCGTGAGGCTCGACTTCCCTGTCATCTACACAACTAACTATGATCGGAATCTGGAACTGGCTTATGAGATATACAGTCGGGACTACGTGAAAGTGGCCAATGCACGCGATGTAGCGCAGGCCCGCCAAGGCATTACCCACATCGTCAAGTTCCATGGTGATTTCGACGAGGATTCTTCCCTCGTCCTCACCGAAACGGACTACCTCGATCGCCTCTCCTTCAATTCTCCGCTGGACGTGCGTTTTCGCTCGGATGCGCTCGGCAGCACGATCCTCTTCATTGGCTATAGCCTTTCCGACCCAAACATTCGGTTGCTGCTGCACCGTCTCTGGCAGACGTGGCATCGGTCCGGCTATGAGAAAGATCGCCCGCCCTCGTTCATCTTCATGACCAGCCGAAACCCTGTGGAGGAGGCCGTGCTTGGACGTTGGGGCATTTCGGTCGTGGTCGGCGAAATCGACGAGCCGCAAGCTGCTTTGGTGGACTTCCTCAGCCGGCTGGCGGAGATGGTTGGGGATGGGGAACTGTCGCCAAAAAGTGGGCGATAGCAACATCCGTATGATGGGCAGTTCGGCGGCGGCACATGGCAGAGAATTCCGTCCGGAATTTCAAGTTCAATTGGCGCCAAGGATACTATCGCGGCACGGAGAGCTAATCGGGAAACTTACTCACGCACTGCCTACTTTGAAGTGCCTTTCAGCGGTAACGGCTCAACCTCGATGCGCCTTGCGCCGAGCTTCGGCGCAAGGGGCGAGCTTGTTTAGCGATACGCTACCGGCTGATCAACGCTTGGCGTTTTCACTCTCCGAGTCGGCCCGCGCCAGGAACTGCTCGGTTGTCGTTGGAATATGGCTTTTCAACCAGTCCGCCATTGCGACTTCCTCACGCAGGTTCTCTTCGCAGACCTGGGCGACCTCTGCTTCACCCAGCGATTTGGCAGCGGCGATGAGGATTGTGTAGGAGGCGATTTCCATGTGCTCGAACGTGTAGCTTGCAAGCGATCCTTTCATCACTTCGTCACCGGCGAAGACACCGCTGAGCGACTGCGCCATTGCCGTCAGCTTGCCGCCGGCATCCTTCAGTGTGGACGAGCCTTGTCCGATGCGGTCGAGACAGGTCTCCAGCCGAGCAGCCTGCTGTCTGGTCTCCTGGATGTGCTGGCGAATCCGCTCGCTGAGCTCAGGATAGTTCTCAATTCGGTTCAGCTGCCCATTCAACATGGTCTCGGCCTGCTCCTCCATAGCGTGAGCATCCCTAAGCCATTGGACAAGCCATTCGCGCGATTCTGACATTTCATATCTCCTTCATGCGTCGGCCAGAACTTTCAAAGGGAAATATTGTTCCTCATCGGTTGACCTGCGGAGTCAGCCTGTGTCGCAGGCTTTTCCCAGTCGGCGCTGCAATCAGGCTCTCGGCACCAGGAGAGAATAGCGCGGTACGGGCACTGCCGCTGTGTCCGAGCTGGCAAACGCATTTCTGCAGAAATGACCGAACCTGCTGCCTGTCGCGGGGTTCGGCGACGGATGGATCTCTGTTTCGCGTCGGCTCGTATTCTGATGCCCGCGCTGCCATGTAGGGCTAAGCTGTATCTCGCCCGAGCGGCTTCGCATTTTACCGTTCGCTTGCGAAATCAACCCGTAGCTGATGCGCGTCCAGGGACGAGGCATGTTCACCTGCGGAGATATTATCTCACCAAGGGATCGCAATGGAACGTCAGGGCATTTCGGAGGTTGGTAAGGAAGCTTCGCAGCTAAGGAAACGAGCCATGACTTCTTCAGACAATTCTTCAGCTGGCATATCACCACGCCCCGAAAAATCGGACAGCCGGACCTCGTCTAAGCCGGCGACACCGTCACCGGCCGCAGAGAAAGTCTCCGGAGCAGGCCCTGCGATGGCCGAGCATTCGAAAGACGCCAAGGCGCCCAGAGGCGGTCGTAAGCCTGGGGCATATGTCAAGGATTAGACGGCCGAGCTGTTGAGTTTCGGCTGCCCGCTACAGTCGAAGGAGGTTCCTATGCAGATGATGGGAATTGTCGTCAGCCGAGACCAGGCTCCGATCGTGGAATTTCGCGGAGAGGGAGGCGAGTCTATTACAGTCACTCTGCAGGCCGGGCATACTCTTCCCGACGACCAACTTATTGCAAAGGCCAAGGCTATGATGATTCAGGTCGCTCAGTTCGGGATGGACCAGACCAACAGTGCAGCGATGTCTGACCGGCTGTCGGCCGATGAGGTGATACAATCCGGAATGTCGGGATAGAATAGCGGGAAGGCGAACAACCACCGCCGGGGCAGCCTTGCGCAACCGAGCGGGCAATAGTTCCATGCAGACCGATCGAAGAGCATGCGGATCGACGAGCGCTCGGTGGGCGTGAACTCATCCGGCGGCCTTGCTCCCGGTACGGAGCCAGCACCGCGCAGACGAATCTTCGGGATTATCAGCCAAGCCCACCATGAGCATATCCCCTTGCTGATTGGGAAAGTGACGGCATTGCGGAACTTCGGATCGCCGCCGCGCTTAATCCGGCGAAGGAGTGATCCGATGAACGCGACCAAAGAGTTTTTTGAAACCTGGCTGCAGGAGAATGTCGGCACTCTTGCTGGCAAAGAGGAAGTGAGCTTCGCCGTGCTGGTCCAGCAATTCGAGCAGGATGCCGAAGCGGCCGGTTATGGTCGCGAGGTGCGTGAGGACGAGCTCGGAAACATTGAAGATGCGATCGAGCAAGCGCTAAAGAACGCCCGAACTGGCGTGCATGGTGACGCCGATGGCGAACCCACCGACGTGGCAGCCCTCATGGATGCGCTGGAGGTCGAAGATGCCAAAAGCGGGCCGTAGGCCTTACCAGATTAGCTCTATTCGTTTGTCGAAGTTGCCGGGGTAGCCCTATGGAGCAGTTTCGCAAGGACATGGCCGCCTTGGCAGAGCCAGCTTTCTGGGTGACGATAGGTTTGCTTCTGGTCCCGTATGCGCTTGGAACGGTGCTGCTCGTTTGGACCTGCGGCTGTCTGTAAGTTTGCTACTGACACACCCGTAGCGGTTCAACGGCCCTAGCGCCCGAAACCCTACAATACCGAGCTGATGCGCTTGCGGGGGCCCTGTGCTGCAGCAAAGTCTGAACGATCTCGTCGCGAGAAAAGTTCTCGTCGACACCAGGCTCCTTTGCTCCTGGTAACAATATCGCGCTGACAGCTTTTTGCGAGAGGGGGGAAGGCCGCCGTTCATGTTCAGGCGACCACGCTATCTGCGCTCTCATAGTTCCAGCTACGGCCCTCCAACACAATGCTCCGATCACGCGCCTGAGCATCCGCGCGTGCCCCTACATCGAAAATAGCCCTGCAGCTTGCGAGTTGCCTTGGAACACTTGTGTCATATCGAAGTTCGGTCTCGTAGGAGAACAAAGATGGCCATCACACAAGCTGCCAACGACAACCACCAGCCGGGCGAGAAACCGGAACATGCAACCGAATTCTCACTCAAAGCGGCGATAGACCAGTTTAGGGCGGGACGCAGGTGCAAAATGGCACTACGGGCGACAAGAATCGGGGCGAGGCACTGAGATGCCGCGGATCAATGATGACGGTCGCAACGAGAATACCACATCAGCTGCAGCAATCATTATCGACAAGGAACGTGCTGAGCGCGCCGCCAAGACGGCGCGGTTGAAGGAGGCTCGCCTCGCACAAGCCATCACGCCCGGTCCCAGCCAACGCAAGCCGCGTGTCACCAAAAAGGTTCGCAGGATTTTTGTTGCTGGCTAGGAGGTGTCCGTGACTCGCAATCACGACAAGGAAAGATACGACCGCGCCAAACGTATCAGCCAAGAGATGCTGGACGCTGAACGAGCCGAACGCGCCGAGAAGACGGCGCGGCTGAGACAAGCAAGGCTTGCACAGCATCCGGTGAAGTCACCGCCGGCGCAGCCGCAAATGCATCGCGAACCCATCCCGGCTCTCAAAAAGAGAAGCCGTAAGGTGAGTGAATTCTTTTAGGCTCTCTCGCTCGCCTACAGCACCATGCAGGAACACCGTCGGGACTTAACAGGCCTGGCGGCAGGGGCTTTCACGACTTGCTCCAGTTCGATCCGTGCACATGCTGCCCTTTGTTGGTTCATCCCCCCTGCAGTTGGTGAATCCGGCGCCCTGTTCGAACTTGCATAGGTTAATGACCTCTTCCCAGAAACGAGTCATGCATGGGCTTGCCGCCCAGCATCTGCGGCCTTGATTTAAGTCGAGTCAAAGGGGCGTACATGACCTGCGACACCGCCAGCGATCAACCTATCTATCCTGAAGGGTTGAGATTGCTGGAATCTGTCCTCAAGAAGCTTTGCGAGGAAGCGGAGATTCAACTGATCTCTTACAACGCCGAGCAGATTGCGGCCGAGCTTATAAAATTATTCCAGAGCGGGATGAAAGACGAAACGGTTCTGCTGGTCGTCATGCGGGCGCGGCTGCGAAAAAGGCCGGTCTTGGCGGTCGGCTAGTCTTTCTCACCGTCATTTCACGATCCACGGCGCAGCGTTCAAAAGGCGACTTGCGAGCTTCTTAAGCGTACGATGCCGCGCGATCTCGCGGAGACTTCTGCATCTCTGCAACCTCGCCATCGTCAGAGCTGCGAGCGTAGCCTGCTGGCAAAGTAGTCGGTGACCTTTTCGCTTAGTGGACGCGCTTGCCATTCTTCCAGACTGACTGGCCTTGATCGTTTCAGGTCCTCGTTGAAGATGTCTATTTGCGTTCGCGCGAATTCCATGCCGTAGACGTTCAGGGTGGCCTCGTCATTGAGGCGCAGGGAACGCTCATCCAAATTGGCCGAGCCAACGCTCACCCAGACCTCATCGACGATCAAGAGCTTCGGGTGGTACATTGTGGGTTGAAATTCAAAAATGCGCACACCGGCTTTGAGCAATTCGCCCCAGAAATAACGTGAACCCTTTCGCACTATGGGCACATCCGTCAGCCAATTGGGAACGATGACATCGACCGAGACGCCTCGCTTCCTTGCATCAAGAATCTGCTGCAGGGCTATGTCGTCGGGCACGAAGTAGGCCATGCCGATGCGCAGATGATCCTTGGCCGCGGCTATTGCTGCCAACATCATCAACTCCATGTTTTCCGAGCCGTTTGGCTGGGAAGAAAGTATCAACTGGGCATCGATCTCACCAGCGGGCGCAACTGCAGGGTAGAACTTCCCGCCCTGCAATGTCTCGCCGGTCGTCTCAAGCCAGTTTTCCGCGAACGCCGCTTGGAATGCGGACACGACGGGTCCTTCGATCCTGTAGTGCGTGTCGCGCCATTCATTTGAGTTGCGTGCATTCCCGCGCCAATTATCGGCAATGCCGACGCCGCCAGTGAATGCTATCCGGCCATCGACGATCAGCAGTTTGCGATGGGTCCGGTTGTTTACACGGTCCAACGTATACCAGCGCAAAGGCCGATAGCGTTCGAACCTCACACCGGCAGTGGTCATGATGTGGATTAAGTCCTCGTCGAAGGGAAGGCTGCCAACCCAGTCGACGTTCACACGGACTTCCACGCCTTCGCTGGCCTTCGCCGCCAATGCGATCGCGAACTCGTAGCCGATGGCTCCTGACCAATAAATATATGTCTCCATGTCGACGCTGGATCGAGCCGTCCCGATTGCTTGCAGCATAGACGCAAATATTTCGTCTCCGTTGATGAGACTTTGGACCGCATTGGAATCGAACATCTGCCCTTGCGAATAGCTGCTCATCGTCTTGGAAAATTGGGGATCCGTAGCGTCGAAACGATGGGGAACGATTGATCGTAGAACGCGCGGCTCTGGAGTAAGATTTATGATCAACACCGTGAGCAGGCTGGCCATGGTGGCGATGGCCAGATAGATGAGCACCTTTCGCCAAAGCTCAATGCCGGAGGTCTTCTTGCGGGCGCCTGACGCGACGGAACCGAAAGGCTGCACGTCAATCGCCCCGCTGCTGGCGATGGCGATGCTTTTCGATCTCCTCGGGCTCTTCATCATCGATCCGCGTGATGTTTGAAGCCGCGTGATCTGACCGCAGAATCTCGTCAAGCTTGGCGTGGATCGCTTGAGTGTCGCGGTGCTCCGCGCGCTGGATGAACAGCGTCATCGCCCAAGTAAACAATGTTGCGGCTCCGTGCCAATCCAAGCTCTGTCGCTCGAAGATCATCCAAAGGATTGCGTAAGCCAACAAGACCAGGAATGCAGCGGGACGGGAGGTCAATGTGCCAATTGAGGTAAGCACGCTTGTGACCGGATGATTTGCCATTCCAAAGAACTCGCGGCAGTGCCCCTGGTTCCCACGAGGCATCATACCGCCCCGCCGTGATTCAACAAAAGGCACAGTTGAGCAGCGCGCGTTTTCCAGGTGTCCTGCATCGACCTTCACATGTCATGGTCTCGCAGCGAGCACGGTCTCGATTTGGATAGTCTCGCAGCGGTGGGTTCAGCAATTCGCTCATATCGGAGACGTGGCGATTCGGATTCGACCGCTTCGGCCCCAGCGATTGCTGGCGAGAAAAAGGCAAGCAGTCGCTTGGTAAGTTCCGCTGCACGTTGTTCCCCATCAATCGCGCCGGTTACGAGTTGGTGGACGTTTTGCTGTTCTGAGCTTGCGCCGCACAAGGACCGAGCCGCCGATGATGACGGCTGGCATATTGTTGCGCGATGCCATGGTGAGCTGTCCGACACCATCTCCTGTGTCCGACGCGGGTGCTCTTATGCTTTCCTTCGGCAACTTCGTCTATGTCACGTTGTTCAGCATGAGTGTCAGCAGCATGAACGATCGCGTGAGTTGCCCCATTTTGCCCGCGGTTTGGTCGGACTAAATAATGCGGCCAGTCGCGAAGAGTTATAGGCGTTGGAGTATAGGGCTTCGCCATCAACATCCTTGCGCGAAGGTTAAGCGATGAATGGGCCATATGGCGATTTTCATGCATGAACACCGGCCGAGTGCATCATAGTTTAATGACAATTGGTGGGCTGCCCCGCATAAAGCCGTGGTCAGCGGCTGTGTAACGGGTTTCGCTGCTTGGGAGCGACGATCGCACTCTCGCCCATTCGGAGGAGCCTGATGCTTAATCGAACCATCCGCATGCACGCGGACGCTCTCTACCCCAGTGACCTGAACATCCTTCGCGCGGCATTTGACGCGCTGTGCCAGGAATTTGCTATTTTGCCTGACACGGCGGCCGCCTATGCCGTGGCCAGAGAGCTGATCAGGCTATTCCAAACAGGAATGACCGAAGCGGCCACGCTGATGATTGCCGTGCGAGCACGTTGGCGGGACGATTGGGAGATGGCAGGCAGCAACGCTGCCTGACGGTAGATGGTGATGCGCACACCACCCGCTGCATCCTTTTCGACACCGCCGCGTTGACCATCAAACCTGCCAGAAATGGCCGATCCGCTGGCACGTGACTGGAGCAACCGATGCCGAAATTTCGCTTCGAGTTTATCGAAGGCATGTCGCAGCCAGCAATCTTTGCCGATATGGCTGATCGAGACGAGGCTATCAGAGAGGCCAGGCGCGCTGCCAAGGAGGCCATGCTCGACGGAATTGTCGATGGCGTGGACCCGACCAGTTGGGTGACGAAGGTTTATGATGAGGCAGGCTATCTCGTCGCTACTCTCGGATTCCAGGATCTGGTCGCCGCGCCCAAGGATACGGAAGAGCTCAAGGAAACAGAGGAGCCTGGCGTCTTGCGATCGGGTTGAAGCCTGATTTCTACGCTGTTGCCATCGAGTCAGATGTCCCGAAGACCGCCCTTTGAACATCGCACGAACGAAATCGTTCGCCGGTGACGCGCCGCACTATGCACAACAGCCACGTCAGCCGACCGACCGCCGAGACCGAAGATGTCCTGATCGTTGGAGGCGGGCCGGCGGGATTGACCGCCGCTCAATATCTTGCGCGTTTTCGCCATCGCGTGCTGGTGATCGATGCCGGCGATCCTCGTGCCGCCTTGATCCCAACGAGCCATAACTGTCCTGGCTTTCCCGAAGGGATAAGTGGAGCCGATATTCTGGATCGCCTTCGACGTCACGCCACCTTGTATGGAGCCACTCTGGTTGAGGGGCAGGTCTACTCCCTCGCCCCTGCCTATCGGGGGTTCGTCGCTGAGACTTCGATCGGCGCAATCCGGACACGCAAGGTGTTTATGGCGACAGGGATCACCGACACGACACCTGTCATTCCGCGTCTACGCGAAGCAATTGCCGCAGGTGTGGTTCGACTCTGCCCCGTATGCGACGGGTATGAGGCGATCGACCAGAACATTGCGGTCGTCGGGCACGACGAGAGAGCCTTGAAAGAGGCTATTTTTCTCAGTCGGTTTACACCACTTATAACGGTGCTTGGAAGCGACGCATCCGACTTTTCGCCCAGCACTCGTCGTGCCGCGAGGGCAAGAGGCATAGTCATCGGTGACGCTCTCGACACACTCTGCCCGACAGCAGACGGTTGCGAGGCGATTTTGAAAGATGGGACGTCATCCCGCTTCGATGCCATTTATCTGGCACTGGGGTGCAAGGTACATTCTCAACTCGCCGAGGTGGTAGGCGCAAGATGTTGTGAAGAGGGCTATGTCACAGTCGACGAGCATCAGCAGACTTCCATCCAAGGCATGTACGCCATTGGTGACGTTGTCAAAGCGTTGAACCAGATAGCCGTCGCTTTTGGACAGGCTGCCATTGCCGCGTCGCATGCCCATAGCGAGCTTGAGAGCGAGCGGACTGGATTTGCGGATCAGCCTTCTCAACGAACATGAAGACCACGCGGCTGATCGAGCTCTTGGCTGCCTTGATGGCGCGTGCCAACATCTCGACCCGGCCGACAAGGAGTTGCCGTAACTGGCCGAGAATGTCGATCCCGAAAGGTCATGATACTCCCACCGACAGTTTACAGCCGCGGAACATTCCCTGCGGTAAGAGGTTTGGCTGCAGGCCTACAATCCTCCCTCATTGTCTGGGCCTTGAGGCTGTCGAAGCAGCTTCGGCCCGTCTCGGCTTTGTCTGGGGCGGGCTTTCGTGGCTCTGGCAACTCGGCGCGCCAAGCCATTCTTTCTGTCCAAGATCATAACTGCCATTTCTCAACTTTAAACGCACAGCCAAGGCCAGAAATTCCCGTCAAGGTAGAGGCTTTGCGGATATAGTTGAAGGAGATCACACGTAGACCGGTAAAAGGCCGTTGCTGGCTCGGGGCCGGATGGGCCTTTTTGTTTAGTGTCCGAAAAACGCGCGGAACATTCTTCCTTGTCCAGCGTCGGCGCGCGCCGGACGACCCGTTCTGCGATCTCTTGCTGGCCGGCGTCAGAGGCTGCAACCACAGCTTCAGCCCGCCTCGGCCCCTCTAGAGACGGTGGCGCACGGGAGTTGAGACGAGATGCATAGAGACGCCTTCACCCCATCAGGACTTGCCCTGCTCAGTCGCGTCTTCGCACGCAGCAAAATTAAAAACGAAACCGCAACCGCGAGGGAACGGCGCGCATCACGCATTCTGGCTTACTATCAGGCGGGAATCACGGATGAGGATGAGCTGGAACAGCTTTCTCGCCAACCGCTGGGAAGGTAACGATTAGTCTTCCTTCTTCAGAGCTTCCGCCTCGTCTTTGAGCTTCGGCCAATCGGCTCCATGTTTGCGAAGCAGCGTTCGGGCCTGCTCGGGGTCAATTTCCGTGACCTCGACAAGATGTTCGACCTCAAGCTCCTGGCCTTTCGCAACGCGGCTTGCTTTGTTCGCTTTTCTTTGCACGTCGACACCCACTGCTGAGACAACATGAACGAGCGCTGGGAATGCGCGTTCCAGAACTTAAAAAAATAGGCGACACCGACTAAAAATCGGTCGGATGGGGCCAAAGATGAGACGGGCCATGGCCTGCTGCTGTTGTGAATTGCCGATTTCTTCGTGTGGGAGAACCCGAACTTGTTCGTCGGTCGAAATGGCGGCGTCTTCGGGCGATAGTCCGATCACGCGGCGTTCCTCGCCGCTCATGCCATTCGATGTGCCGGCACTCGGCAGCTTTCTGACGCAGCAAGTCAGGCACGTTATCTCATCAACTTGATCTGAAGCGAGATGCTCAGCCTCAGAATCCTGTCCCCGTTTTCGTTCCGCACTTCAACAAATACTTGCTGCCCGTCCACCTCGGTGAGTACATCTCTCGTAAGGTCGATAAGGCCCTCGAAGCCCGCGCGGCGGACCTCCTCCAGACCAGCACATTCGATGCCGATTTCGTCCTCGATGACCACATCGTGATCGCCACTATCAAAGAAAAATCGTGCCATCCGAGAGCTTCCGTCACCACTAAGCTGCGGGGTTCCTTTGGTGCAGGTAGGTTGTGTCGAAATCACCTGCACGAGTGAGGCCGGGCCAATCAAGAGCATGCACTCTTGACCCCGTCGTGGCGATGAGGCCCCTACGTCGAAGTTCCTGAAGCATTCGGTTGACGTGGACTGTAGACAAGCCCAATGCATCGCCAAGTGCTGCCTGGGTAATCGGAAGATCCGCGACGTGATCCTGGATGCGTCCAACCGAGCGCAAGCGAAAGATCAGTTCGCACAAGATGTGAGCCATGCGCGTGTATGCCTCGCGTCTTCCCACATTCGTTACCCATTCTCTGTAAATCGCTGCATCGATCAGCGTCGACCGCCAAAAAGCCGTCGCGATTCGAGGATGCTGTTCGCAAATGATGCGAAGAGCGTCATGTCGCATGAAGCCCAGTCTGGCTGCTGTCAGGGTCGTAAAATTGCAATCCATGACCGACAGATGCAGTCCGTGCAGATCGGGAATATCCCCAGCCACAAAGAAGGACGTAATCTGCCGTTTGCCGTCGCCGGTAAGTTTGGTGGAACCGAGCAGGCCATCCAAAACCACGAACGAATTGACAGGGCGGTCACCCTCACGCACCAGGTCGTAGTTGGCCAAAAAATCCTTCTCCTGAATTTGGATGCCTTTCAAAACCTCGATATCGGCCTCTCGGAGATCCGAGATGCTCTGGAGCTTGCGAATAAGGACATCCAAGGATGAGGTGGGTGACAAATTGGCTACCTAGCTGATGTTGATTATCGAACTTGCATTCGCCTCAAAAGTTCCGGGTAGCCGTAAAGAGGCGCCGGGCTGATGGGTCGGCAGTTGGGAACTCAAGACGCGAACGCACCCAGGACCCCTGGTTGGGACCTCAGTGCCCAGCGGTAGAAGAGGCCACGTTCGGTTGCTCGCTTGGGGTGCGGCAACGCTCCCGACGTGAATAAGCCGCACCCTTAAGGGAGCCGCCTAGGCCGTGCATTAACCTATGACATAGGCTGGGTTCGAATTTTGACGTCACATCAGGGGCTCCAGCTCCGTTGAGTCCGCCCGAATTCCGCACAAGCCGCAAGAAAGAAAGCGGCAGGCCAGAAAGGGGTGATAATCCCCTGGCCATCGCGTTTGGCATGCGATTGACGCGCACCCAAGCCGAGGCGACGCGGTATGTGATCATGCGATAGCCGAAGGGAGATATCGAATGAAAGAAGACCTATCAGGAGCTCATTTTGACAAAGCGTGAGCGACTGTCGTCGTTGACGGCTTCGCCCGGCTCATCGCCCCTCAGCTCGGGGCCGACTGACTAAGGCCGTACTGATTGGTACTACAAAGGAAGCTTGTTGGGCCGGCCCTTCTCCAAGTTGCCTGTCTCTCAAGGCCCCTGCCTCCCGGTAGCGGGCTTTTGCATTGCTGGTTCCCCGGAAGGGCCGGGAAGTCCGCCACATTGCGTGGAACATGCCGTATCGCGGGGAACATTTTAGCAAACTGTAAATTCAACGGTCTTCTGGCAGGAGGCCAATGTGTCCCGGCGAAGCGTCGACAAAGACCGATTGGAGCGCGCAGACCGTGAGGCAAAGATTGCTAACGCGGCCGAGAGAGAGGCGCGAGATACAAAAACTGCGCGACTTCGAGAACAACGCCTTGCTGCCGAAGCCAAGGCTTCGCAATCATTCAAGAAAGGTCGATCCAAGGGCTAGGTCGCTTACCCGCTGACGCTCGCCCCGACGCGCGCAAGTGGTGCGGGCCCGTCCAAACGTGAGGTGCATGCGATTGCGAATTTTTTCTTGGAACCGTCTTTTCGCAGCGAAGTTCGGTACCGAAGGGACATTCCAATATGGAGTTGATCATGAAACAGGTTCTTTTGGCGTCAGCCATTATGGTACTGTCAACTGGCCTCGCTGTTGCGCAATCGACCACCACGACCACAGGCGGATCGTCGACCTCGACGACCCAGACAACGCCGAGCACTACGACCGATCAGGGAACGGATTCGACCACCACGAGTGGAACGAACTCTAACTCGAACTCCGCCAAGGACTGCGCTCCAGGTCAACAAACTGGCAGCGCCAAGGAGGCCGCGCCAGGTCAACAGGATACCGACGCTAACTCGGCTGCTCCTGGCCAGATGAAAAAGACCACGGAAGGCTGCTAACGTGTCTTGGGTGTAGCCGCTCTCGAACGCCCGTCGTGCTAGGTCGGCACGGCGGGTCGATACGAGACTAGGTCTTGTCGTTTTGCGGCGACGGTCCCAAGCGGTGCCGGTTGGTTCTTTGGTTGTCCAGTCGCGGTTCCATTATATTAGTAAGTTGTCGCCCGTGAGGTGTGCCGTGTTGGTTCACCCTAGGTGGCACCTGCTTTGCACCGCCCGCGACAGCAGGGGCAAACCAACACCCCAGCGAGTCCGGTTATCCCAGGGACGGCCCGCCGCTGCCGCGAATGGGACGGCGGGCTTTTTTCATATTCCGTGAAACGAAAGGTCATTCCGTAAGTTGGCTTCCCCAAGGAGGAACCAATGAAAAAGGATGGCGACGGCCGTGTGGAGAAGGGCAATGAGCAATTGCTTGCCCGACGTTTGTCTGAAGAAGTCGGCATTTCGGAGCCGGATGCGCGCGGTCTGATCAAGCTTATCGGCACGGACTGGAATTCGCTGCTTCGTGAAGCCCGATTTTTAAAAGAGCGGCATTAGAACGCTCCTGCCGGTCGTACGACCTTGACTAAATTATTATTGAATCGACTCTCGCCAATATGAGCGTAGTCTAGTCTCATCGGCGGTAGTTTCAGGGCACCGCCGGCTGTGAGCGAAGAACATGCTTCCGCCCCAACGGAGGAAGCCATGACCGCTCCCGCTACCATCGGCGTTGCAAATCCCGAAGAACTCGCCCTCCTACAGCAGGTGTTTCAGCGGGCCTGCCAAGAGCGTGCGCTAGCAGAAGGCAGCGTCGAGGCCGAGGCACTGAGCGCCCGTCTGATGTGGCTGTTCCAGCACTTCGGAGCCTACTTCGATGAAGCTACTTTCGAAGAGATGCTGCGGGGTGAAGGCTGATGAGCCGCGCACCTTATCTGGACCCCCTGGATGATCTTATTCGCCAGCACAAGGAGCTTTCTGCGCAAGGGGAGATCCTGCGGGCGGAATGTCGACTAAGCAGCTATGTCTTGGCGGAATCGACGGACGACCTACGGGGAATGGTTGGCAGAGCTTGGGATGCCAGAGTAGCACGGCTTCGCCGTGATACTATTCGATCCGGGAACGTGATTACCGTTGCAACTCGGGGATAGATTGCGCCACGTTCACGACGAATCCTTCGGGCGTAACTGTAGCATTTCCCTTGTGCCGGTAGCGTATGCGTCAGGGCATTCGGCCCACGCTTGTGTCCAGTTAAGCTCGGCACGGTCACTCAACCCGAGCTTGGTCCGCTTGATCCTGCCGACTCCCTTACGCGAACGCTTTTTGTCGCACTGAGCCAGAGCTCCGATGCATTTGAAGCACCCTTAAGCACCTCGTGTGCTTGTGAAAGCGACGTCTGCTCCTGCGATCGGGTGGAAAGATGCCGGCGCACGTCGCGGAACAGAACCGTGTGCCTGACGTTGTGCCGAGATCGAGGTCTAGGGGAGAAACAGCATGGTTGCGCCCCGCGCGGTGTGGAAGGGCTTTCTGAGGGTCGGTTCCGTGTCATGCGGGGTGAAGATAGTTGGTGCCACAAGTGAGGCATCCAAGATCCACTTCAAGATTTTGAACCGCAAGGACGGTTTACCCGTCAAAAGCGCCTATGTCGATGAAGAGACCGGCGATGTTGTCGAAGCCGAGGATCAGATCAAAGGGTATGAGGCGGACAAGGGCGAGTTCATACAAGTCGAGCCGGACGAGATCAAAAAACTGAAACTGACGTCGCAGCATACACTCGACGTCGATTCCTTTGTTCCGGTTGCCGAGATCGACACACGTTACCTGGAGAAGCCATACTACTTGATCCCGGCTGACGGCGCCTCGCTGGAGGCCTTTGCCGTCCTGCGCGATGCGATGGCCAAGAAGCGCGTCGCGGCACGCTCCTGCGTCGTACTCTATCAGCGCGGGCGCGAAGTGTTGATACAGCCGCTTGGAAAAGGAATGCTGCTGACCGAGTTGCGCACCCACAATGAGATGACGTCGGAAGACACCGTCTTCGACGATGTGAAAAGCCCAAAGTATGATGCGGATCTGCTCGAAATCGCGGGGCTTCTCATCGACAAGAAGGTGACAAAGTTCGATCCTTCGAAATTCGAGGATACCTACGAGGATGCGCTGATTGCCATGATCGACGCCAAGCGCAAGGGCAAAAAACCCCCGAAACCGGCGCCGAAGCCCAAGGAGAACGTGGTCGACCTGGCCTCGGTTCTTCGAAAGAGCCTCGCCAAGGAAGGCATCGGCCAAGACCGGCCAAAGGCCAAGAGCCGCAAATCAGCATAGTCAAAGATAGCGATCACCATCGCTGCGGTGCTCAAAAGAACCAGTGCAATTGCAGTGCTAGGTTAGGCGGCGGAACTGGCTGTGAGCAAAGTCGATGCCGGCGCCGAAGCAATGCGCGATGAACTGGCGCAGGGCCAACGGCCGCTGATCTTCAGGCCGTGAGCCCAGCCTCACGCCTCAAACGTTGAAGCCGTTCACACGGCACTCGACGCCGTGCATGCTGCCCGTCGGAGGCGTGAGCCTTGACCGTGCCTTCATCTACAGTGACTGGCAAAGGTACGATCATCACAGCCGGAGGCATATCCCTCCATACAGCTTGCGGCTTGCTCGGGACTGCGACTGATTCATGCCGATCGTCGGTGCGTTGCGATGGCACTTGGTAGGTAGGGTCTGCCCGGATCACCGGCTCCAGATCGTGGGGGAAGTTCGGCGCATGGACGGGCAGTGCTTCGGCCGAGTTTTCGCCCTTTTGAGTGATGGCCGGAAGCATTTCAGCGATCTCGATCAGGATATCTTTGACCAGATGTCTCATCTGTGCGCCCGCCCGCTGCGGCCCATTGCTATGGCGATCAAACTTGTTGAGGCAACCAATGTTCCCGCTTGAAGCGAATGGCGGGCTTTACCGGGAAAGATCGGCGGAGCGGCTCATGCAATACTCCAGGCGACGTCGCTGCGATCCTCTCGCCTGGCATGATCGATGTCGGAAAGTCGAATTTGAACGTACTGTTCCCTGCCTTCGTCGGAGCGGTGGATGATCCGATGACGGCTGTGTGCCTCGCCCCCGACTTGCCTTGCGCAGCTTCTTCCCTGGCTGCTGTCTGCCCTCCGGTGGGTTCGATCGGGAACAAAGGCTCGACCATCCGGTTTGGAACCATCCCGTTAAGCACAAGACTAATGTGCAGCCTGACGGAATGAGAGACGGCTGCCGGATTGCTATGGCTGTTCCCGATCTGCATTCGGCAGCCGAGATTGAGCCCAAATGCCCTAAGGAGACTTCGCATGAGCGAAGCAGGACACAGCGCAGGCAATGAGGTGACCTCGATTGCGGGCACGTCGCCGTTCGCCAGTTTTTTCATGGCTGGCTTCGAGTGCTCGTCGCACCGGCGCAAGGACGGCGTTCGCCTCGATCTTATCCGCGCGACGTCGCATTATTTGCATGCCCTGGGCGACTACCGCGGTTGCGCCGAACTCGGTCTTCGTACCATCCGCGACGGTTTGCGCTGGCACCTCATCGAAACCGCTCCTGGAACCTATGACTGGTCAAGCTGGACGCCGATGGTCGAAGCAGCGCAATCGGCAGGTGTCCAGGTCATCTGGGACATCTTCCACTACGGATCTCCAGACCACGTTGATCAGGGGTCGATGCATTTCATCGATGCCTATGCCTCGTTCGCCGCGGAAGCTGTGAGGGTTCATCGTTCAATCGCCGGTACAGCGCCTCTGTTGTGCCCGATCAACGAAATTTCGTTTTTCGCCTGGGCTGTTGAGGTCGGCTATTTTCCGCGCGTCGGCCCGAAGAAGCGGGGTTGGTTCAAGCGGCACCTCGTGAAAGCAGCAATAGCCGGCGTTCGCGCGATGCGGGAGGTCGATCCCGCTTGCAGATTCGTCTGGGCCGAGCCGCTTATCCACATCGCTCCTCGCGACCGGACCCGCACCGAACGGCGCCGGGCCGAAAATGCCCGTCAGGGACAGTTCGAAGCTTACGACATGCTGCTGGGCCGGGCCGAACCTGAGCTGGGTGGGAGCGAAGATGTCGTCGACGTCGTTGGCTTGAATTTTTATCCACACAATCAGTGGTACCTAAACGGGCCGACGATTCCGATGGGGCATCACGAGTACCGTGCCCTATCGGAGATGCTGATCGAAGTCGCGCATCGATACAGCAAGCCTATGTTCATCGCCGAGACCGGCTCCGAGGGGTCTGGCGGGCCGGCTTGGCTCCATTATGTCTGCGACGAGGTGCGTGCCGCAGAAAGCCTCAAAGCCCCGATCGAAGGTATTTGCCTTTACCCGGTAACCGCCTATCCGGGCTGGGACAATTCGCGGCATGCGGAGGTGGGATTGTTTTCAGTCGTCCAGGCGGACGGCAGCCGACACGTCCGCAAGCCCGTCGCGGACGAATTGGCCCGCCAGCAAGCTTTGTTCGCGGCGAACCCGACGCGTTAAATACATGAGCTGCACGAGGGACTGCGCGAGCGCCTGTCGGCCCCGCGCCGATGCTCCTGGGTCCAGGTGGGGGAGCTACAGCGCCCCTTCGGCCAACGACGCATTCACCACGCCCGCCCATTCCGGGACGCTCTTTTGAATGCGTGCGAAGGTTGCCAGGGCCTGCCCGACCACCTGATCCATGTTGTAGTAGCGGTAGGTTGCCAGGCGGCCGACAAACCACACGTCGGGACAGGTTGCGGCGAGCGCTTCGTAGCGCTTGTAGAGCTCTTCGTTTTCGGCCCGCGGCACCGGATAGTACGGGTCCCCGATATCGGTGGGATATTCGTATGTCAGGCTGGTCCGCACGCTCCGTTGGCCGGTCAAATGTTTGTATTCGGTGATGCGGGTGTAATCTTCCGTCTGGGGGTAGTTGACGACGGCAACCGGCTGAAACTGCTCTTGGTCGAGTGTGACGTGCTCGAAACGGAGCGAACGATAAGGAAGACGCCCTAGCTGCCAGCCGAAATATTCGTCTATCGGGCCGGTATAGATCAGGCGGTTGAATGGTATCTTGTCACGGATTTCGCGGAAGTCGGTCTGCAGCATGACCTTGATGTTCGGGTGATCGAGCATGCGCTCGAACATCCTCGTGTATCCGCCGGCAGGCATCTTCTGGAAGCTGTCGCTGAAATAGCGGTCATCGCGGTTGGTCCTGGTCGGCACTCGCGCCGTCACTGATTTGCTCAGCTGGTTCGGATCGACGCCCCATTGCTTCCTTGTATAGCCACGGAAGAACTTCTCGTAGAGCTCGCGTCCCACGGTGCTGACGACAACATCCTCGGCCGTTCGCACGTCCTCTACCGTCTCGCGCCGCGATGCGAAGAACTCCTCCAACTGTGCGGAATTCAACTCGAGGCCATAAAGGCGGTTTATCGTGTCGAGATTGATCGGGATGGGAAGCAGTTTTCCGTCGACCGCCGCCAGAACCCTGTGCTCGTATGTGCGCCATTGGGTGAACTGCGAGAGGTAGTCCACGATCGACTGGCTGTTGGTGTGAAAAATATGAGGCCCGTAACGATGGATGAGGATGCCGGCTTCATTGTAGCAATCGTAGGCGTTGCCGCCGACATGGCTGCGGCGGTCGACCAGGAGAACGCTTTCATGACGCTGGGAGGCTATCCTTTCAGCAAGAACGCTGCCGGCAAACCCCGCGCCCACGATCAGCCAATCGAACATGGCTATGCGCTCCTGCGGAGCGGGACGACCTTCTTGCGTCGGTAGGCGCCCTCAATGTGAGCGGCCATGGCCTTCCATGTTCTTTCCCACGACATGTCAGCCAGATAGGCATCGACTTGCGGCAGCAGCATCTCGCGCGGTCGCAAAAGCAGGGAGCGCAGCTTGCTGTCCAAGTCGTCACCGTCGGCGATCTCCACCAGCCCAGCAGCGCCGTAGCTGCGCACAACGTCAACGATTGCCGTCGAGATCACCGGCAGACCCGCCGCCAGAAACTCTGGCGTCTTGGTTGGGCTGATGAACCGGGTCGCTTCGTTGAGCGCAAACGGCATCCACCCGGCATCCCAATGGCGCAGATAATCGGGCAGGTCGCAGTAGGCCTTCGCGTCCAACCAATGCAGGTTGTCGGCCTTCGGCAGGATTGCAGGATCGATTTTGACAACGGGGCCGATCATGACGAAATGCACGTCCGGCATGGTCCGCGCTGCTAGCGCCACGAGGTCGACGTCCAGCCGCTCGTCGATGACGCCGAAATACCCCACCCTCGGGTGAGGAATGCCGGCCTGATCGATGGGGTCCTTTCCTGGCAGCCTTGCCTTGTGAAAGTGTTTCACATCGATGCTGCTCGGAAAGGGGTAAATGGCCTGATGCAGGCGGCGCTTGGTCTCGAACAGGCTCAGGCCACCGGTGAAAACGAGATCGGCGCGGCGCAGAAGTTCCTTTTCCATCTGCGCCAGTTCGGGCGGCGCATTCTTGAAGGCGGAGAGTTCGTCCATGCAGTCGTAGACGCATATGTCTGGGTCCAGGAACTCCGTGAAGCGAAGAGCCATCGGCGTGTAGTACCAGGCGATCAGCCGGCTGTGCGGCATTGAAGCTATGATCTGCTGAACAAATCTCCGCTGGACGGCATCTGATTTCGCGGCCGACGCGCCGAGCGGAAGCACTGGTGTCACAATTAGAATGTTTGGCGATGCCTCGCTCGTCCGCATCAGCGGCTGTGGCAGTTCTTCAAAAAGAGGCTCTTCAAAGTAGATCACTCTCTGCTGCATGGATGCAAGAGTGAGAATATGCTGCGGGCGTTGGTGGACGAAATTCCAACGCAAGTGGGAGAAGCAAACCGGTAGATTTTCCCTGCCAGCGTGTTTACTGGCGGACACCCTGCCCAAGGCTGCTTCCATTGAGATTTTCCTTCCTGTAATCTTTAATTTATGCTGCGACTAACATTTGTTAATCGCAGATGGAGGAGAAATAGACTTCGGTACCAGCTCCTAACTTTCCACCGCGTGAGTTGTTCCAAGGTGAAGTGAAGAGCTCTCAGTCACCGCTCAGACGACGAATGCGACGATATTTCCGCGGAGCTGAGAACGGCCAAACGCGTCGCCGGGCTTTGAAAGCGTGGCGACGGGGGAATGCCGGTGGAGAACGGGCTTGCCGTATTTGCGTTGAGGTCGCTCGCTATAAAATATGCAGGACATCAAGTTGATTCGCCCGCATCACTGGCGAGTCCGTGCCAGGCGAATTCCGGGGCTGATATGAAGATCGACTTTTCAACCAACGTTTTTCCGCTGTTTCATCCGCAAAGCGTGGATGATCTCAAGGACCCGTGCCCCGTCTTTGATGGCAGCCTGTGGCACGTCTTCGGCTCGAGCGGTACGGTGACCAGCGAGACGTGGAGGATCCTGCATGCCACGGCGCCGGACCTTTATGGGCCGTGGACCGAGCATCAGTCGATCGAGCTTCCCATCAATGGGAGTGGTGTTGCGGCTCCGGGGGTCATTCACGAAAGTGGCGTCTTTCACATGTTCATCCAGACTGAGTTCATGAAGTCTGGCGGCCGCTGCGAGCATGCGGTTTCCAATGACGGGTTCCATTGGGTGGTTCTTAGCCCGGCAATCCTCGCCATCCCGGACACGGAGGAAGATGGCATTTACGATCCGCATCCCGCAGTTATTGGCGGCAAGCGCTACCTCGTCTATTCCGCCATGCCAAAATTCACCAGGGTGCCACAGCCCGACATCTATCTCGCGCGTAGCCAATCCGATTCATGGTTCGGTCCTTGGAAGCGGATCGGCAAGATCCTCGACCATAATGAAGTTCCTCACCACAACACGAGAGAGGATCCCGACTACGAATGGGGGATAGAGGGCGCACAACTGGTCGAATTGCCGGATGGCCGCGTGCTTCTCAATGCCACTTGCTTTCTCCCGAATGGCCTTCGGGGAAACCGGCAACGCGTGTTTTTTGCCATCGCCGATGATGTTGCTGGACCTTATGTGTCGATGGGACCGGTGCTGGAACCAGGCCAGCCGGGAGAGAACGGCCACTCGACCGTGATGATCGAAGGGGGACAACTTTCGCTGTTTTACCAAAGCCGGGTCGCCACGACCGATCATCGGTGGCGCTACGGCTTGGCCAGATGCGACGTCGCCCTGTTTTCCAAGGTTGCATGATTTAGGTGTTGCTCGGACGGAACAATCCGTCGGAGCGCGTGCACACGACACCATGCAGCAGTCGCTCGCGGCGTTCGAAGACATGGGCGAACTGAATATCTCTGCTCCTTCCCGCAGGAGAATGAAACATCAGCACGTATTCTATGCCTTCATCCTCGCTTCGTTGAAGGCGTCCAACAGCGCAGGGACGTGCCGGGCGTCCAGAGCGAGCAGATGATCGACAGGCGGACAGCCGAATAGACAAAGGTCAGCCAAAGCCGAGGCAACCGGCGGCCTTCCGCTCGACCCGTGCGCAGTCGGGAGCACAAGGTTTGTACTCGAGCCACTGAAGCTCCGCACGAGGGGCAGCTCAGCTCATTCCTGATTGTTGCGTGCCTGACGAGCTCTCCGTTTCAGCCTGATCATAAATGCTTTCACCTAGTGGAACATCGGAGGTTCCACGAAGTTGGGAAGCCACGGAGGACGTGCACATGAACAGTGTCATCTATCTTATCGGCCTTATCGTTGTCGTGCTCGCGGTCCTCTCCTTCCTCGGTCTTCACTAGGTGGTCCATGCAGCATGAGAACGATCAGGGCGGACAGCCCACCGATTTCGACAAGGCGAAAAGCGACGTTTCCGACAGGCTTCGCCAGGAACAAGAACGTGCCAGCGAGTTGCTTCACGACGCGCGTGACACGGTGACCCGTAAGGCTGGCGATTATGCATCTGAAGCCAGGGATGCGATTTCCGACAAGGCGGAGGAAGCTCAGCGCGACATCGGATCGAGTCTGGCGGCGCTGGGCGGCGCACTGCGCGCGGCCAGTGACCATCTGGCCAACAACGATGAAAGGAACGCATCGAAGTTCGCATTGGATGCCGCCGGTGGCTTGGAGCGGCTTTCATCGTCATTGAAACAGAAACCGTTCGGCCAGGTCCTGGAGGACGTGCAGTCCTTTGGCCGGCAAAATCCCGGTGTCCTGCTTGCCGGATCGGTATTGGCCGGATTGGCTCTCGGGCGGTTCATCAAGGCTTCTCCGCCGGCGGGTCCAGAATTCCAGGATGCTGCGGGAGACCTCAAATCAAACACCGATCAGGCACAGGGTTGGTCCGTTGATCGTTCGCAGGATTCGGGCCTCGTCGGCGATGATGGGGCCACGCAGAACGCGGAGCAGGACAGATGAACACCCAGGACAATCCCAGCCTTGCCGGACTGATCACCGACTTGGCCCAGAATGTCACCACTCTGGTGCAAACCGAGGCCAGGCTGTTTCGGGCGGAGCTCTCTGAAAAGCTTGCCAAAGCCGGAGCAGGTGCCGCGGAAGTACTGGGCGGCGCGATCTGCCTGCTCGCCGCGCTATTGGTGTTGCTGCAGGCACTCGTTATCGCACTGACGCGGGCAGGGCTAGGCGCGGGGTGGTCTTCCCTGCTGGTCGGTGTGGTCGTGGCGGTCCTCGGCGTCATCCTGCTGCGGACCGGGATGGCCAGCATGGCGCCTTCGGAACTTACCCCCGACCGGACCCAGGAACAGCTTAAGCGCGACGCGAGCGTGATCAAGGAACAGGTGAGATGAAAGAGAAATCCGCAGCCGAACTTGAACGCGAGGCCGAGGCAGCCCGCGCCCGGGTGATGGAGACCGCCGAATCCATTCGAGGCAAGATGACGCCCGGACAATTGCTGGATGAGTTCACCGGGCTGTTCTCGGGAGGGGAGAGCTCGGCCATGCTCAGCAATCTCAGAACGCAGGTCCGAGACAATCCTTTGCCGGTCACCATGGTGGGCGCAGGTCTGGCTTGGCTGATGTTCGGCAGCGGTACCTCAAACACCCCCCACGGTTCGGCTGGATACTCCATGCCTTCGGCGCCGGGACGACATGATGACGGGGAGCGTGGAGGCCTTGGCAGCACGCTTTCCGATGCCGCCTCATCGCTGTCGTCGGCTGCTACCAGCGTCAGCGATACCGTTTCGAGCGCGGCAAGCAACGCCGCCGAGGGTTTGACGGGCAGCACGGCCACTGCAAGATCGGTGACCGGCGAGATGGCGGCGAAAACCACCCGCTCTGCCCAAGAACTGTTTGAGAACCAACCCTTGGCCGTAGCGGCCGCCGGTCTCGCCATCGGCGCCGCCATAGGTGCAATGCTGCCCCATACCGCAACGGAGGATGAGCAACTAGGCGCCTATGGCGACAAGCTTCGCGACACCGCCGAAACCATGCTCGACAGGGGTCTGGATGAAGCCAAGCAGGTCGCCGCCGACGCCTATGAGACCATCAAGCAGGAAGCTGGGCGGCAAAATATGGAAGCAGGCACGATGGCCGATCAGCTCGGCGAGGTCGTGAAGTCCACAGCAGACAAAACCGAGCATGCAGTGCGTGAACGGATTTCCGATCCGTCTCAGCGTCAAACCTAGCTTGAATGATCCTGGATCAACGATAGTCGGTCTCTTCAGAAGGGCCGGCGTTGTTGTTCAAACGGTGAACCGCTCGAGTCATTTCAGAGCGTAGAGGTAAGCCGCGATATCGCGCGCCTGCTGCTCTGTAATCCGGGTCGACGGCATGGCGGTGTGCGGATTGATTTCCCTGGCCGATCGTATCCAGCGGATCAGGTTCTCTGGATTGTTGGCCAGCCCGCCGCCGATAAAGACGCGGTCAGCAAGACTGGCATCCAGGCGAGGACCGACCTGCCCTTGCGCGCCCGGCACGCCCGTAATCGTATGGCAGCCGGAACAGCCATTCGCAGTCATGATCGGCAAGGCCCTCGCAGTGTCACCGCCTGTGGCCGCCTCCGCCTCGTGGCGGACGCGCGCGGCCCGATCGGACCACCAGGTCATTCCGGCCACGGCCGCGACGAGCAGCACCAGCGCGGCGATGACGGCGGCAAGCAGTTTAGACACGCTCGTACGCATGCGCCGCCTCCCTCCTTCCGCTCGCCTTGATCCACAACGCGGCCAGCAGCAGCGCTGCGCCGCCATATATCAATCCAGCCGGAACCCACATCACCAGCCCGGCAAGTTGCTGGTCCTCCAGGGGGCTCAAATTCCACAGTGCCGCTCCCACGGCGTTCTCCGGGTACCAGAGGCGTGGCGAGAGCAACAGGAGAACGCCGAGCAGCCCGGTATGCAGCGAGGTGACAAAGAGGTGCATCACTGCGCTCCCATAGGCATGCTGGCGGCCGGGACGCGGCAAGAGGACCCACCAGAACAGCAGCCCTGTTCCGAAGAAGCTCGCGTGCTGTGCATAGTGCAGTACGCCGCGTTCGAGCGCGGCCTCGAACAACACCGGAATGTGCCAAATCCATATAGCAATGCCGTGGATAATGGTCGCGCTGATCGGCCGCGTTGCGAAGGCCCAGACCACCCTCAGCCAATTGGCGTGTCCGGCAATTCCCAGAATGCGCCGGAACCGGATGGGTAGGCCCCACATCAAGGCCGCAGCCGGGCAGGCAGAGACCAACAGCGGCGCCGCCACGGCCATCAGCAGTTCATGCTCGATCATATGCGCCGCAAAGACCTGCTCGCCGAGCACATGAATCGGGCTGACCAATGCGGCTGTCAACACGCTCCATCCGGCCGTGAACAGCAGAGCCTGGCGCAGCCGCAACGTCCTGCCGCGGCTGCTGCGCCGCCAAAGCCGGCCAGCGCCAACGACATATATCAGGGCAAGCACGGCGAGTGGCAGGGTGATGGGCAGCGCGAGCGTCCACCCGGCCCCAGGCGCGCCGGCGCCGTAGCAGATGGAAGTAGGGAACAGCGCGTCCAGGTTCATCGCAGGCACCCATCCAGGATCAGCGCCGCGCTGCCTTGCATGAGGATCACAAGCGCAAACAGCAACGCCGACAACATCCCGAGATTGGCGACGAAGCGCTCTGTGCCGCGCGTACGCTCCGGCTTGAATGCGGCACCGCCTCGCCGCTTCGCCCGCCACGACAGCGCCCCGCCGAGCAGCGACAACAAGACGAGCAGCAGCGCCACGGGAAGCACGACTGGCACCTGACGGTTGCATTGCCAAGGCACCAGTGCATAATTCAGCTGTGTCGAGACCGCCCAGGCCAGCGGACCTGACAGAAGACCACCCCAGGACGTTCCCAGCCGCAACGCTCGCATCTCAGCCTAGCCTCGGCGCCCAATAGATGAGCACGTAGATCGGGATCCAGGTCAGGACCACGAAATCCCAGTAGAAGACATTGTCGCCGACATCGCCGAAGCGCCGGCCGCTATAGCCGTGGCGCGTGAACATCAGCACTGTCAGCACGATGGTGTCGCCGACATCGGTTATGAGGTGCGTGGTGTGCAGGCCAAGCAGCACCCAGAGCATCGATCCATAGGCGTTGGTGTCCCAATAGATGTTGAGGGCGGGGAATTCGAACCAGCGCACGACGAGCGGAGCGATGCCGAGCAGCGACATGACCACCAGGCCGATCCGCACCGGAACCATGGAGCATTGCTTGGCGTGGCGGTGGAGGACGTGGTTGGGCACAAGGCTGACGACAAACAAAATCGTCACGATCGTTCCGGGCCAATGGTTCGGCTGCGGTGCGCTAAGCCGCCATGCTGGCCACGACAGCGCAAGGTAGAGATATGCGCCCGCTGCCAGCGCAAAACCCGTACCTTCCAACGCCATGAAGCCGAGCGTGCCCCACCAGGTGGGGCTGCGCGGACCGTGCCCGAAGGTCGGCAGGCCAGAAAGATCGGCGGCGGCGCGCTGCTTCATTCCTGGTCCTCCGGATGGCCCTTGGGCCAGAACCAACCGATCAACGTGATGGCGATCGGCGCGGCGCCCCAGACGATCGCCCAAGGCGTGAAGATCGAATAGAGAAACGTGCCGCCGACGGCTAGCGCCGCAAAAAGCGGCCAGATCGAAGGGGCGGCCGATTTCTCGCGAATATCGGGATAAGCTTCGGCCACGGTCGAGATGAGGAGTTCGCGCGCATCGATGCGGAGCCCGGTCGCTACAGGTAGCGCCTCCCGCTCGGCCCAGAGCGGCTCGATATGGGTGACGATGGGAATGCGTGCGAAATTATAGCTCGGCGGCGGCGAGGATGTTGCCCACTCCAAGGTTCCTGCGTCCCACGGATTGTTGCCGGCCAGGGTGCCTTTCAACGCGCCATGCACAAGATTGAAGGTGAACAGGACAAAGCTCAGGAAGAAGAGTAGCGCCCCTGCCGAGATGAAAAGGTTGATGTTGCCCCAGCCAAGCTCGGCCGGATAGGTATAGACCCTTCGTGGCATGCCCCATAGGCCGACGAGATGCATCGGGAAAAAGGCCGCATTGAACCCGATGAAGGCCAGCCAGAAATGCCACCGCCCGAGGCGTTCGCTCATCATGCGGCCGGTGATCTTCGGGAACCAGAAATAAGTCGCGCCAAGCAGCGGGAACACCGAGCCGCCGATCAGCACGTAATGGAAATGCGCGACGACGAAATAGGTGTCGTGCACCTGAAGATCCAGTGGCACAGAGGCGAGCATGACACCGGTCAGCCCGCCGATGACGAAGATGAAGAAGAAGCCGAAGACGAACAGCAATGGCGTCCGGATCACCGGCCGGCCGTCCCAAAGTGTTGCAAGCCAGCAGAAGATCTGCACGCCGTTTGGAATGGCGATCAGCATGCTGGATGCGGTGAAGAAACTGGCGCCGAGCTTAGGCAATCCCGTGGCGAACATGTGGTGGACCCAGAGCCCGAACGACAGGAAGCCGACTGCGATCAGCGACAGGACCAGCCCGAGATGACCGAATGTCGGTCGCCTGGCGAAAACAGGAATGATCGCGGACACCATGCCCGTCGCCGGCAGGAAGATGATGTAAACCTCCGGATGACCGAAGAACCAGAAGAGATGTTGGAACAGCAGAGCATCGCCACCTTCCGCCGGGTTGAAGATGTGCGTGCCGACCAGGCGGTCAAGGATCAGAAAAGTCGAGGTGATCATCACCGCCGGCATCGCGAAGACGACGACGAAGGAAGTGACCAGCATCGCCCAGACATAGAGTGGGATCTTGTCCAGCGACATGCCGGGGGCACGCTGTTTGAACACAGTGACGATGGTCGCAACAGCGACGGCCAATGACGACACTTCGGTATAGGTGATCATCTGCGCCCAGACATCGGCGCGCTTGCCCGGTGCGAATTCGGGGCCGGACAGCGGCACGTAAGCGAACCAGCCCACATCAGGAGCCATGTTGAGGGCGAAGGACACCCAGGCGAAAGCGCCGCCCGAGACGTAGATCCAATAGCTGAACGCGTTCAGGCGCGGAAACGCGATGTTGCGGGTGCCAACCATCAGCGGCACCAGGTAGATCCCGGTCGCCTGCACGATGGGCACGGCGAACAGAAACATCATCGTAAGGCCATGCATGGTGAACAGCTGGTTGTAGAGGTCGGGCCCGATCAGGCCGCGTTGAGGTCCCGAAAGCTGGATACGCATGGCGACAGCGTTGAGACCGCCAAGACCAAGGAAGACGAAAGCGGTGATCAAATAGCGTCGTGCGATCACCTTGTGATCGACGCTCGAGAGCGCTCCGACGATGCCGGACGGCGTCCGCCAGGTGCGCTCGAGCCAGCGATGCAGGCTGGCATCATCCATGCCGGTATCGCGGGGGCCGTCACGTTCGGGAGCAAGGTCGCCCTTGGCGGGGTCTGGTTCCGGGATGTGGCGGTCGCCTGTGACATCGGCGCTGCTCATTTCAGCCCCTCGAGATAAGCGACGATTGCGTTGAGCTCGTCGCCGTTGAGATCTGCCACTGGCATGTGGGAACCCGGCTTGATGCCTTGCGGGTCGGCTATCCAGGCGGCGAGATTGCCGCGGCTCATCGTCAGCGTTCCGGCCGCCAATGTTTTCCGGCTGGCGATGTGGGTGAGGTCGGGAGCCACCGTTCCGCCGGCCGGCGTTCCCCCGATCCTATGGCACATCACGCAGGGGCGTTTGAGGAACAGGTCCGCGCCGGCCTTGGCTTCGCCGCTCGCCGGCGCGCCGGCCGGCTGCAACTGGTCGTTCAGCCAGGCATCGAATTTCGGGCGCGGCTCGGCGATGATGAAGGTGCCCATATTGGCGTGCTGCGCACCGCAGAATTCAGCGCATTGACCGCGGTAGACGCCCGGCTTGTCCGCCTTGATATCCAGCACGTTCATGTGGCCGGGGATAAGATCGAGTTTGCCGGCCAAGCTCGGGATCCAGAAGGAATGGATCACATCGGTCGAGGTCAATAGCAGCCGCACCGGCTCGCCGGCAGGGATATGGATCTCGTTTGCCGTCGTCAGGATGCGGCTCGGCGTAGCATCCTCGTAGCGCAACTCCCACCACCACTGGTGCCCGGTCACCCTGATTGTCAGCACAGCCTCCGAGCCGATCGCAGCCAGCGTCCTGTTGGCGAAAAAGCTTAGCAGCGTCAGTCCGATCAGGATGATGGCGGTCAGTCCGACGGCGGACGCGACCACGCGCATCTTGCGGCGTTCGGCCGCTTCGTCGAGTAAGAGGGGTTCATCGCCGGGACGCGATCGCATAACCAGCGGTGCTGCGAGCGCGATCATCACCAGCACCCACACAACCGCGCAAAGCGCGGTGAAGAACCAGATCAGCCAAGCCAACTCGTCGGCTGCGGGGCCTTTCGGATCCAGCGCCGACTGCCAGCCTGCGCATCCCTGCAGAAGCAGGAGACAGAGAGCGAAGGTCATCGAAGCCGGGCGCCTCACGGTGATTTGCCCAGTGTCGCGGCATCCGGCAGGCGGTTTTCCGAGGGATGCACCATCATGCCGTCATTGCGTTGCGGCGCGGCGGAGGAGGGCGCGTTGCCGCCCAGTGCACGCACATATGCCGCCAGCTCCCATATCTGGTCATCGGGTATCTTCTGGCCGAAGCTCGGCATCCCGTTCGGCCTGCCGTCGCGGATCGTGGCGTGGATGCTTTCGATCGAGCTGCCGTAGAGCCACTTCTCGTCCATGAGTGCCGGGCCCATGCCGCCACCGCCATTGGCATGGCAGCCCGAGCAGTTGAACCAGCCGAACAGGCGTTTGCCCTCGCTCATGTGGAAGGCGTTGGCCTCGAAGCTCGCCGCCTTGTTATCGGTGGGGGAGGGTCGCTGTCCGCCCGGCTCCAACGTGGTCACGGGCGTCGGCTGCTCACCTGAGCCGAGCGCCGATTGCGGTCGCGTGTCGCGCTCCTCGCGCTGGCAGGCGACCAGGGCCAGCGTCAAGGGCAGTAACATCGCCAGAGCCTGCCTCATCGCGCCGGACTCCCGGCCATGTCCAGACGCGGTACGCCGTATTGCGCCAGAACCGCGTCGATCTCGGCCTTGTGTCTGGCAAGCGCGCTATTCACATCGCCACGCAGCGCATCGTCCTCGCGCCGAACACCCATTGAGATGTCGTACATTAGCGGCAGTTGCGGTCCGTCGATGCGAGGCGTGACCGGCGTGATCCGGAGCGACACCTTTTGCCTCTGGGCGAAATAGCCGGCGAGCGGACCCCAAACCACGGCAAGATCGATCTCGCCGTTCGCAACAGCTTCGACGATGCGCGCCGGAGGGTTGGGAGCGGAGTAGTCGCCATAGACGGGGTAGCCGATGAGGTGCCCGACGATGCCGCGGCGGCCGAGCGCCTGGACAGGCGGCGAGTTGGCGCCATCGTCGCCGATGAGCTGAACACCGATACGCAATCCTGGCAACCGCGGGTCGTTGAAGGAGGCCACGTCCGGGCCGTCCTGGCGGGTCACGAAGACATAGGACGAACGGTAATAAGGCGTGGTCGTGCGCAGCATTTCGAGATTGGCAGGCGTGCCGGGCACGAGATCGCAAAGGCCTGCCTTCAGCGTGTTGCGGATGAAGCCACGGCGCTGCGCCCACCAAGTATACGTCAGCTTGGCGCCGAGATCAGTGGCGATAATTTCCGCGATCCTGTTCTCGAAGCCTTGACCGGCCGCGTTGGAAAACGGCATGTTGTTCGGGTCGGCGCACACTCTCAACTCACGTGGACTAGCAATAGCCGGCAAGAGCAACAAGGCGAGCCCGGCCATGCCGATCGCCACCCGTTGGAACGCCTTTCGCGCCGGACGTACGGTCAAGTCCAATCCATCAAGGCAGCCGGAACACATAAAGCGTGCCTCCCACCGTGGTAGCGTTCTTTAGATCCTTCATCGCGTTGACGAAGCCAAGTGCCGCGGTGGCATCGCGTGGGTCGAGGTCGCCGGAAACGATGGCACCGGCCCAGCCACCGACGCCTGACAGAATTGCGACATATTGGTGCCCATCGGGGCCGCGATAGGTTATCGGCTGGCCGATGATGCCGGACGATGTCTTGAATTGCCAAAGGAGATCGCCAGTCCTGGCGCTGACCGCCTTGAACCAGCCTTCCATGGTGCCGTAAAAGACGACATCGCCGGCAGTGACGACGGTGCCGCTCCACACCGGAAAGTTCTCCTTCAGGACCCAGGCCGGCTTGGCGGCGGCAATATCCCAGGCGGTGAAGGCACCACGATTGCCGCCCGGCCCGGGGATCATGCGTACGTTCATGCCGACATAGGGCGTGCCTGCGATGTAGTTTACCTCGACGCCTTCTTCATCCATGCAGAGATTGTTGTGGGGGATGTAGAGCAGGCCGGTCCTCGGCGAAAAGGCCGATGGCTGCCAGTCCTTGAGGCCGGACGCTGTCGGGCAAATGTCTCGCACCACCTTGCCGGTGCCGGTTCTCTTGTCGGGGTTTGCAATCAGGCGGCCGGTCTTCAGGTCGACGCCTTTGCTGGAATTAACCGGACCGTAGGCTGTGGCGGACAACACCTCGCCAGTGGTTCGATCAAGGATATAGAGGTAGCCGTTGCGTTCCGGTCGGACGAGGACCTTGCGCGGCTTGCCTTGCCAGGTCATGTCCAGAAGGATCTGCTCGTTGATCCCGTCATAGTCATGGAGGTCATGCGGGCTCCACTGATAGAACCACTTCGCCGCTCCGGTATCGGGATCACGCGCGAAAATACCGGACGTCCATTTGTTGTCGCCGGGCCGCAAATCCGGATTCCACGGTCCTGGATTGCCTGTGCCGTGGAAGATCAAGTTCAAGGCCGGATCGTAGGAGATCCAGCCCCACATATTGCCGCCGCCGATCTTCCAGGCTTCCGGCGGCCATGTCGTCACGCCAAGGTCTGTGCCCTTGTCCATGTCATAGTGGGGCTTGAAGTCCGGGCCGATCAGCACATCCTTGTCGGGTCCAGTGCCATAAGCCGTCCAGACAATATGCCCGTCTCCGGCATCCAGCGCCTTGACCCAGCCGCGGACGCCCATTTCGCCGCCGGAATTGCCGACCAAAACTTTGCCCTTCACCACCAGCGGAGCCATGGTGATGGTCTCGCCGATGTTGATGTTGCCGATATGAGCGTTCCAGATTGGTTTGCCTGTGTTGGCGTCGAGGGCGATCGTGTGGCCGTCCAGCGTGTTGAAGAAGATGCGCCCGTCGGCGAAGGCCGCGCCGCGGTTGACGACATCGCAGCAGGCCACCCCTTGTGCCGCCGGCTCGGGGTTGGGCTCGTACTTCCACTTCATCGGCGCGCCGGGCCTGGAAAGGTCGAGCGCGTAGACGATGTTGGGAAAGGGCGTGACGATATACATGATGTTGCCGACAACCAGCGGCGCTGCTTCCTGGCCCTTGTTCACGCCGGTGGAGAAGGTGAAGGCGACCTGCAGGTTCTTGACGTTGCCTTCGTTGATCTCGGTCAGGTCGCTGAAGCGGGTCGACGCGTAGTTCTTGGCCGGCATAGTCCATTGCCCGTCATCGGGTGGCGCGGCGGCGGCGGGCGGCGCAATAGCCGCCGCCGATGGCGGCTCCGAGGCACCGCTCAGGAATGGGCCGCATGCCAGCAGCATCACCGAGAGTATGCAGGTGCGAAAAGAATTCTCGGTCGCCGATGCGCGGGCGCCTCGTCCTTCGTTAACGCGCGCCTGTGCCGGGTGCAGCATGCCTTTCATTTGTGGATCGAGCCTCCCACCCCGGCGCCGAGCGCCGCCGCGATGTCAGCCTCGGTGCCGGCACAAAGCGGATGGCCCCAGCCCGAGGCGCTTTTGCCGCCGGGATCCAGATCGTAGACGATGGCGTCCTTGCGATTGGGATTGACTCCGGCGGGAACCTTGTCGAGGCCGAGCGCCGCGCGAACACGCCAGGCGACATTGTGATCGGCGCATGAGGAATCTCCGGAGACCCCGATGCCTCCGACGATGCTCTTTCCGTCATAGAGGGCAAGCCCGCCGCCAAACACAACGACGCCTCCAATCGGCTTGCCGACGAGCGGATCGCTGGCGCTTCCGAACGTTTTGGGATCGCCCGCATAGGCTGCGGCCTGGTTGACCGGATTGGTCTCCTGCAAGCCGAAAAGCGGCCCGCCAGGTTGCGCCCCCGCGTAGAGATTGGCCGTCGATAGGGCCATTTGCGCCAAGCTGAGCCCATTGGCCGTATTGGCCTTCTCTGCCGCGACGAGGCGACTGCCCGGCCATTGGGAATCGGCGGTGGGACCGCTGAAAGCGATCGCGCACACGGCGCCGTCGCGGGCAACGACAGCCGCCCATTCGTTGGTCTCAAAGCCTCCGTTGGCAGGTCCGCCGCTCGCTTTCACATTGGCCTTGAGGACAGCGAGCAGCTTATCGTGGTGGGCCGGGCAGGGCGCCTGTGCCATGGCTTGGCCCTGTGGGGACAGGCCACCCGCCAACACCAGGCCAAAGGCAGATAAGAAAAGCTGACAGCGGTACATTGTCCTGCCCATTGGTTCGAGCATCAAAGAATCATGGAGCACTCTGTCAGACTGGAGAATGCGAGAAAGAATCCGTGATCCAATGCCGTCGACGTCTAACTTGGGCGATGCAGGTATGTTCCTGCTTTTGGAAAAAATGCACAGTTCCCGTCCGGTGAATGGCAAGGGTTGCCGTCTGTCCCGCCGGCGGCCGGCTCATCGCACCTAGTAAGCACTTGGCATTATCGGAGAAGCGGAGCGGTTGCGGGACCATACGGACGATCCACCCGGACTCGCGACAACGGCTCATTTTGCGATGAAAAATGCCTTAGTTGAGAAAGCGACGGTACTTTTTGAGGCGACTTGGGCACGCTGGTGGACGTCATAAAATTCGAAAATCGCCCGGATAGTCCCGATAGTTGGTGAAACCTCGAAATATTTTTTGTGGCGATTTTCCCTTTAGAATCAAGAGCGTAATTTTTGACGGTTCTAATGTCGGAATTTTAGCAGTTCTGGAAAATATTTGACAGCGATTTCAAAGGGTTATACGCTGGTTAAACAATCGAGTGGGAGTGAGGGTACAAACGGCGGCAATAGCGTAGTTTCGGCGGCGAATTTCGCCGTCGCGCAGTGTTGTTGCAGTCCGTACCTTACTCCGCAGAGCTGGCGTTCTCCGTTTCTGCCTCGGTGGTTCGATCTGCGCCCAGTTTCCGGATGATGTAAAATCGCTTTAGAGGGCGGGAGTGCTCTAGCTGTTTAGTCCCGGCATTTGCTGGAGCGGATCGAGTTTGAAGCGTTCCGGTTGTGACGCCCACGCCTTGCAGATGAACTCGTAGGGCGTAAGGCCTTTGAGGGTCTTGAGCCTGCGACCGAAGTTGTAGGCCGAGATGAAGTCGGCAAGGTGCTGGCGGAGTTGGTCGGGGCTCTCGTAATAGAAACGCCTGACGGTTGCATCCTTGATAGTCCGGTTCATCCTCTCGACCTGGCCGTTGGTCCACGGATGCCTTGCCTTGGTCGTTCGGTGCTCGATGTCGTTCGTGGCGCAAGCGTATTCGAAGGCATGGGCCCAGAAGCGTTCGCCGTTTGCGATGGCCTCCTTGATCAATGGCACGGCCGAACCGCCGGCGCCGGGCGTCGTGAACTGGATACCGTTGTCGGTGAGGACAGTGTGGACCTTGTAGGGCACGGCCGCGATCAGGCGCAGTAGGAAGTCTCTCGATATGGCGGTGGTGGCCTTCTCATGCAGTTCGACGAAGGCGAATTTCGAGGTGCGGTCGATAGCGACGAACATGTGCAGCTTGCCCTGTTCTGTGCGCACCTCGGCGACGTCGATGTGGAAGTAGCCGATCGGATAGCTCTTGAACTTCTTCTTCGCCGGCTTGTCGCCTTCTACGTCCGGCAGGCGGCTGATGCCGTGGCGCTGCAGGCAGCGATGCAGTGATGAGCGCGTCAGGTGTGGGATCGTCGGTTGTAAGGCATAGAGGCAGTCATCGAGTGGCAACAGAGTGTAGCGCCGGAAGGCGACTATGACGGCCTCCTCCTCGGGCAAGAGCACTGTCGATCTAGGCTCTCTCGGACCGGTCGGCAAATCTGCCACCGAGGTCCGTTCCCGCCATTTGGCAACAGTCTTTTGGTTGACCCCGTAGCGCTTCGCCAGCGCCCTCAGGCTCTCTTGACTATGCTGTATCGCTCGACGGACCGCCTCTGTCGTCGTGGCGCTCCCATGAAGAACCTGGCCCATAGCGCATCCCTTGATTCGGAGGACAAGGATGCCCATCAAAATCTGGGATCAAACATCTAGTCCCTCATCGCTCACGCCTCGACGTAGAATACCAACTGGGGCACGTATATCGGTCTGGTTGACCATGCTGCTTCAAAGCCTTGCTGCCGAGCAGCGTAGCGCCTCATATCAGCCGTTGCGCGATACTGTGCGCCGCCTGGAAGCAGACATCGTCCCGAGATTCGGGATGTTCGGAATTTTCAGGCCACGTCCCGCCGAACTGGCTTGCCGCCATCAGCCGCGAACACCGCGCTCGCCTCGCTGACGATAGAGACATGATCCCTGGCGGCCTTGCCCGCAGCAGCGCCGTCTCCGCGCATGATTGCGGTGACGATTAGCTCGTGTTCCTGCCAGGATTTGGCCAACCGTCCGGGCAGCATGAACTGAGCGCGCCGGAAGGGTGCCAACCGGCTGCGGGTCATCACGGTGAGATCGTGGATATGCGGGTTGTGGGCACCACGATAGAGCCGGGTGTGGAACTCGGTATTGAAATACTCGTAGTCCTCCTCGGCGCCCAGTTGCACCATCCGCGCCGAAGCCTGATGCTCGATTTCGAGCGAGCGGCGCTCGGCACTGGTCATGCGCTCGGCCGAGAAGCGCGCGCAGATCGCCTCCAGTTCGGCCATGCTCTCGAACATCGAGGCGAGATGCTCTTGCGTCACGACAGCCACGATAGCACCCCGGTTGGGCCGCCTTTCGACCAGCCCCATGGCGCTGAGGTGGCCGAGCGCCTCCCGGACCGGGGTGCGTGATACGTCGAAGCGGGCGGCGAGGGAGGTCTCGTCGAGCTTTTCGCCGGGGCGTAGGTAGCCGGTGACGATCCGGTCCCCGATCGCCCTCACCATCTGATCCACGGTCTTGCCCGACCTGATCAAGTTGCGCTTCCCCGACAAATCTCCTCCGCCCCGTCTTCTTGTGGAGGGTCGACGCAGCGGCCCATCGACTCAACATACCCCTGTATGCCTCTATTTTAATCTGCCTGTCAAATTGGCTGTTTTCAAGGCAAGAAGTGCATGCAATTGCCCGCTACATAAGCAGGCTCTTTTAAAGGTACGATTGATTCCATTAATTAATTTCGCCAAAGAAACTGGCATGGCGATTGCATGCACTTTGTTGACGGCATGTTAACCGGCCCGGAAAGGGTCTACAGGGGAGCATTCACAATGACCGCGAGATTCACGCTTAACCGCCGCGAGCTACTCAAGACCTCCGCCGCTGGAGCCGCACTCGGGCTTGCGTCCGCTGCCTTCCCCATCAGCAGGGCCTTTGCCGCTGCCGCCACCGTCGGCTTCATCTATGTCGGGCCGAAGGACGACTACGGCTACAACCAGGCGCATGCCGAAGGGGCGGCGGCGTTGAAGGGTATCGAGGGCATCTCCATCGTCGAGGAGGAGAACGTGCCGGAGACGGTCGACGTCCAGAAGACGATGGAATCGATGATCAATCTCGACGGCGCCTCGCTGATCTTCCCGACCTCGTTCGGCTATTTCGACCCCCACATGCTGGCCATGTGCACGAAATTCCCCGACGTGCAGTTCCGCCATTGCGGTGGCATGTGGGACAAGGCCAAGCACCCGATGAATGCCGGCTCCTATTTCGGCTATATCGGTATGGGCCAGTATCTCAACGGCGTTGTCGCCGGCCACACCTCCAAGACGAAGAAGCTCGGCTTCGTCGCCGCCAAGCCGATCCCGCAGGTGCTGCTCAACATCAATTCCTTCCTGCTCGGCGCGCGCTCGGTTGATCCGACCATCACTTGCCAAGTCATTTTCACCGGCGAATGGTCGCTGGCGGTCAAGGAAGCGGAAGCCACCAACGCACTGGTCGACCAGGGCGCCGACGTTATTAGCTGCCATGTCGATAGCCCGAAAGTGGTGGTCGAGACGACCGCCGGCCGTGGGGCCTTCGTGTGCGGCTATCACGCCAACCAGAGCCCGCTGGCGCCGGAAAAATACCTCACCGGGGCCGAGTGGAACTGGGCCAAGGTCTACAAGATGTTCGTCGACGACCTCGTCGCCGGCACGCCACTGCCCAACTTCACGCGCGGTGGCCTGGCCGACGGCTTCGTCAAGATGAGCCCGCTCGGTCCCGCCGTCGGCGAGCCGGCGCGCAAGCAGTTCGACGCCACGCTGGCCGAAATGATGAACGGCGGCTTCGCCGTCATCAAGGGACCGCTGAAGAGCAACAAGGGGGCTGTCGTCGCCACCGCGAGCCAAGCATTCCCGGAGACCGCGATCGAGCTCGAAAGCATGGATTATCTGGTCGAGGGCGTCGTCGGTTCGACCGCCTGATCTGAGGGGGTGGGGCGATGACGGACACGATGACAGGGGCCGGCATGCCGGCACTCTTCAGCGCCAAGGCCTATTCGGCGGCGGTGGAATGGATTGCGCGGCGGGCGGAGGCTTTGGTCATTCCGCTCGCGGCGCTGATCGTCGGCATGGCGCTGTTCAGCCTGTTCATTGTGCTCGTCGGCAAGTCGCCGATCCTGCTCTACGAGACCATGTGGCGCGGCGGCTTCGGCTCCTGGTTCTCGGTCCAGAACTCGCTGTCGCGCGCCGCTCCCCTGCTGCTGGCCGCGCTCTGCGTGGCCCTGCCGGCCCGGCTCGGCCTCGTCGTCATCGGCGGCGAGGGTGCAATCGTGCTCGGCGGCGTCGCCGCTGCGGCAGCCGGCACTGCGCTCAGCGGCGGGCCATCGTCAATCGTCATTCTTGCCATGGGCGTGGCGGGCATGGCCGCCGGCGGCATCTGGATCGGTGCCGTCGGCGCGCTGCGCCATTATCGGGCCGTCAACGAAACCATTTCCAGCCTGCTGATGGCCTACATCGCCATCGCGCTGATGAACCAGCTGGTGGAAGGGCCGTTGCGCGACCCGGCCTCGCTCAACAAGCCGTCAACGCAGCCGCTGGCGGACATCTACCGCATCGGCAACATTCCGGGCATGGACGTGCATTGGGGGCTGGTTGTCGGTGTCGTCGCCTGCATCCTCTCCTGGTTGCTCATCGAAAAGACCCGCTGGGGTTTTGCCGCGCGCATCGCCGGCGGCAATGTGCGGGCAGCACAGGTACAGGGGCTGGCCGTCGGGCCGCTGATCGTCGGCTTCACCGCGCTCGCTGGCGGCTTTGCCGGGCTTGCCGGCATGCTGGAGGTCGCCGCCGTGCAGGGGAGCGCCAACGCCTCGCTTTCCGCCGGCTATGGTTACACCGGCATCCTTGTCGCCTTCCTGGCCCGCCACAATCCGCTGGCCATCATTCCGTTCGCCATCCTGCTTGGCGGCATCGACGCCTCGGGCGGGCTGATACAGCGCCGCATGGACCTGCCCGACGCCACGGTGCTGGTGCTGCAAGGCATGATCTTCATCGTCATCCTGTTCAGCGAAACCCTCTACGGCCGCTTCAAGGCCTTCAATCCCGATCTTTGGAAAAGACCCGATCTCGTGAAGGGAGCCGCCTGATGGACGCGACCGAGATCGGCCTCTGGGGCGTGCCGCTGGCCGTGCTCGGCGGCGCCATCCGCGTGTCGACGCCCTTCATCTTCGTCTCGCTGGGCGAGGCGATCACCGAGCGTTCGGGTCGCATCAATCTGGGGCTCGAAGGCACGCTGGTCTTCGGTGCGATGACCGCCTATGCGGTGGCGGTGATGACGGGCTCGCCATGGCTCGGCCTCATCGCCGCCGCCTTCGCCGGCCTGTGCTTCGGCCTGTTCCATGGCTGGATCTGCAGATTCCCGAAAGTCAACGACATCGCCGTCGGCATCGCGCTGATGCTGTTCGGCTCGGGTCTCGCCTTCTTCTTCGGCAAGCCGTTTATCAAGCCGAAGGCGCCCAATCTGCCGGCCATTCCCTTCGGCGGCTGGTCCGACATTCCGCAGGTGCAAGCCGCACTCGACGTCAACGTGCTGTTCCTGATCGGCGCGGTGCTGTCGGTCATCCTGTGGTGGGCGTTCCGCAACACCCGCGCCGGCCTCATCGTGCGCGTCGTCGGCGACAGTTCGGACGCGGCACGCGCCATGGGCCTCAACCCCGATACGGTGCGGCTGCTCGCCACCGGTGTCGGTGGCGCGCTGGCCGGCATCGGCGGCGCCTACCTGTCGCTCTACTATCCCGGCAGCTGGACCGAACGCATCTCGTCGGGCCAGGGCCTGATGGCGGTGGCGCTGGTCATCTTCGCGCGCTGGAACCCGCTCGGCTGCTTTGCTGCAGCGCTTTTGTTCGGCGGGGCGGGAGCTCTCGGCCCGGCGCTTCAATCGGTCGGCGTCACGCAGGGCTACTACATGTTCTACGCCGCTCCCTACATCCTCACCCTCATCATCATGATCGCCACCTCGTCGCCGACACGAACGCTTGCGGGCGCGCCGGGCGAATTGTCGATCACCAAATGACTGGAGTTTTGCCGATGAACGCCAGAGCCGAAGTCACTCAGCATACGATCGACGCCGAGCCTTATCCTTGGCCCTACAATGGCGACCTGCGGCCCGACAACACGGCGCTGATCATCATCGACATGCAGACCGATTTCTGCGGGCCGGGCGGCTATGTCGACCATATGGGCTACGATCTGTCGCTGGTGCGCGCACCGATCGAGCCGATCAAGTTGGTGCTGTCGACGATGCGAGCCAAGGGCTACACCATCATCCACACGCGCGAGGGGCACAGGCCCGATCTCGCCGACCTGCCGGCCAACAAGCGCTGGCGCTCGCGCCGCATCAATGCCGGCATCGGCGACCCTGGCCCGTGCGGGCGCATCCTGGTGCGCGGCGAGCCGGGCTGGGACATCATCCCCGACCTTTACCCGACCGAGGGCGAGCCGATCATCGATAAGCCCGGCAAGGGCTCGTTCTGCGCCACCGACCTGGAGCTCATCCTCAATCAGCGCGGCATCGAGAACATCGTGCTGACCGGCATCACCACGGATGTCTGCGTGCACACCACCATGCGCGAGGCCAACGACCGCGGCTATGAATGCATGATGCTGGAGGATTGCTGCGGGGCGACCGACTACGACAACCATCTGGCGGCGATCAAGATGATCAAGATGCAGGGCGGCGTCTTCGGCACGGTGTCGAATTCCAAGGCGCTTGTCGCGCAGTTGCCATGAGGAGGCCGCGATGAATGACAGGAAAGCGGTCGGCGTCGAGACCATCGGCATGACCATGCGCTTCGGCGCCTTCACGGCGCTGGATGCCGTGTCGGTGAAGGTGCCGGCGGGCTCCTTCCACGCGCTGCTCGGCGAGAACGGCGCCGGCAAGTCGACGCTGGTCAAATGCATGATGGGTTTTTATCACCCGACATCAGGCGACCTGCTGGTCGATGGCCGCGAGGTGGCGATCGCTAGTCCGCGCGACGCCTCGGCGCTCGGGCTCGGTATGGTCTATCAGCATTTTACGCTGGTGCCGTCGCTGACCGGTGCGGAAAACCTCGTCATCTCGCGCGAGAAGGTTCCGGGCATTATCGATTGGCGTAGGGAACGAGCCGACCTTGCCGTGTTCATGGAGCGCATGCCGTTCAAGCTGCCGCTCGACGTTAAGGTGGCGGAACTCGCCGCCGGCGAAAAGCAGAAGCTCGAAATCATCAAGCAGCTCTATCTTGGCCGCAGCTTTCTAGTGCTGGACGAGCCAACCTCGGTGCTGACGCCCGGTGAGGCGCAGGAGGTGCTGGGGCTGGTGCGCGACATGACCAAGGCCGGCGACCTCACCGTGCTGATGATTTCGCACAAATTCCATGAGGTCACCGCCTTCGCCGACGATGTCAGCGTGCTGCGCAAGGGCAGGCTGACGGGAACCGGCCGCGTCGCCGATCTCGACCACAAGGCGATGGCGGCGATGATGATCGGCGACCAGCCGATCGCCGCGCTCGACAGTCGCGCGGCGCCGAAACCCGATGCCGAGATCGTGCTCAAGGTCAAATCGCTGAAGGCGCCGGACCGCACCGGGCTGAAGTCGATCCGCATCGAGAATCTCGGCGTGCGTTCGGGCGAGATCGTCGGCATCGCCGGCATTTCCGGCAATGGCCAGAAGGAATTCCTCGAGGTCCTGGCCGGCCAGCGGCCGCGCGACGGTGGCGAGGTGCTGGTACGCGGCTCCGCCTATGCGGCGACGCGGGCCGAGGCGCGCGCGCTCAATGTGCGGCTCATCCCGGAAGAGCCGCTGAAGAATGCCTGCGCGCCAAAAATGACGGTGGCCGAGAACATCTCCTTCCGCACCTTCGACATCGACGGCAACGGCAGGCCGGTGAACTGGATCAGCGCCAGCGCCATACGCGCGTTCAGCGCCAAGCTGGTCGAGCAGTTCAAGGTCAAGACCGCCTCGCTATCCTCGCCCATCGCCTCGCTGTCGGGCGGCAATGTGCAGCGCGCCGTGCTGGCGCGCGAACTGACCGGCGAGGTCGACCTGCTGATCGTCTCCAACCCGTGCTTCGGCCTCGACTTCTCGGCGGTGGCCGAAATCCGCGCCCGCATCATGAAGGCGCGCAATGCGGGTGCGGCAGTGCTGCTGATGTCGGAGGACCTCGACGAGCTTTTGGAACTGTCCGACCGCATTTTCGTCATGTCGGACGGCGCGCTGGTCTACGAGACGCCGATCGCGCAAGCGAGCGTGCAGACCATCGGCGAGCATATGGCGGGACATCACTGATGGCGGAGATTGATGCGCAGCCGTTCGCCTTCTCCTTCAAGCCGCAGACGATGGCGCTGGTCGTCATCGACATGCAGCGCGATTTCGCCGAGCCCGGCGGCTTCGGCGCCAGCCTTGGCAACGACGTCAGCCGGGTGGCCGCGATCGTGCCGACGGTGAAGAAACTGATCGAAGGTTTTCGCGCCGCCGGCCTGCCGGTGATCCACACCATGGAGTGCCACCGCGCCGACCTGTCGGACCTGCCGCCGGCCAAGCGCAATCGCGGCAATCCGGCGATCCGCATCGGCGATGTCGGGCCGATGGGCCGCGTGCTGATCGTCGGAGAGCCGGGCACCGCAATCCTCGACGAGCTTGCGCCGCTGCCGGGCGAGATCGTCATCGAAAAGCCCGGCAAGGGCGCCTTCTACGCGACCAGCTTCGGTGGCGAGCTGAAGCGGCTCGGCGCACAGCAGCTGGTTTTCGCCGGCGTCACCACCGAGGTCTGCGTGCAGACGACGATGCGCGAGGCCAATGATCGCGGCTATGAGTGCCTGCTCGCCGAAGACGCGACGGAAAGCTATTTTCCCGAATTCAAGGCGGCGGCACTAGCCATGATCCGGGCGCAGAGCGCCATCGTCGGCTGGACGGCAACGACCGACCAGGTGCTCGAGGGAATTGCCAATGCCTAATTTTGCCTTTGCCGGCCTGCTCGACGGCGGCTGGCGCGATCTCGCGTTCGAATATTTCCGCGACGGCATCAGCGTGCACTGGCTGCTGAAGGGCGGGCCGGTCGAGCCGTCGGTCGCGATCCTGAAATACCGGTCCGGCGCCAGCGTGCCGCGACACCGACATGTCGGGCTGGAAACCATCGTCGTGCTGGAAGGCACCCAGAGCGACGAGAACGGCGACTATCCCGCCGGCAGCGTCATCCTGAACCCGGTCGGCACCGAGCATTCGGTGTGGACGAAGGACGGTTGCGTCGTGCTGATCCAGTGGGACCTGCCGGTGATCATTCTGGAGGAGACGAAATGAGCGATATCCATTTCGACATAGCGAGCCTTCACGCAGCCTATCGGGGAGGCCTCGCCGTTGGCGATGTGATCGCGACGATCTTTACCCGCATCGAAGCGGCCGACGACCCGGGCATCTTCATCCATCTCGCCGCCAAGGCGGATTTCCTAGCCCAGGCCGCGGCACTCGGTCCGTTCGACCCGGCGACAAAGCCGCTCTGGGGCATTCCCTTCGCCGTCAAGGACAACATCGACGTCGCCGGCATGCCCACGACGGCCGCCTGCGCCGAATACACCTATTGGCCCGAGAAAGACGCCACCGTTGTGGCGCGGCTGAAAGCGGCCGGTGCGCTGGTCGTCGGCAAGACTAATCTCGACCAGTTCGCCACCGGCCTAGTCGGCGTGCGCACGCCCTGGCCGATCCCGCGCAATGCCATCGACGAGGCGCTTGTGCCAGGCGGCTCCTCCTCGGGGTCGGCGGTGGCGACGGCGCGCGGCATCGTCTCCTTCGCGCTTGGCACCGACACCGCCGGCTCCGGCCGCATTCCGGCCGGCCTCAACAACATCGTCGGGCTGAAGCCGACGGTCGGCGCGTTGTCGGCCGCCGGCGTCGTGCCGGCCTGCCGCACGCTCGATTGCGTCTCGGTGTTCGCGCTGACCGTCGATGATGCGTATAGGGTGTTCTCCGTTGCCGCCGCGCGCGACGCTGCCGATCCTTATTCGCGTGACATCGCCGTCCAGCCGCTCGCCGCGCGCCAACCGGTGCTGACCGTCGGCGTGCCTGTAAAAGCGGAGCTCAAATTCTTCGGCGATACGGCCATGCAGACTGGTTTCGAAGCTTCGCTTGCCATTCTGTCGCGGCTTGGCTGCCGGCTGGTCGAAATCCCCTTCGGCGATTTCTACGCCACCGCCAACCTACTCTATGAGGGTGCCTGGGTGGCCGAGCGCTATGCGGCGATCCGCGATTTCATGGAAGCCAACGAAGCCGCCTTGCATCCGGTGACGCGCAAGATCATCGGCGGCGCCAGTAACCTGTCGGCGGCAGACGCCTTCCGCGGCCTCTACGCCTTGCAGGCCTACAAGGCGAAGCTCGCCCCGGTCATCGCCTCGGTCGACCTGTTCTGCGTGCCGACCGCCCCAACGCACTATACCACTGCTACCGTGCTCACCGATCCCGTCGAGACCAACAGCCGGCTCGGCACCTACACCAATTTCGTCAATCTTCTGGACATGTGCGGCATCGCCGTGCCGACCGGCAAGCGCGACGACGGGCTGCCGATGAGCGTGACGCTGCTTGCGGCCGCCGGAGCGGACGGCCTTGTAGCATCCGTCGCGCGCGATCTCCATGCCGCGAGCAGTCTCACCCTCGGCGCGACTGGCTGGCGGCAGCCGAGCGCGCAGCCTGTCGGCGCATCAGTCGAAGATGGCACTATCGAGTTGGTGGTGGTCGGCGCTCACCTCTCGGGAATGCCGCTCAATGGCCATCTCAAGGAGGCTGGTGCCCGGTTCTGCCGGGCAATGAGGACGGCATCTTCATACAAGCTATATGAGCTCGCGGGCCAGACCACGCCCAAGCCGGGACTGGTCCGTGTTGAAAACGGCGGCACTGCGATCGAGGTAGAGGTTTGGCGGCTACCTGCCGACGCATTCGGCCACTTTGTGGCCGCCATCCCGTCGCCCCTGGGCATTGGCAATATAGAGCTTGATGATGGCAGCACCGCCAAAGGTTTTCTAGTGGAATCCGTGGGCTTGCTAGGCGCTTTTGATATCTCGTCATTTGGGGGCTGGCGCCGCTTTCTGTCAGATCGTTCCCGCTTGAACACTTCGTCAACGGAATATGCGGAGGCAAGAGCAGGTGGCGACACCGCCCGCGGCGGTTAAACTTGTGATATCCTTGATCGCGAAGCCGGAAGCTGCCGTTTCGCTATCGGCCCCGCTTCTGCCTTCACCTCTCGTTTCTCGAGTGCCCAATCAAAACCGAGGAGTAACACGATGGGTTACTCGATTTGATCCCGCCACACACGGTCGCGCACCATGGAATATCGGAAAGACCGGTAGGACGAAGCGGCTAGCTCTGCCCGCGAAGATTCTTCGTCCCGTTTCGGCGATCAATCCCGGCGTGGGTCGTAAGGCTTGGCGGCCCGTTGAGCGACGCGCTCGCGGTACCTCGCGTCGGTTCCACTTCGGTTTTCCGGCTTGGTAAGCGTTTCGACAGGCTTCCCGAGGACGACCAGCAGCGTGTCCCATTCTTCCTGGCCGAGCGTCTTGTAGCCGTACTTCAGACCCGGCGAAGCCAAGAGCTGCTCGATCTCAGGCCGCGCGAAAGAGGCCGCAGGGCCAATGCGGCGAAAGCCGCTTCGCACGGCATCGGTAGCCGCGGTCAGGTCGCTGAAACCATACTTGTCCGGATCGTAGACGGAGTACTCGCGCAGCAGCCGCAACAGGTCGGGCACGGCATCGACGCCGCGGTCCCCCTGGCGCTTGATCAGGCCGGTGGCAAAGCGGCTGACCTCCGGATCTGCGAGAATCGCGCGCTCTTCGGGCAGAGGATCGGTGTATGCACCCACAGGGAGGCCGGCCAGGGCATTGATCCAGTGGCGCGCCTCCTCCTTGTCGGTGGCCGCGAGGTAGCGGCGGGCGGCGAGCCGCCGCAGATCGGCGGAGTCGCCATCGACCTGTTTGATGATCGCCCACAGCCCGTCTGGGGATCGCACCCGTGGGTCCTCCAAGACGCGAACCAGCAGGCGCCGGTCGCTTTCGCCGAGCGGCTGGTCGTTCGCGCGGAACGAGTCCATCCATTGATTGGCGAGCGCGAACACGGGACCGCTCACCGGCTTACGCGGATCGTCGAGCGCTCTGGCAAGTTCCTCGCGCGTTCTCGCTTTCGCCGCTTCCATATTCACGCCGCGCGAAACGCTGGTGTGGTCGAGCAGCAGCCGGTTGACCGGAACCTCGGCGTACATCCTTCCGTCACCGAGCCGCAGACGCGCCCAGCCGAACCGGAAGTTCTCGATCCCGCCCGAAGTCCCGATCAGCAACGGCGCCGCCGGGGCAAAGATCGACAGGATCGACTGCCGCAGCAGCACCTGTTCACCGGCGTCGGTGATGGTGAGCGCCTTGCGGTGGGGTGCGGAGGGTTCGAGCGACCAATCCACCCGTCCCGATCGGGGCTTGGAATCGGGCGCGGCAGGGCCGTCCTCGATAGCGATGGTGAAGTCGGGTTCGGGGGCGTCGTCGCTTTGCAGCAGCGCCTTGCCCTCTGACATCATCAGGTTCCATTCGGATTCCAGCGCGCGCTGAGGGGCGAGCGGATCGGAGGCATCGTAGCGCCGCTCTTCCAGCAGGCCATGCCCGATGACGGTGCTTCGTTTTCCGGGCGTCGAGTCTGGCACGACGCGGTAGGTATAGGAATGACCGCGAAGGGTCTGGACGCGGACCGAAGTGACGCCCGGGGTCTTGAGCAAGGCCGCGCACAATGCATCGCAACGGCCCTCGAACGGGCGGGCGAGGAGAATATCGCCCTTGAGCGCAATCGGTGCGTTCGACTGAATGTCCGGCTCCTCCAGGCTGGCCAGCATGCCCCTCGCCCAGGTGAGGCCTGGCTGGGGGATGGTCCAAAACAGTGCCAGCGTCGCGGCGCCCGACATGACGTTCAGAGGAACGCCTGAAAGGAAACTTCCGAGCAGCAAGCAGAACAGCGCGAAAGCGATGCCATACATGAAGGCCGTTGGCATCGACCCGAGGATGAGCCCCGGGATGATCAGGAAACTGCCGATGATGACCAGCCATGGCATTGTCAGCGCCACGAACGCGCCGACGCCGGTGATGATCAAGTAAGTCTTCAACCACATGCGCGGAACCTTACCGCGCAGAATTCAAAAAAATGATAAAGCTACTGATCTCGGGTCGGTGCCGTCTTTCGGCATCCACCCGTTGACGGGATCTCGTTACGCTCACCTCAAAAGGCTGTCGACCGTCCGCCTTTGGGGGTTCTGGCGCCCACATCACATGACCGACTCGGGTCGCAAGGGGAACGCCAGCTTCTAGCCCATCGCGCCCAAACCGGAAGGACAGCAGACGGCCCCAAAGCTGCCGGACTCCAATGCGCCTCATGTCGGCCGTTGAAGTCCAACTTTGCCACGACCTGAAATGCCCAGGGTCGGAGGACGCGAAGACCGAAATCGCCTTTGGGCGGCAGCGGTCCGATGGCCGATTGTCCCGGAACCTCAGGCCGATCGAAGAGTTGCCATTGCTTCACAAAGGAGAGGCTGATGGTGGAAAAATCGGTCGACAAGAAAGTTGGCAAGCGCCCCGGCAAGGAGCTTGAAGCAGACGCGCGAGGCCAATCAGAAGAGCACCACAAAGGCGGAAAGAACGACGGTGTCTCAAGCGCCAATCCGCGCGTTTTATCAGGCGAGAAGGATGGCGACGCCACATTTCCTCTAAAGCGGGAACAGTGACAGCAGCGTCATTCCAGCGCTGACCGAACCAAATCTCGCCCACGGTTGTCTGCGACTGATTGCGCCCCAGCTGGCCTCGGGAACGAGGCTGGACCAGATAGCTCTGATGTCGCAGCCGATTCAGGGTACAATTTCCGCAATACAGAAACTCTGGCGCTGAAACCAGTGGTTCCAGGCCTAATGAAGAGGACGTCTCATCTCTGGCCTAAACGCGTTGTCGCGCGAAGGTGTTTGGGTGGTGATTATGTTGTTTTCTGTGGAAGAGGCCACCCTCAGTGGCGGTCGTTTTTGTGTGGATAAGACGTGCATGGCCTATTGGTTCTGCGCGTCATGCCGCGCACTCTCACGCAATGAAGGCGGAGTATGTTGAACTGGTTTTGTTCGAGCAGTCTTTCGCCAATATCAATCGGCCGTTTGCCGATCGAGTGGCTGACGTCGCGGAAAAGACTGGTGGCTCTGTTCTGTTCGATATTCGCGTCGAGGACGACACTCGCATTCAAAGGATGGCAGCTATCGGTTATGGCGCAAACGGAACCGTAGCGATCATGATGAACAAGCAGGGACAACTTAGCACCACGCCGGTGAATGGGAACGACGACATTCTCGTTGCCGAACTTACTGCTTGGTGTTCGCTACCGATGGCTAAACAGGTCTGCGTTAGTTACCATGGTGCAGCCGCGCGCCTGCTTGCTAACCTTCTTTGAAACGAAACGTGTTGGCGCGTTTGACACAAGGAGCCACCTCAATGGGCGGGCCAGGCGCCGGGGCCTCAGCGTAAGGGTGTGGCCCTACGATATCTCCAGCGCACGTATGCGGGTTGGTACCCTACTCCGGCGCAATTTCAAATGTCGGGTTTCTTTACTAGCGAATCGTCATTGCCGCACCAAAGACGCAGTTCCAAGAACAGATTTTGTACTCTTGGCGACAGTCTCTACCCCTGCTGGTATTACAAAGACTGTAGACTTGCGCACAATCCGAACCGCAGCTTTTATGCTCGCCTACGTCCGCTAGAGCGCTTTCATCGATGCTGTCCTTAGAGGTCACACCACATTGATGATTATAACCTGGCAGGCCAGATGACGCGGTCGCGTCGCCACATTGTTCGACGGCGATCGCCGATACATTTGCAAGGGCGACAAGACCGAGAGAAGCTAATATTACAATTGATATGTGGCGCATGATTGCTCCATTCGATCGATGAATTAGTTGAAGAAAGTGGAACAAACATTATTCCATCTTTCATTGCCTTTAAAAAATCAATGTCGCTTGAAGATGCTTCTTCGACAGGATTAATTATCCTCGATGACGGCGCTGCTGTCTTGTGCTATGTTTTGTTCAGCCTGCTGCAAGAATTGCAGCGGTGATGCCGGGGGCTGCCGATGCGTTACCTGAACTCCGCTCACTATATCGATGTGGTGGCCAAGACCGGTTCGATCCGCGCCGCCGCGGAATTGCTCGCCATAACCTCGACGGCGCTCAATCGGCGTATATTGGCGATGGAGGCCGAACTCGGCGTTGCCATTTTCGAGCGACTGCCTCACGGCGTGCGATTGTCCAGCGCCGGCGAACTTCTAGTGCAGCACATGCGCAACCAGTTATCCGATATGGAGCACGTGAAATCGCAGATTGCAGACCTTGCTGGCGCCCGGCGCGGCCATGTGGCGATCGCCTGCAGCCAGGCGCTATTGCCCTACCATCTGCCGATGCAGATCTCACTCTACCGCAAGGAACATCCGAATGTGACCTTCGGAGTGCACCTGCGCGACCGGGAGGAGGCCGAGCGTGCCTTGGTCGATCACACGGCCGACATTGCCATCGTCTACGAGCCAACCCGGCTGGCTGCCTTCATGACACTAATACGGGTGCACCAGCCGGTGCATGCGGTTATGCGGCCCCATCATCCGCTGGCTTCTCACGAGACGGTGCGCTTGCGCGCTTGCCTCGACTATCCAATCGCGCTTCCCACATCAAGTTACGGTGTGCGCTACCTGCTCGACATCGGGGCGCAATCGTCATCGCTGCAGCTGGAGCCGGTGATTCAGTCAGACAGCTTCGAATTCCTGCGCAACCACGCTATCTCAGAGGATATCATCACCTTCCATTTCCCGATTGGCCTATCCCACCAGACGATGACCGGTGACATGATCTCCCGGCCGCTCGACTTGCGCGACGTGCCCGCTGGCATGCTCTATGTCGGCCAACTCAAGGGCCGCACCCTACCGGTGGCCGCTGCACGTTTCGCCGACCAGCTTTCCGCTTCGCTGGCGCAGCAGTATGAGGTCTCGTGATGGCGCCTATTAGGGGTCAGAACAAGAGCAGTGCCGGGCATCTTGCATCCTATCAAATGAATGCAATCGAAGGACGACCTATTCCCGGAACGCTCGGTGAACCTGGCCCGACAAGGCTTCAGCACGTAGGACCAAACGTTGCGATCGCCTGTCTGAATGTGGACCTCCGCAGGCATGCCAGGCTGTAGCCGCCTTCCACGCGGGCATGCTTTTGGTCGTCGAGCGTCGTCCTCCCACGAAATAGGAAATCTTGCGCTGTTGGTCCTTGATCAGATCGGCTGAGACTCTCTGCACGGTCCCCTTGCATTCCGGGGTCGTATTTGCGTCGCACGCGGAGAAGCGCATGGAAACCGGCTGTCCGGGTTCGACGTCATCGATGCTGGCGGGCGCGACCATGCCTGTCGACCACGAACCTGTCCTGTTCAGGAACAATCAGCATGATGGTCTCGCGGGGACTGATCACGCCGCCGACGTATGGACGGCACGCTCCTGGACAAGTCCTGACTGGGGAGCGCGGATTTCGGTCCGCGCAAGCTGGTCCTGCGCCACTGTCTTCCGCTCGACGAGTTCGGCCTCCTTGCCATCGAGTTCGCGCAGTTCCTCGTTTGCCTCCGGTCTGGTGCTGCACCTTTTTGGGGTTGCTTTCGACGACCACGGTGCCCGATGCGATCACGGCCCCGGCGAGCGAGGTCGTTGCGGCCAAAGCGCCGACGCGCCGACAAGCACAACGCAGACTGTCAGCCACAGCAGGGCTTTGCCCGGATGCCTTCGCCGGATTTCTCCGGAGCGCACACCGAGCCGGAACCTGGAAGTTTGAACGGCGAGATCATTTCGGCCAAGGAAGACAGCATGTCTTCCAGCTATATGAGATTGTGCTTTTCCGGGGAGAGGACCAAGTTATCGGGAAAGGGCGTGGTCGGCTATCGAATCAGTGCTCAAACTGCGATGGAAATCCCGCAACTTCAGATGCCGATGATCAGACCTCTCAAACGTTCTACGCAATCCCAACAAGTGCTGGTTACGGGAGGTTCCGGCTTCCTCGGTATGTACTGTATTTTGCAGCTGCTCGATCTTGGATACCGGGTTAGATGCACTGTACGCTCGCTGACACGCGAACCAGAAGTTCGTCGTACACTCGAGCAGATGGGCGCATCATCAATTGGCGCTTCTCTTTCCTTCATCGAGGCAGATTTGAGTGCCGATCCCGGCTGGGATGATGCCGCCGCCGGTAGCTCCTACGTGCTACATGTCGCCTCTCCATTTGCCGTTGGACAAAAGGATGGCAATATTGACACCATCGGCATCGCCAGATCTGGCACACTACGAGTGTTGCGAGCAGCACATGAAGCGAAGGTTAAACGGCTGGTGATCACATCGTCATTCGTTGCCATGAGTTACGCTCGCGATATGGACACCGCTGAATTCACTGAGGCCGATTGGAGTGACTTGAGCATTCCCACTCTTACCGCCTACGTCAGATCGAAGACGTTAGCCGAAAAAGATGCCTGGGATGATCGCTACATCCCGACAGTCGAACCCGCCACAGGCGCCGGCCACCCCTCGCACCGGTCGATTCCCGAGATGTGCATCGTGGGCGATGCGTCATGCCTTTGCCTCCCGGATCGCCCGCAGCGTGGCGTGGCGTAGTTTATTTTCGCGCTTAAGGGTCTTCACGCGTCCGACAAGGCCAGGTTTGATCCATTCGGCATCGGGCTTGTCGGCGCCCCTCGGTGGCGAGCCTTTCCCCTCTTGCACCTTGGCATAGAGGCGTTCCCGCATGGCTTTGGTCAGGGCGATGTTTGCCGAGCCGACGTAGCGGCGTTCCGCATCGCGGGTTGCCATCAAGGCGAGTGGAGCCGAACCGGGCGTTCGCTGCACGCCTGCAACTTCAAAGTCGACTTCCTCACAGCATTTCGTTTTCACCCAGGCTTCGGTGTCGCCTGACCGATAGCTGCTCTCTTCCCGCTTCGACACCATGCCCTCTAGGCCAATCCGATCAACCGCGGCATAAAAGTCAGCCCCGCCGCCATGCACATGGTGGCTGTACTGGATCACGCCTTTAGCGGTGCCGACGAGTTCGAGCAGCTTTTCCCGACGTGCCAGCAACGGTTCGCGACGCAGATCGATGCCGTCATGGTGCAGCAGATCGAAGGCAACGAAGATGATCCGATCCGGCGCCCATCGCATCGCCGACCGCAGCGAATGGAAATCCGACACGCCTTTCTCGTTAAGGACGATTGCCTCGCTGTCGATGATTGCCGACTTCGGAATGGTTGCCGCCGCCTCGACAATCGTCTTGTACGTCGATGACCAGTCGTAGCCCCTTCGCGTGATCGCTCTGGCCTTGCCGTCCTCAACAATCACCTGGGTACGATAGCCGTCATATTTGATTTCGTGAATCCAGTTGTCCCCTGTCGGCGGCACCTCGACAAGCGTGGGGAACATCGGCCGGATGAACTTCAACATACGCAAACTCCGACTGACCGAGTTTAAATTAGATTAAACTAAAATGGTTGCAAAGGAACGCACCAGACGCTTGGGCAGCTCCGGGGCACATTGAGGAGCGTCATCTTGATCCAGCGGCTGCAATCGCTGGAGCGCCACCTGGCCGGCGTCAAGGAACGATTCCGCCCTCCCGGTGTTTCAATCTCATGACAAACATCACGAAAAGCCGAATCGCGATGGCGGCCGAAGTCGCAAGTGTCAAGCAGCGCCTCAAACGGGACGAACTCGCGATTGAGCGCTCGGAAAAGATGGTGGCCCAAAACATCGAGCGGTCCGGCAGGATTCGGCGTCGAGCGCCGCCACCTAGATTAGCATCGTGTTAAAGCCACTCGAATGTGGCCAAGCACCACTTCGCCGATCTCGCTTTTGTCGGTCTTCTTCAACGTCAGCGCGAAGACCACGGTCTCGCGCGCTGGCATGTGCGGGTAGAGCGCATGGTTCGGGAACACCATGGCGAGGTCGCGCGACTTCGGCGCAACGTCGACGGGCCGACCAGGATGACGAATTCACCTGACCTCATGTCGACTGACACGCCATGAATAACTCGGACCGTGCCATAGGCTTTCTCGATACCTGATGCGGTGAGCGCACTCATGCGCCTTTGGCCTTAGAAAGAGACCTTGTCGCTGCCTTTCAGCCTCAAGAGACAGCATTGCAAGCCTTCGGCAGAGCAGAATCAGCTTGGGCAACGGATCGGTCCGTTGGCAAATTCGGGTCCGATGTCGGCCTCGCGCGGACCTTTGACCAAATCGGCGCTCGCCGTAGTCGCAACGGTTGCGCCGAGGTGCTTGGCAAGCTGGATCGCGACACCTCCCCGCCGCTAAATTGAGCCATGTTGTGCCCTGTGGCCTGGGTTGTGTTGGCCATGCGAACGTGTAAGTTGTAGCTAATTTAGGGGTAGGGTGAAATGGAATACGGTTCCAGGAAGGTCACCCTGTTGGGCGGCCTGGCATCGACCAGGCGGATCCGGATGCTTCTGGCTTCCACGGCGGTCGCGACCAGTCTCGCAACGCTGGCGACAGGCATTCCCGCTTCGGCCCAATCCGTGTCGATCTCCGGCGACGTGGATCCGACCCCCGCCGCATCGCCCAATTGGAACGTAGGGGGCCAGCTGTTTGTCGGCAAATCCGGCACCGGCACGCTGGACATCGAAGCCGGCGGCACGGTCGCCAGCACATTCGGCTTTGTCGGTCGTGACCCTGGCTCCATCGGCACGGCGACTGTGACGGGCACCGGCTCCACCTGGACAAACAGCGGCGAGCTCACTGTCGGCCTTTTCGGCAACGGCACGCTGAACGTCGAGGACGGAGGCAAGGTCACCGACTTTAACGGCTACATCGGATATCACTCGGGTTCTACCGGCACGGTGACGGTAACCGGCGCGGGCTCCACCTGGACGAACAGCGGCTGGCTCTTTATCGGCTATGCCGGTGGCGCCGGCACACTGACCATCGCGGCCGGCGGCGTGGTCACCAACACGGCGGGCTCCATCGACTCCGGCACGGCGACGGTGACGGGCGCCGGCTCCACCTGGACGAGCAGCCTCGATCTTACTGTCAACGGCACGCTGAACGTCGCGGCCGGTGGTGCCGTAACCAACAAGCAGGGCTTTATCGGCAATGGCTCGGACTTCTCCGGCACGGCGACGGTGACGGGCACCGGCTCCACCTGGACGAACAGCGGCGAACTTTATGTCGGCTTTAACGGCGGCGCGACGCTGAGCGTCGAGGACGGCGGCGCTGTCAGCAACACGAATGGCTATATCGGTACTTTCGCAAGCTTCACCGGCACGGCGACGGCGACGGTGACGGGCGCGGACTCCACCTGGACGAACAGCGGTGCACTTTATGTCGGCAGTTCCGGCACCGCGACGCTGAACGTGGAGGCCGGCGGCGCTGTCAGCAACACGGACGGCTACATCGGGGTTTTCGCAAGCTCTACCGGCACGGCGACGGCGACGGTGACGGGCGCGGACTCCAGCTGGACGAACAGCGGCGACCTTTATGTCGGCCGTTCCGGCACCGGCACGCTCGACGTCGAGGAGGGCGGCGCCGTCACCAACGCGGTCGGCTACATCGGATACGACGCTGGCTCCACCGGCACGGCGACGGTGACGGGCGCGGACTCCGCCTGGACGAACAGCAGCGAACTTTATGTCGGCCGTTCCGGCACCGGCACGCTCAACGTCGAGGATGGCGGCGCCGTCACCAACACGGTTGCCTACATCGGATTTAACGCAGGTTCCACCGGCACGGCGACTGTGACGGGTACCGGCTCCACATGGTCGAATAGCGGCGTACTCTACATAGGCAGTAGCGGTGATGGTACGCTCAACGTCGAGCACGGCGGCGCCGTGACCAACACGGTCGGCTACATCGGATACCTCGCTGGCTCCACCGGCACGGTGACTGTGACGGGCGCTGGCTCCACCTGGGCGAACAGCAGCGAGCTTCTTATCGGTCGTTCCGGCAACGGGACGCTGAACGTCGAGGATGGCGGCGCCGTCACCAACACGGTCGGCCGCCTCGGATTTCAGCCGGGTTCCACGGGCACGGCCACGGTAACGGGCGCGAACTCCACCTGGACCAACAGCGGCGACCTTTATGTCGGCGATTTCGCCACCGGCACGCTGACCGTCGCGAACGGTGGCCTGGTCAGCGATGCTACAGGGGCTATCGGAGTGACCTCGAGCGGCACGGCCATTGTAACGGGCGCCGGCTCCACCTGGAAGAACAACGGCACGTTCTATGTCGGTTATGGGGGCACTGGCACGCTGACCGTCGCGGATGGTGGCGCAGTGAGCACCGGCAATGGGGCAGGCATTGCCCATATCGCCGTTCAGAGTAGCTCGACTGGCACCCTCAACATCGGTGCGGCCGCTGGGCTGCCGGCCGTCGCGCCAGGCACGCTGCAGGCTGCGGAGGTTCGCTTCGGCGCGGGAGCGGGAACTCTCACCTTCAACCATACCGGGACGGGCTACACGTTCTCTCCGGCGATCACCGGCGCGGGGGCCATCGGACAGGTCGCGGGCACGACGATCCTGACCGGAAACAGTTCCGGATTCACCGGGACGACGACGATTTCGGGCGGCGTGCTGCTGGTAAACGGAACGCTTGGCGATTCGAGTTCCTCGATCGACGTCCTGACGGGCGGCACGCTCGGCGGCTCGGGCACGGTGGGCACGACGACAGTCGCTTCGGGTGGCACGATCGCACCGGGCACCTCGATCGGGACGATGACGGTGAACGGCGACATGACCCTGCAGCAGGGCAGTCGTCTGGCCTACGAGGCGGCAGCACCGGGCGCGGATTTTACGACCGGTCAGGCGGATAGCGTCATGGTCAACGGAAACGTGACGCTCAACGGAGCCGTGCTCGATGTCGCCAATGCTGGCGGCTTCGGCCCCGGTCTTTACCGTATCGTCGACTACACGGGCACACTCACCGAGAGCAACGGCGGACTCACTCTGGGCGCCGTTCCGCCCGCATCGACGCTGTCGATCCAAATGCTGACGGCCGACAAGCAGATCAATCTCATCAACACCACCGGCCTGACGCTGAACCTTTGGAACGCCAACGGCCAGGCCGACGCCACCCACATGGGCGGCGGCGCTGGCAGTTGGTCGAACATGGCGCCGAATTGGACCGATGCGACGGGTGCGCTCACGGCGGCCATGCAGCCGCAGCCCGGTTTCGCCGTCTTCGGCGGCGAGGCAGGCACCGTAACGGTGGACGGCAGCGCCGGCGCAGTCCAGACGACCGGCATGCAGTTCGCGTCGGGCGGCTACGTGCTCACCGGCGACACGCTGACGCTGGTGGCAGACGCCGATCATCCGGCGCCGGTCGAAGTGCGCGTCGGCGATGGCAGCGCCGCAAGCAACGGTTATGTGTCGACCATCTCCAATGTGATCGCGGGCACCGATGGATTGCGCAAGACCGGCGCGGGCACGCTGGTGCTTTCCGGAACCAACATCTATTCGGGCGGCACTACCATCGAGGCCGGCACGCTTGCGCTCTCGGGAGCGGGCTCGATCGGACCGGGTTCGCTGCAGATCGATGCCGGCGTATTCGACATCAGTGGTATTGGCGCTCTCGACATGACGATCCACAATCTTAGCGGCTCCGGCGGCACTGTCCAACTGGGCACCAAGGCCTTGACGATTGTCCAGGACCAGGATGGCAGCTATGGCGGCATCCTTTCGGGCACCGGCACGTTCATCAAGACGGGTGCGACATTTTCCTATGATGGCGACGGTTCCGGCTTCACCGGCACCACTTCCGTGGCCGGCGGCACCCTCCTCATCGGATCGGACGACGTACATTCCGGGGCAAGGCTCGGCGGCAACCTTGATGTGACGAATGGTGCCGTGCTTGGCGGCCACGGGACGGTCGGCTCCGGGGCTGGCAGCGTGGTGACTGTTCAAAGTGGCGGCACACTGGCGCCAGGCGCCTCTATCGGCACACTAACGGTTGACGGGGATCTCGTCTTCAACGCTGGCGCCAGCTTGCAGGTCGAGGTCGACCCGGCCAGCAGTTCCAGCGATCTGGTTCACGTAACCGGCGCGGCGACCATCGGCGGCGGCTCTGTCGCCCATATTGGTGTCGACGGCGGCTACAAGCCGTCTTCGACCTATACGATCCTCACCGCCGACGGTGGCGTTTCGGGTCAGTTCGACAGCGTGACTTCGGACTTTGCCTTCCTTGATCCGTTCCTGGCCTATGATGGCGACGACGTGAATCTGACCCTAAATCGCAACAACGTTGCCTTCACCGACTTTGCCCAGACATTCAACCAGAAGAGCACGGCCGGCGTGCTCGAGACGCTCGGATCGCTGAGCGCGCTCTACCAGGCCGTCGTTGTTCTAGCCAATGACGACGAAACGGTACGCCAGATCTTCGACCAGTTGTCGGGCGATGGATATCCCAGTGCCAATGGCGTCCTGGTGGAGGATAGCCAGCACGTTGCCGAGGCCGTCAATGCGCGCATCCGTTCGGCCTTCGGCACGGTCGCGGCCAGCGATGCGCCTGTCATCGCCTATGGCGAGGTGGCGCAGGGAGGCAGCAAATCCAATGAAGCCATCCATGGCATGCTGTTGCCGGCCACCACGGATCGCGCCGCCGCCTGGGCAACCGCCTTCGGCTCATGGCGCGACAATGACGGCGATGGCAATGCTGCGCCGATCTCGTCTTCCACCGGCGGTTTCCTCACCGGCATCGACAGCGCCTTCGGCGATAACTGGCGGGCAGGCGTCATCGCCGGCTTCAGCCATTCGAGCTTCAATGTCGATGATCGCGCGTTCTCGGGCGACAGCCAGAACTGGCATCTCGGCCTCTATGGCGGTGGCCAATGGGGCGCTTTTGGCCTTCGCGCCGGCGCGGCCTACACCTGGCACGACATCTCAATGGGCCGCCACGTCGCCTTCGCCGGCTTGGATAACAGTCTGAGCGCCGATTATGATGCCGCCACCGCACAGGCCTTTGCTGAGATCGCCTATGACCTGAAGGCCGGGCAGTTCGGTTTCGAACCATTCGCCGGACTTTCTTACGTGACACTCCACACCGACGGCTTCAGCGAGACAGGCGGTGCCGCGGCCCTGACGGCGTCCAGCACCAACACCGATGTGACGTTCACCACCCTCGGCCTTAGGGCATCCAGCAACTTCGATCTCGGCGGCACCGCTGTCACGGCGCGCGGTACACTTGCCTGGCGCCATGCATTTGGCGACGTTACACCGATCTCCACCTTCGCCTTCGCTGGCTCCGACACGTTTGCCATCGCCGGCGCCCCGATCGCAAGGAATGCAGCGTTGATCGAGGCCGGCATCGACGTCGCACTCAGCCCCTATGCGAAGCTTGGCTTCGCCTATCAGGGCCAGTTCGCATCGGCCATGAAGCAAAACGGCTTCGATGCAAATCTGATGGTCAAGTTTTGAGGGACCTAAGGCGAGGCAGAGATCCATTCGCCTGCCTGCGATAACAGGTCACTTTCTAGTAAGCAAGAAGCTGACCGTCAGCCCGCGGCCCATGACAACGAGCTCAGGTGACTGATCTAACATCGGAAGTGACGCCGGCTTTTTGTGACAAGTCGCCTCAGGCATGGGACGACATGACCGATTTGAAGGTCAGGGCGGCAACACTGGGGTTTCCCGCCTCGATAAAGGTCGCAGCAAGCGAATCTACTGGTGACCGCCCGACCAGGGCGCCACAGATGAAGGCAAAGGCGGCCGAGGTCGAAACGTTGACGGCTAGCCCCTGTTTGCAACGGCCGGCTCCACGGCGGTCAACGGGGCTTCCAAGCTCCAGGTGACCCCATGCGGGCCGTGCTCAAGCTTTCCCTGTCCCCCCACTGCCGCAGGTGCCACCCGCTTCAATACCACGGTTCCAAAGCCGCCCTGTCCGATGCTCTGAACTTCCGGCCCATCGGTTTCAGCCCAGGTGAGATGGAGGAGCCTCGAAGCACCGGACCCGGTAATGGTCCATATGACTGAGATCTGGCCCTTATCCGCTGAGAGGACGCCATATTTGGCCGAGTTGGTAGCCAGTTCATGGAAAGCGATCCCGAGATACTGCACCGCATTGGCATTGAGGACTAACAATGGGCCCGACATGGCGATAACGTCTCCCCGTGGGAATGGCTGGGCTTGCGCCGCCAAAAGGTCACTGATCGTGGCGCCCTTCCAGTCCGCCGCAACCAGCAGGTCGTGGGAGCGCGACAGCGCCATGATGCGCTCGCGCACCTGGTATTCAAATTGCTTTGGCGTCTCCGATCGCTTGTTGGTCTCACGGATCATCGACAGGATGACTGAATACTGGTTTTTCACCCGGTGATTGACCTCGCGCATCAGCATGTGGATGCGTTGCTCGCTTTCCCTCGCCAACGTGATGTCCCGGGCAATCTTCGACGCGCCGACGATTTGCCCGGCTGCGTTACGCACGGGCGATATCGCCAGCGAAACCGGAACCAGGCTGCCATCCCTGCGCTGCCGTGTGGTTTCGAACGGTTCGACGCGTTCGCCACGCCGAATGCGTTCGAGGATACGAGGTTCCTCGTCCTGGTGGTTATCCGGAATCAGCATCGTCACCGACTGACCGATCGCTTCGTCAGCGGTATAGCCGAACAGCCGTTCGGCGCCCTGGTTCCAGCTCTTGATGATGGTGTTGAGATCCTTGCTGACAATAGCGTCGAACGAGGATTCCACAATCGCTGACAGATGCTGCTTGGCCTCTTCGGCACGTTGGCGGTCCGTCAGGTCCAATAGCATGTTCACGGCACCTATCAGGGTGCCGTGCTCATCCCGCAGCGGCGTGGGATAGGGCAGGAACGGGAAAAAAGATCCGTCCGGTCGCTGCGCCACGGCCTCCTGGTTGCGGACCGGCCGGTTTTCGTTGAGAGCGATCGCCATTGGGCACTCGTCGTGGGGCAGTTCCTTGCCGTCGGCAGTGAACAGCTTGAACGTCACGCACCATTTGTCCTTGCCGACGTTAGGCTCCCGTCCTGCCAGCTCGGCAGCAGCGCGATTATAATAGGTTATCGTACCGTCTTGGTCAGTTGTGTAGATGGCGACCGGAAGGGCGTCGAGGATCTGGTGATAAGTATTGTCTTGATGCCTCAGTTCGGTGCGGGCTCGCTCCAAGTCGGTCACATCGACTGTGAAGCATCTGGTGTTGATTAGCTTGCCGTCACGAAAATGGCCGCTCGAGGTGATTTCGACATGCTTGATGGCTCCGTCGCGGGCTCTCAGACGCGCCAGATATCTCGCGATCTTTTCGCCCTTGGTGAGGCGTTCCAGAATGTCCTCGATGACCGGCCGGTCGGGGTAGAAGTCGGCGATGTGCCGGCCGACATAGTCTTCTGCGGGATAACCGAGGAGGTCGAGCTCAGCTGTGTTGGCGTGCAGAATGATGCCATCCTCGCTCACCAGATGGAGAGCAACCGCGCCGTTCTCGAAAAAATCCTGATAATCAAAATTCGGACTGTCAGTGCCGGACATTTCCGGGTTCTTGAAGGCGACAACGTTCGCCTGCGGCAGTTCATTCATATTTCTGGCCCCGATATCAATTCAACCAGCTGTAACGTAGCTTGTGCCGGTATCGTTCCAAAGTCGCCGTTTTCGGGTGTGTTGCACGGCCGGCCAGCTTACCATTCTTATCGCACGCGACTTCATGCCAAGTCCTTGGTCGCTTACCACGAAACCTTGATCGCCCGGGCCAGAAGATCACCGGATAGCTGTGCTCGGCCGGCCGTGCGACTGGTTTAACGCAGGGGTTGCCGGAGCAGCAGCCGCGCCTCACGGAATCGGTGCCGATCGGGCCAATCAGCTCCAGCCCGCTAAACTTGGTCGTCAAAGCCGCGTGCGCCGATCTGCTCTCCGCATTGAGCGAGCTCCGATTGCCACGACGCTCGTAACTCGTCTTACCGTGCCCGCCCTATTCGACTGGGCCGGAGGGCTCTCGTGCCGGCGCCGAGCTATCCGGCGGACAAGGACGCCAGGGGCGCTCACAGCCCCAGTGCCGCAGCGACACGTTCCTGGAAATACTGCACTCCCCGCTCATGCCGCCCCGAGAGCGGGCCGGAGCTATAGGCCCCTGCGGCATAGTTGCGATGCGTATCGGCGCAGATGGCGTAGTCCTCGAGTACCACGGCCAGAGTGCCTTGCACAGATTTCGCCCTGCTCTCGGATGCTTCTGCAGCGATATCGGCAAAGAAGAAATGGTAATGCTGGTCTGTGTGATGCGGTGAGGTCGGGTTGATCCGGCTAACGTTCATGCCGCCATCGAAAAGCGATAGCGTCCAATTCGGCCACATCCAAAGCCATTTGCCGCGATAGAACAGACCGTCTTTCGGCGGTGCGGTCATCCGGACATAACCGGGATGGGCGGTGGTCTGGAAAGCTTCGAAGTCGATGGCAGCGTAGAACGAGGGATGTGTGCCAGGGATGTGGTAGCCTTCGACGAAATTGTCGGTGTAGATCTTCCAGTTCGCCGTAAAGCTGACGGTGGCCTGATCGGTGGCGGCATAGGTCTCCAACGGCTCGTCCGCCAGTTCGTCGGGCAGAGAGCCAAGTTGATCCAGAAGACTTTCCTTCGGGTCGAGTGCCGCGAAGAGCAGCCCGCGCCATTCCGACAACTGCACCGTCTCCAGCGGCCAGTCTTCGGCGATGATCGCGGGATCCTTGCCATACCATGGGGCCTGCACCAGCCGTCCGGTGTCGGCGAAGGACCATTTGTGATAGGGACAAACGATCAGCCCACATTTGCCCGCGCCATCGGCCAGAAGTTTCGCCCCCCGGTGGCGGCAGACGTTCTTAAATCCGCGCAAGGTCCCGTCCCGGCCCCGGATGGCAAAGATCGGCGTGCCGGCGATGTCGATGGCAAGGTATTGACCGGACGTCGCGACCGAGGCGACAGGCCCCATGAACTGCCAGGTGTGCGCGAAGATGCTGCACCGTTCCTGCTGCCAGATATCATCGCGTACATAAAGCGACGGGTCCAGGTTCAGGTATTGCACAGGCGGAGTGTCGAGTGGCAGCTGGTCGGGCCGCAAGGGGTCTGGCGTCATAGGCTAACCTCCAGTTGCGGCAATCCTGTCGTAAGCGGGGCGGCATCGCAAGAGAATTGGCTCTGCTGCGCACAGCCTGTAAGCCGGCGTGCAATTTTGCTCTAAAGCAGATTTGCTGGAGTGGCGGTCGTTTCCAATTCGCCGACCTAGTTGTCGACCGCGATCATCACGTGGGATGCTTAACCGCAGCACAGGTCCCAGGTCGACTTCGAGCCCAGTTGGTCGTCCGCCTGGTGGACGGCGGGTATCAGAATAGTGCCGTTCGCTCGCGAACGACGGGGGATGGAGTCGTGAGCTGACGAGAGAAACTTTGCCCGAGGACGCCAAGCTAGAACGGCAGCTTACCGCCGAGCGTTCGGCACGCCGAATCCTGATGTTGGCTTAAGCGTATCTCAGACATTCAGTCTGACCAGACTTTTGCGAATGGCGTCTTTGCGCTTCGTCTCGGTCATTGAGATATTAGCAGCCGCTTCCAAGAAGCAGACATCACAGTGACCGCGCCATAGCTCTCGATGCGCAACGATATCAGACTCTCCAACCCGCCATTGCCCACATGCATTTCCCAGGACGGCCATTGATCGCTCAGGCAGGAATTCCGGACCGGTCCGGATCACCCAGGTGAGATGGCGTCTGCCGGGTCGACGCTTGCGTCAGGCGGCGTATCTCAACTCGTTTTAGGCCGCAGTAACTTCGAGAGCCAAGGCGGACTGCTGGGGCAGGAAGAAGCTGGGTATTTCCACACTGGTGCGATCCGGTACTTAACATATTATGTGACCTTCAACTGGGGGTTATAGCGAATGAAAGATGAGACCGGCGTTCAGAAGTTGGTGCGCACACTGCGTGCCCGAGCACCCGACGACGCAGCTGAATTGCTGGCCAGAGAGTCTCCCGAGTTCATCCGCGACACACTAGAGCTGTTGCCAGAGGGGCACGCCCGCAAGGTGGCCGAGCATTTGCCATCGCATATGCGGCCCATCAGGCCCCCTGACGATGGCGAGGATTTCGCGATCCCCGAGTCGCTTGTCGAGGTAATGGACCCGATTTCCGCCAGCGTTCCTGTCGGGACGACGGTTGCTGCCTCGGTGGAAGCTGTCAGACGCGCCCAGGTGCCGACCGAACTCACTTATCTCTACGTCACGGACGAGGGCAATAAACTGGTTGGCCTGGTGGTCCTGCGCGATCTGATGCTGAGCGAACCGGACGCCATTGTCGACCAGATCATGCTGCCCAAGCCGTTCGCTCTTGATGTAGGTCTCTCTTTGAGCAACGCCTGCAAGGCAGCGGTACGGCGTCACTACCCTGTCTATCCGGTGGTGGACGCGGAGAACCGGCTGCTCGGGCAGGTTCGCGGCTGGCGCTTGTTCGAGCAGCAAGTCATTGAGATTTCCGCTCAGTCTGGCCAAATGGTAGGTGTCCAGAAGGAGGAGCGCTCTTTCACGCCGCTGTTTTCAGCCTTCTTGAAGCGTCATCCGTGGCTGCAGTTGAACCTCCTGACGGCCTTCATGGCCGCATTCGTGGTCAGTTCGTTCACAGGAACCATCGAGAAGATCGTCACGCTGGCGGCATTCCTCCCGGTCTTGGCCGGGCAGAGCGGAAACACGGGCTGCCAAGCACTGGCTATGACGCTGCGTGGCCTTGCGCTGGGGGATGTGGACAAACGACCGAAGCTGCACTTGGTGGTGAGAGAGGGCGCGCTCGGGATCGCCAACGGCTTGCTTGTCGGCCTTCTTGCGGCTGCGGCGATGTGGTTCTACGCCTCGAGGCAACCGGAGTCGGCGGCCCAAGCGCCCATGTTAGCACTTGTGATCCTGCTTGCCATGTCCGGATCGTGCCTCATGTCTGGAATCTCCGGCGTGCTGATCCCGTTGGGCCTGCGCCGGGTCGGCGCCGACCCGGCGGTCGCTTCGGCGATCTTCCTCACCACCTTGACCGATATTGTAGGCATGGGCCTGATGCTGGGGCTGGCCACCATACTCGTGCTGTAGCGAGGTACGTTCCTGGGAAATTGGGGCAACAAGCTGATCTCGTCGCGTTCAGCGAATTGCGAGAGCCAGGCCGCATCGCGCAATCGTGAGAAGCACCCTCCGGCAGCTCTCTGACCCCTTGCGCAACGCGCCGGAAGACCTTTGGATAGGCCGTGGATGACCTTGAAGCCTATTCAGTGACCAGAACACGCGCAGAATCGCGCAAGCAATATTAACCTCGTCGGTTTGCGATCCGCCACTCAGGATCTGGTTGTTTGCTACTGGTGCCGAATCCTTCAATTACGTCCAGCAACTCCAAGCAGACGTTTTTGCGACCAGCGCAGCCAAAAATAGGAATAAGCCTGTTAGCTTGTTGCGCAGCTGCAACAGCTGCTGAGGCTCGCGTGATCTGGTGGCAGTTCAGTCGCCTTTTTTCTTGTAGTCATGCGATTCCTTCGCACTAGTCCGGTCGGGGTGGGTTCTCGGCATGCAATCTTCGTCTCGCACGATTTTCGGCTTCGCCGCAGCGCTGCTTTTTAGCGGGGTATTGCCGGCCGGCGCACAAGGTCTTTTTACGGCCTATGACGATGCGTTTTCGGCCCGCATCGCCAGTCCGGCCGACAATGGAACGCTCGCCCAATTCGTCACGGTTGCGGTCAACGCGGGCCAATACGATCAGGCGATCTCCTCAATCGAGCAGTATCTGATCCAATACCCCCGCGATGCGCGCGCCCGGCTTGCCGCCAGCCGGTTGTACTATCATGTCGGCTCCTATGAATTGGCCCGGCGGCAGGTGCAGTACGGCATCGAAGTCGGCGGTCTGACCGCGGGTGAGCAGCAGGAAGCTGTTCGCCTCCTCGGCCGGATCGATCGTGCGTTGCGTGGCGTCACCTGGGAACTCGCCCTGACCGGCGGCGTATTCAGCGCATTCACCAATTTTGCGCCGGGCGGGGCGCAGGACGAGGAAAGCTTCGTCTCGCCCTACGGGCGGGCGGAAGGCTTTGTCCGGTGGGACCTCGGCACGCCAAGTGCCGACGCGCTGGTGCTTTCAGGGTCGTTGACGGCGACAGAGCGTTTTTTCACGGAAGACCTGTCGGTTCCGGGTAGCGATAAGACTTTTGTCCACGGCAACGCAGCGATTACCTGGGACAAGGGGCTGCCCAATAGTGGGATCGATTCGCTTCGCCTGCTGCTCTCCGCGTTTACCGTTACAGACCGTTTCGACAGCGATATTCAGGAAACCGGCATTGGCCTTGGTGGACGTTTCCTCGTTCGACCGACGGTCGAAACGACGCTCTTCGCCGGTGGCGGCTACATCGATCTAAGCGCCTCGCAAGGCATTTTCGCCGACAGCAGGGTCTTCTATGAGGCAGGCGGCAGCTACCGCTTCCGCAATGGCCAGGCGCTCGGACTGCGCTTTGTCGGCTCGAACGACTTCGCTTCCGGATCTGGAGAAATCGGCCGCAGCTACTCAGGCGAGGTCCGCTATGGCGGCCTGTTGATGAACGTACCGGATCTTTTCGCATGGTCACACCAGATCGCCTTCTCGGCCGGCCACAGCGACATTCCCGATCTCTCGGTCGGCATCGGCACAAATATTAAGAGCGACTTCTGGCGCATTGCCTCGGAAAGCGATTTTCAGCTGACTGAAGCCCAGAAGATCAGCGTTGATCTCGCCTATCGAGAAACCACTTTCGCCATCGCCAACCGCGACCGAAAATCGTTCGAAATGCTCATGAGCTATACGTTGACGCTCAATTGAAAGAGGCCTCGATGAGGTACCGTCAGATCGCTCTTTTTATCGCCTGCCTTGCTTTCACGGTACCATCCGCCGCTGAGACAGTCGGGTCGATGACAGCCTATCAGACCAACATCGTCCGCAACAACGGTGGGACAATGAACGTTGGTGCTGGCGTCGAACTCGGCGACCAGTTGCGCAGTGACCCCACCGGTCTTGGAATGCTGGTGTTCCGGGATGAATCGAGCGCCAAGATTGGTCCGAACACCAGCCTGACAATCGATGAATTCGTCTACAATCCGGGCTCCGGTTCCGGAAAGATCGATATCGGGATGAACAGCGGCCTGGCACGTTTTTATGGCGGCCAAGTTTCTAAAGGGGGCGTCATGCAGGTTGCGACGCCGCACATGGTGCTCGGGGCGAGAGGCGGCATCATCGAAGTGCTGGTGGCAGCCGGCCAGACTGTCGGCATATTGCGCGCCGGCCGCATGACCTGCACGATCAGTGGCAAACGGCTGGTCATCACAAACCCGGGCTACGCCTGCACGTCGGCAGATGGCAAGCTGCTGACCGGCTACGGTGGCATCGACACCTTCCCGATATTGGACAGTATTGACCGGATAGCGGGCACCGGCCTGCCAGGGGCACCGGGTCCTGGGTTGGACGTAAGCGCAATTTGTGCATCGGCACTCGGCGGCTCGCTCGAAGTCTGCGGGTCCACGGACGGCGCATTGCCAGGAGTGGTCTTGGAATTCCCTGACAGCCCAATGCCACCTGCGGGCAGCGGGGGGCGGAGGGGCGAGTGTGAGGGTGAGCGTTGCTGTTACTACTGCGATTAGACTGGCCCCACGATGAGCCGCTTGGTCGGTAGTCCCTGGGCTGATTGGCGGCAAGCTGGCAGGCGCAAAATATCCGGCCTTGTGGTCGTGCTCCTGCTGCTCGCTTGCCATTTGGCTTTTGACGCACCGTTGTCGCGTCTGCGTGAGCGGACGTACGACTTCTATCAGTTTCTCGCCCCACGCCAGACGACGAGCAATCCTGTCGTGATCGTCTCGATAGATGACGCCAGCCTCAAGGCACATGGGCGATGGCCCTGGAATCGTGGCCTCTTGGCCGATCTGGTCGATGGCATCACCGAATCCGGCGCGGCGGTGGTCGGGCTTGCGCTGGTACTCCCCGAGGCCGACAACTCGCCTGAAGGCATCGCCGGAGACAAGCACTTAGCAGCGGCGCTGGCCAAAAATCGAACGGCGCTTGCCGTCAGCCTAGGCAATGAGGCGACAGTTTCAGAAGCAGAACCCAAAGCCGGCTGGTCGATCGTCGGGCAAGTACCCGATACACTTCCCGGCTTCACCGGCTTGACCGGCTCGCTTGCCGAATTCTCGAACACTGCCGCGGGCCTCGGCGTGATTCGCACCTTGCCTGATCCCGACGGCGTACTGCGCCATGTGCCGCTGCTCTGGCTTCGCAACACCGCTCAAGGCGTGCAGTTGTGGCCGTCCTTCGCACTCGAGCTCCTGCGCCTTTACGCTGGACAGGACGGGTACATAGCCCGGATGAATGCAGCCGGGTTCGACGCACTCAGGATGGCCGGCGCCATTGTGCCGCTCGAGCCGGAGGGGAGCATCCGCCTCTGGCAAACCGCCACCGATGCGCCCCGCCTGTCTGCCAGCACTATCCTCTCGGGCCATGGCGATCCGCGGCTGCGCGACGCCATCGCCATTGTCGACCTGTCGGCTGTGGGACTGACGCAGTACCTGCCCACGCCAAGGAGTCCAGCACGATCAGGAGCGGACATCCACGCCGATGCGGTTGGCCAGATGCTTGCCGGGCGCTACCTGGCCGAGCCAACGCACGCGCGTATGCTTGAGCGGCTCTGGTTTCTCCTCAGTGCCGTCGTTTTCATCGGGCTGTCCGGAGTGCTCGCCGGGCGTGTCGTGCTTGGCGCCCTCGCACTGGCGCTGCTGGCCGTCACGCCGTTTGTGTTCGGCGCTCTCGAGTACAGCATGCAGGGTGCACTCTATGACCCGCTGCAGCCGGCGCTTGCAACGATCATGGTTGCGGGCTTCGAAGGCTATGTCCTCTACAGGCGCAGCGAGCAGCGCCGGTCCACCTTGGCGCGACAGTTCTCCCAATATCTGTCGCCCTCCGTGGTGCAGCGCCTCGCAAGCTCGGACACCGAGGCAATCCTGTCTGGCGAGAAGCGCGAGATCACAATCCTGATCAGCGACATACGCGGCTTCACGACGATGAGCGAACAGCTCGATACCCATGAGATCGCCAAGGTAGTCAACCATTTCCTTGGTATTGCGACCGATGAGATACTCAAGCGCGACGGCACCATCGACAAGTTCATGGGCGATGCGGTGCTGGCCTTCTGGAACGCGCCGCTTGATCAACCCGATCATCGCGAGCGTGCGCTCGACGCGGGTCTTGCCCTGATCGAGCGGGTGAAGCGCGAAGATGCCGCCTTCACTGCGGATGGCCATCGCTCGATCGAAATCGGCGTCGCCATCGAGACCGGCATCTGCTCGGTAGGCAATTTCGGCTCCGAACGACGCTTCGATTACACCGCAATCGGCTCCCCGGTGAACCGCGTGGCACGTCTCGAGTCCACGACCAAGAAGCTGGGCATCCCCCTGGTGCTCGGACCCGGCTTTGCGGCAGGAGCATCGATGCCGGTCGTCCAGGCGGGCGCCTTTGAGCTCCAGGGTTTCAAGGGCGAGGTGCCGGTTTTCACTGTTCCGGAGATGCAAGCTGCTCACCAAGGTGTGAGCCGCGAAGTAGAGATCCAACAATCTGGCGCCCCTGGCGCGGTGGTTGGTTCGCCGCCATCCGTGCAAATGACACCGCCTGATGTTGCGCCCTGAACCCGAAGCACACGCTGACCGGATTCAGCCGATCGCAGGGGTGCCGTCCTGCATCGTGAACTAAGACCGCTGGGGAGGGCCTAGGTGCCATCAGGCGGCATCCGGCCTGCGCAGCCGTTGTTTTTGACGGCGGGCGTCTCGCACGCCTGCAGGATTAGGCCAATTTGGTCGGCCGCAAAATACCGGAGCTGAAAGTAGCCCATCTATTCCTGAAAGCTGCCATTCTAGTTGCGGCCCCACGCTCATCAACCGTCTGCCGGCGCGCAGCGGTCATCCAACAGAACACCGGCCGACCTGTTCAGTTCGAGTTGATGAGCGACGCACGCTCCAGCCTTCTCGCATGGCTGGAGCGACGCGGTAGAAGATGCCCTGGAACTGCTGAGGCTACGGAAACCTACAGATGCAGCTCCATTTCCGAGTGGAGCCGCGTATGCTAAGCGCCTTGTTTCGGTCGTTGAGGCGAACTCCTGCGATCCCATATGTGGACATAGTTGCTGAAGACGCTTTGAACCAGACTCGCGTGGGAGTGAGGTTGCAAAACGCCTCCTCCGGGTGAGAACTCCCCGCAGAGAGCCGCTTCTTCAGACAGGCTCCGACCAGGCCGCAGGATAGGCGAGGCAGCCCCAGAATTTGGAGACCAGAACATGGCAAGCGGGGAGCAGCAAGACAAATCAGCGGCGGAAAAGGCAGTATGGCCGCTTCTCTTTCTAACGGCGGCGCTGCAGGCGTATCTGGGTCTGTCGTTGGTAGCCTATGTGTTCATGGGCGTGTCAAACCCGGGCTCCGGGATGGCCGGATGGACAGCGGCCATGACAGGCGGGCTCCAGACGATTGCGGCCATGGCGGCCTTTGTGCTGGCTCTTCGAGGCGATCTTCGCGGCACTAACCTGGCGTTAGCCGGCAGCATCATGCTGGGCTGGTTTTCGATGCTGCCTTCGGTCGCTGAGCAAGGGCTCGACTTTGGCGGTGACGACTGGGGTACCCCGGTCTATTTCGTGGTCTCCCCCATCATCGCGATCGTTACGGCAACGCTAGCTTGGCGCAACCTATACCTGGTCCCGGCAGCTTTCATCGTAACAGCACCGACCTTCATCGGCATTTTGGTCGTCATCGTCTTCGGAATCGCCATCGCTTTATACGGCTTCTGAATGCGTGGCAGGTTCGAGGCTCGAAGTCGCAAGGATTGGCTTCGGCCCGTGAATCCGAGGCGTATCGAAGGTCCGGCTTCGGGTCGCATCCGGCCCGCTGCAGCATTTTCCACTTTGAGGCGAAATCATTCTCGACTATGGTCTGCCAGACTTAAGGCATGGGGGATTGCCGATGGTTTTATCACGCAGGGGAGTCGTGATCGGCGGCCTGGCGCTGGTCGCGGTCGGTGCAACCGGCAATATTGTTCTAGCCGCGACGGCAAAATCCTTTTTCGCCGGTGACGCCAGCGACAACAATTTTGTCTATCGCAAGACCAACTTCGCCAAGATCGACAAGAGATGGCATCGCCAGATCGTGAAGTATTTCAGCAGCGAGCCGGTCGGCACTGTCGTGGTCGATACCCGCCACCACTTCCTCTACCTCATCATGGAAAACAAGACCGCCATCCGCTACGGCGTCGGCGTAGGCAAGGACGGCTTCAAATGGTACGGCCGCGCGACGATCGACCGCCGCGCGCTGTGGCCACGATGGGTCCCGCCCCCCGAAATGCGTAAGCGCAAGCCGGACCTACCGCCGATGGTCGCAGGCGGCGCGTCCAACAATCCGCTCGGGCCGCGCGCGCTCTATCTGTACCGCGACGGCGCCGACATCGGCTACCGCCTGCATGGCACCCTGGAGCCATGGAGCATCGGCACCGACGCTTCCAGCGGCTGCATCCGCATGTTCCCGGAAGACATCATCGACCTCTACCAGCGGTGCCCGATCGGCACCGCGGTGGAGGTGCTGCCGCACATCGCCGACCAGGCGCCCGCTTCCACAACTGTCGAATGATTGGCGCCTGATGAACCGCATGATTGAAAACACGCGCCGGCTGCTCGCTGCCAGCCTGCTGGTGTTTGTCGCATCCTGCTCGACCAGCAACACGCTGGCCCCTTCCACGCCAGACGTCACCAACGCCGAGATTGCCGGCTTCCAGAACGTGCAGCCGGGCAGCGAGGAGGATTTTATCCTCAATGTCGGCCGCCGCACCTATTTCACACAAGGTTCGGTTGCGCTCGATTCTGTCGCCAAGGCCACCCTCGACACCCAGATCGCCTGGTTAGCAAAGCATCCGCGCTGGCTGCTCAAGCTGCAGGGTTTCGCCGACGATCCCGGCGCAAGTGAAACGGCGCTGTCGCAGCAGCGCGCCGATGCGGTGATGGACTACCTCGCCGCGGGCGGCATAGACCGCAATCGCATGTGGGCCAAGGGCTACGGCAAGGAGAGGCTCGTCCGCGACTGCCCCGACGCCGCCTGCAGGTCGCAGAACCGCCGCGTTGTGTCTAATTTGCGCGATGAGAGGGACGAGTCGTAGGTGGCAGCAGTTTTGCTTGTCATCGGAGGCCGTAGGCAGCTTTGTCCCCGTAAAGCAGACATGCCGGCGATAGCACTTGCCGCAGGACTGACCAAAGCGAGAAGTCGCATCGCCCAGTTTGGCATCTCAAATCGCGGCGCTTTTGCTCCATGAGCACCCAGCCGCGACCTGAGCACCCGGGCTATCTCGTATATGCTCATTGTTTCACCCGCTATTGCAACGAACCGCTCGCCATTTGCTGCAGGATCGGTCATAGCGCGAATGTGTAGATCGGCGACGTCGCGGACGTCCACGATCCCGTAGGAAAGCTTCGGAGCTAACGGCAGATTTCCGTCCAGCATACGTTGGATGAGTGAAATTGACGGAGAATAGTCGGGGCACATGACCGGCCCCAATATCACCGTCGGGTTTACTGCTGTAAGCTCTGGCCCACCTTTTCGCCTCACAAAATCCCAGGCATCTTTTTCGGCTAACGTCTTCGATCTGACGTAGGCGGTAAGAGTGGGAATGCTCAAGTCACTCCAATCGGCCTCAGTGAATTCAGCGGTGTCCATATCGCGAGCGTAACTCAAGGCAACGAATGACGATGTGATCACCAGCCGTTTAACCTTCGCTTCATGTGCTGCTCGCAACACTCGTAGTGTGCCAGATCTGGCGATGCCGATGGTGTCAATATTGCCACCCTTTTGTCCAACGGCAAATGGAGAGGCGACATGTAGCACATAGGAGCTACCGGCGGCGGCATCATCCCAACCGGGATCGGCACTCAAATCTGCCTCGATGAAGGAAAGAGAAGCGCCAATTGATGATGCGCCCATCTGCTCGAGTGTACGACGACTTCTGGTTCGCGTGTCAGCGAGCGTACAGTGCATCTAACCCGGTATCCAAGATCGAGCAGCTGCAAAATACAGTACATACCGAGGAAGCCGGAACCTCCCGTAACCAGCACTTGTTGGGATTGCGTAGAACGTTTGAGAGGTCTGATCATCGGCCATCTGAAGTTGCGGGATTTCCATCGCAGTTTGAGCACTGATTCGATAGCCGACCACGCCCTTTCCCGATAGCTTGGGCCTCTCCCCGGAAAAGTACAATCTCATATAGCGGGAAGACATGCTGCCCGACGACTATGCAGAGTGGGTCAAACCACGTCCACCTCCTCCCCATCTGAGAGCAAACCGACCGGCGCTATTTCCTCAAGCTGATCAAATGCAGGCGCGCCGAATCATCGCACCGCGCGGGCGCAAAGCGGCTGGAATGCTTGGACCGCTTCAAATGCCCGCACTCAATCGCTTTTCCGGACCTTCGCGTAACGACAGTTCGGTTCGAGCCATGATAGGCTTTGCGCCTCGAGAATGGTGGCGTCATCGCGCGGCGAACGGCCTTCTTGCGTATCCGGCGAAGGGTGACAAAGTGGGCAGTCGAACTTTTTGAGAGGGTGACGATGGCGTGAGGGGCGCTGATGGCAAGCGCAGGCGCTTTGCTCGACACAACACGGCCGCCCGTCAGGCGATGTATCTTAGTGCCAGCGGGGTAGTTGGAGCGCTAGCATGCCTGGTCATCGGGCAAGTTTCCGTTCACTTGAACCCGGCGGGTGCTCCCGCAATAGCGGGTTGGCGATGCATATTCTCGCCATCGTGATTGTGTTCGCTGTGCGCGAACCGTTCCGTTTGCCATCTTGCAGCACTTCTCGCCCGCTCGCCAAGATGATTGCCGTTGGCTGCGTCCTCGTTCTCGCAGCCGCTCTTTATGTCATCGCGCTGGCAGACTTCCCCCACAGGGTTGATGGAGATGCAGCGGCGCAGGCGAACAACGCTATGGAATTTTTGGGCGCTTCGCCGCCACCCATTGTGGGTGTGGGCTGGTTTGGCCGCGCGAATCTCTACTACTTCCTTGACTCGATAGCATTAGCCATGTTCGGCCCCACGCTGTTCGGCATGCGCATTTTCGGTGCAATCGGAGGTATCCTCGCGGTTCTTTTTACCTTTCTATTTGCGCGATCAGTGATTGGCTTCCGCTACGCAATCCTCGCGCCGGGTCGAAATCTTGGAGGTGGCGTGGCCAGGCCATTGTGCACCGCTTTCACACGACAGCTGCTTAGAGTCTCGGATCACCGCTCCAGGCAGATCGCCACGCCTTGGCCGCCGCCGATGCAAAGTGAGGCCAGGCCTTTGCGGGCCTTGCGCCTCGTCATCTCGTGGAGCAGCGTCACTACGATGCGGCAGCCGGACCCGGCCAACGGATGGCCGAGCGCGATGGCGCCGCCGCTGATGTTGATGATCTCCTCGTTCCAGCCCATCTCGCGATTGACCGCGATGGCCTGTGCGGCGAAGGCTTCGTTGATCTCCATGGCGTCGAGGTCGGCCGCCTGCCAGCCGGCCTTCTGCAGCGCAAGGCGTGAGGCAGCGACTGGTCCCAGCCCCATATCCATCGGCTCGACCCCCGCTGAAGCATAGGACGCAACTCGGGCGAGGGGCGTTAGCCCGAGTTCGTTCATCCGTGTCTCCGACATAACCAACACGGCGGCAGCACCATCGTTGAGCCCGGAGGCGTTGCCGGCGGTGATTGTCCCCGCCGGATCGAAGACCGGCTTCAGCCGGCCAAGTCCTTCGAGGGTGGTCGAGGGGTTTGGATGCTCGTCACGGTCGATGACGACATCACCCTGCCTTGTCTTTACCGAGACAGGGACAATCTCATCGTCGAACCTTCCCGAGCGGATAGCGGCGTCGGCCTTCTCCTGCGAACGCAACGCGAAACGGTCCTGCTCATCGCGCGTGATCTGGCAACGCTGCGCCAGGGACTCGACCGTGACGCCCATATGGACCTGATGGAAGGCGTCCCACAGCCCGTCGGTGATCATCGAATCCTTGACGATCTGGTCGCCCATGCGCACGCCGCCGCGAATGCCTGGAATAAAATGCGGCGCGGACGTCATCGAGTCCTGGCCGCCGGCGATGATGCAATCGGCGTCGCCGCAGCGAATGGCCTGCGCGGCAAGATGGATCGATTTCTGGCCAGCGCCGCACACCTTGTTGATCGTCATCGCGGGTACGCTGACCGGCAGGCCGGCCCTGAGCGATGCCTGTCTTGCCGGGTTCTGCCCGGCGCCGCCGGTCAGCACCTGGCCCATGATCACCTCGCCGACGGCATCAGGCGCAAGCCCGGTTTCGGCCAGCATCGCTTGAATCAGCTGCCCACCCAGTTCCGCGGCGGAGAGGCCGGCGAGCGCGCCGTTGAGCTTGCCGATCGGCGTGCGTTTGGCGGCGACGATGTACACTGCATCCGGCAATTTCCTGTCCTCCATTGGTGCGGCACAGAGGGCGTGTTCGCCGCTTGACATTCTGGTTATAACCAATAATCTGAAAGTGACTTGCAGACAAGATGACGGCTTCGCGCCGGCCTGCATTCCGGGAGGAAATTCATGTCATCCGTGCTTTGGACGCCGGCGCCGGCCGCGTTCCAATTCTCGAATCTTGCGCGCTTCGCGACAGCCAACGGCTTCAGCCCGCACGACTACGAGACGATGCATCGCTGGTCGATCAGTGACCTTGGCGCGTTCTGGCGGGCGGTGTGGGACTTTGCCGGCGTGACCGGCGATCCGGGCACGCGATCTTTCCTGCGCGACGACCAGGCGCCGATGACGCGGAGCCAATTCTTTCCCGACGCATCGCTTAATCTCGCGGAGAATCTGTTGCGGGGCGACGATGATCGGGTCGCGGTCATCGAGGCCGACGAGAGCGGCCATTTCCGCACCGTCACCCTCTGTGAGTTGCGCGGGCGCGTCGCCAGGATAGCGCATGGCCTGCGCGCGGCCGGCGTGGCGAGGGGCGACAGCGTCGGCGGTATACTGCCCAACCGTCTCGAAGGTCTCGTGGCGCTTCTGGCGACTCTTTCGGTCGGCGCCGTCTGGTCGTCCTGCTCGCCGGATTTCGGCGCGGCGGCGATCGTCGACCGTCTCGGCCAGATCGGCGTCAAGGTGCTGTTTGCAGCATCCCGCTACCGATACGCGGGCAAGCAACACGACATTTCCGACCGGCTGGCCGAGATCGTTGCGGCGATGCCGACGGTGACCAAGCTGGTACTGATCGGCGACGATAAACCCGTCATGCGGACGGCTGTCGCTTTCGAGGATTTCGGCGCAGACGCTCCGCTGGCCTTCGAACGCGTGCCCTTCGATCATCCGGCCTATGTGCTCTACACTTCAGGCACCACGGGTGCGCCGAAGGCGATCGTCCATCGCACCGGGGGCGTGCTGCTCCAACATCTGAAGGAGCATCTGCTGCATGGCGACGTCCGCCCCGGCGACGTGATGAGCTGGTACACCAACACGGCCTGGATGATGTACCATTGGTTGATCTCGGGCCTCGCCTGCGGCGCGGCTGTTGTGCTCTATGACGGCGCGCCGATCCTGAAGACCGCTGATGGCCTCGACGCCAGCCCGCTGTGGACAATGGCGGAGCGCGCACGCGTCACCCATTTCGGCACCAGCCCGAAATATCTGGCGACACTTGCCGCCGAAGGCTACGCGCCTGGGCGCTTGCACGACCTGTCATCGCTGCGCTCGCTGCTTTCGGCCGGCGCGCCGGTCTCTCCCGGCCAGTTCGACTGGGTCTACGAGAATGTGAAGCACGACATGATCTTCGCCTCGATCTCGGGCGGCACCGAGATCATCGGCTGTTTCCTGCTCGGTTCGCCGCTCCACGCCGTTCGCCGTGGCGAACTGACGGTGAAGGGGCTTGGCCTTGCGGTGGCGGTGATGGACGAGCGTAACGCGCCGGTCATCGGCCGGCAGGGCGATCTCGTCTGCACCGAACCGTTCCCGTCCATGCCGCTGACCTTCTGGGGCAAGGACGGCGACGCGCGCTACCACGCCACCTATTTCGCCGCACGCCGGGAAATCTGGACGCATGGCGATGTCGCCGAGATGAGCCTGCATGGCTCGGGGATCATCCATGGCCGCTCGGACACGACGTTGAAGCCCGGCGGCGTGCGCATCGGCACGGCCGAAATCTACGCCGCCTGCGAAACCTTTGCCGAGATCGAGGATTGCCTGGTGTTCGGCGCGCCGGTCGAAGGCGATGAGGAGATCGTGCTTTGCGTCAAGCTCAGCGACGGTTTTGAGCTGACGCCTGAGTTCGCTGGGCAGATCCGCCGCGCCATTCGTGCGGGCGCATCGCCGCGCCACGTGCCGCACCGCATCCATGCGGTGCAGGCCGTGCCCTACACGCTCAACGGCAAGAGGGTGGAAGGGGCCGCCCGCACCACACTCGAGGGCAAGCCGGTGAAGAATATGGCTTCGCTCGCCAATCCCGCATGCCTCGAGGAATACCGCGCGCTCGACCGGAGCAAGGCGGCATGATCCGGGCCAAGGGAGCGATCGTCGGCATCGGCGAATTGAAACCGCAACGCCTGACCAGCGGCGTGGCGACGCTGGAGATGATCGCCGAGGTCTCCCGTCTGGCCGTGCTCGATGCCGGGCTGGAGCCGGCGGCGATCGATGGGCTGCTGGTCGGGCCGCAGGTCGGCGAGACGCCGCAGCATGTTCCGGCGACCGTCGCTGAGTATCTCGGGCTGGCGCCGGCCATGGCCAATGTCGTCGACCTCGGCGGCGCTTCGGGTGCCGGCATGGTCTGGCGCGCAGCGGCGGCGATCGAGGCCGGCATGTGCGAGACAGTGCTGTGCGTCCTCGCCAACAACCGCGAAGAGGTTGCACCGCGATCGCCCAACCGCAATCCGATCCGCGAGTTCGACGTGCCGTTCGGCGCTTCGGGCGCCAATATCTCCTACGCGCTGCTGATGCAGGCGCATATGGCGGCGCATGGCTCGACCGCCAGGGATTTCGCGCTGATTGCCGCGGCGGCACGGGCCAACGCACAGCTCAACCCAGACGCGATCTTCTTCGGCAAGCCGGCGGATGTGGAGATGGTGCTGGCCTCGCCGATGATCTCTTCGCCGCTGCATCTCTATGAAATCGTCATGCCAGTCGCCGGCGGCGAGGCAGTTGTCGTCACCTCGGCCGAGCGCGCGCGTTCGCTGCGCAAGCGTCCCGTGCATTTGCTGGGGGCCGGCGAGAAGGTCACGCATCGCGCGGTCAGCCAGGCGCCCTGCCTCACCTCCGGTCCGCTGAAGAGCGCCATGGCGCGGGCCTTCGCGCAGTCCGGCACCAGGGCCGATGACATGGATCTCCTGTCGCTCTACGACTGCTACACGATCATGGTCGCCACGACGATCGAGGACGCCGGTCTCTGTGCGCCGGGCCAGTTTGGCGCGTGGCTGCGCGACCACGATCTTTCGCACCAAGGCGACAAGCCGCTCAACACGCATGGCGGCCAGCTCGGCTTCGGCCAGCCCGACCTTGCCGGCGGCATGACGCATGTCGTCGAGGCCGTGCGTCAGCTGCGCGGTGAGGCGGGCGAACGCCAGATCGGCAAGGCCGAGCTCGCGCTGGTCACCGGCAATGGCGCGACGATGAGCGAGGCGACCGCGCTCGTGCTGGGAGCCGCCTGATGTCCGTCGATCTCAATGGCTTGAAAACCCCCGGTCCGACGATCACCGCGTTGACCCAGCCATTCTGGGATGCGGCGGCACAAGGCCAGCTGAAAATCCAGCACTGCGAGGACTGCGGCAAGCCCGTATTTTACCCGCGGCCGATCTGCCCGCATTGCTGGAGCAAGCGCCTGGTCTGGAAAGAGGCGTCGGGCAAGGGCCGACTGAAATCCTTTTCGCAAGTGGGCAAGCCGGGCCATCCCGGCTGGCTGCCGGCCGCTCCCTATGTGGTCGGGCTGGTCGAATTGGCCGAAGGCCCGACCATGCTGAGCTTCATCCTGGCCGGCGCGCAGCCACCACACGTCGGAGACGCGCTGCTGCTCGCACCGACAGCCATCGGCGGTCGCGTCCTGCCAGCCTTCAAATCAGTGGAAACCGCAACAGAGGAGAAGCCGCAATGAGCACCGAGACGAAAGATGGCTGGGTAGGTGTGGTCAAGGGTCGTCCGGAAGTCGGCGCCTTGGCCGAGCGCACGCGCCGCACGCGCGCCAGCGATATCGAGGCCTTCACCGATATCACCGGCGACCGCAATCCGCTGCACTATGACCGCGCGCTGGCCGAGAAATCGGTGTTCGGCAAATTGATCGTCCAGGGCGGCGTCACCTCAGGCATCCTCAATGCGCTGGTCGCCGAAGACCTGCCTGGACCAGGGACCGTGTTCCTTGAAGTCGCCTGGAAGTTCGTCAAGGCCGTAGGCGTTGACGAGGAGATCACCGGACGCGTCGAGGTCAAAGAGGTGCGCCCTGACAAGCCGATCTGCAAGATCGAGACATCAGTGCGCAACGGCCAGGGCGAGCTTTGTCTCACCGGCACGGCCACGGTGTTCACCGTTCCGCTGCTAGGCGCGTGAGTGCGGTGGACGACAGCCGTCCTGGCATGGCGGCCGACAGCGAACGCTGGCGCGTGCTGTCGCTGCTTTGCCTGGCTGTCGTTCTGTCGCTGACCACCTGGTTTTCGGCGACCGCCATCCTGCCCGAGCTGAAGCAGGAACTGGCTATCGGTTCTGGCGCCGAGGCGTGGCTGACCAACGGCGTCCAGGTCGGCTTCGTGATCGGCGCGCTGGCGGCGAGCCTGGTCAACCTTCCCGACCTGGTGCGGCTCAGCCGCCTTATGGCCGCCGCAGCTTTTGTTGCCGCGCTCGCCAATGCCAGCCTGCTGTTTCATCCCGACCCGGGCGGTGCCATCGCCGCGCGCATCGTCACCGGCGCAGCACTTGCCGGGGTCTATCCGCCGGCGTTGAAGCTGGTCGCAACCTGGTTCACGCGCGACAGGGGGCTGGCGCTCGGCGCGGTCATTGGCGCGCTGACCATTGGCTCGGCACTGCCACATCTCTTCCGCGCCGCCTTGAGCGCGCTCGACTGGCGGCCGGTGGTCGCCGCAGCCAGCCTGGCGACGGCGATCGGCGCACTGCTGTTCCTGCAGTTCGCCAGGGAAGGGCCTTATCCCTTCGGCAAGGCGGTGTTCGAGCCGTCGCGCATCGGCCAGGTGTTTCGCGAAAAGCCGCTGCTGCTCGCCAATCTCGGCTATCTCGGACACATGTGGGAACTCTATGCCATGTGGGCGTGGCTGCTTGCCTATACGCGTGCCGCCTTCGAGGCGCAGGCCGTTGGGACGACGGCAGCCGCGTCGCTATCGACCTTCTTCATCATTGCGTCCGGAATTCTCGGCTGCCTGCTCGGAGGCTATCTGTCGGACCGGATCGGCCGAACGGCGACCACAGCCGGCATGATGATCGTCTCGGGAAGCTGCGCACTGCTCATGGGCTTCCTGTTCACCGGGCCGCTCTGGCTGTTCATGCTGGTTGCCATCGTCTGGGGCATTTCGGTGGTCGGCGATTCCGCGCAGTTTTCAGCTGCCGTCACCGAGCTTGCCGACCGCCGCTTCGTCGGCACGGCGCTGTCGGTGCAGCTCGGCGCCGGCTTCGCGCTGACGGTGCTGGCCATCTGGTTGACGCCGCGCTTCGCCGACCTTGTCGGCGGCTGGCGCTGGGCCTTCCTGCTGCTGGTTCCCGGGCCGCTTCTTGGAGCCGTGGCCATGCTGTGGTTGCGAAACTTGCCGGAGAGCGTGAATATGGCTGGCGGGCTCCGTTAGGGAGGACGCTGCCGCTTCTTGAGTCGCGGCAAATCATTTTGCGGCGGGACCGAAATGGAACAAACGACCAGAATGCGTGGGCGTCCTCGCTACGACCAGGAAGATGCCGGAGCGGCCGAGGCGTTCCGCTCGATCGGCTCCAAGGTCGAGCTCAACCGCGACGAGGCGGCACCGCTGTGGGTGCAATTGCGCAACCAGGTCGAGGAAGCCATCAACACCGGTCTGCTGGCGGCCAATTCGCGCATCCCTTCCGAGCAGGCGCTGTGCGACTTCTTCGGCGTCTCGCGTCCGGTCGTGCGTGCCGCGATCGGCTCGCTGTCCAGCGAAGGCCGCATCATCAAGATGCCGCGCAAGGGCATGTTCGTCGCCGCACCGCGCGAGCATGTCGACTTCATGACCGCCAATCTCGGCGTGTTCGACGACCTGACGGCGAAGGGCCACAAGGTCTCGACGCGCACGCTCGAAATCTACCGGTGCCCGCCGAGCGAGAAAGAGTCCAAAGTCTTCGGCATTCCCGCCAATGGCAGCGTGGTCCGCATCAGCCGCGTCTACATGACCGACGGCGCGCCGATCACCATGACACGCATCAGCCTGCCGGGGCACAGGGTGCCGGGGCTCGAAAACATCCTTTCGGAAAACCAGTCGATTTTCGGCACCATCCGCGCGGTGTTCGGCCTGACGGTGAAGCGCGCCGACCGTTGGCTGCGCGCGGCATTGCCCACCAAGGAAGAGGCCGAGGAGATGGGCGTCGCCGCCAACACACCGCTGATCGAAATCGAGTCGATCGCCTATGATGCCGACGGTGCGGCGCTCGAATATTACGAGGCCTTCTACAACTCTTCCGTCGCCCGCATCCACATGGCGGTCGAGCAGCCGTCGGCGACAGTGAACGGCGTCGATCGCACCTGAATATGATCCGTCAAAACATTCTGTTTTCTGGTTATAACCAGATTGACGAACCCGGGAAGCTTCTGTAACGTCCTTGCCATGGGTCGGGAGGAGCCTGACCCCTAACGCATTATCAGGATCGATCGGCTTGCGACGCCACGTTGGTGTCGAGGGGAAGGTTTTGCCCGCGTTCAAGCCTCGCCTGATGGAGGATTAGCATGGACTACCGGTCGCAATTCGACCTGACGGGCGAGGTTGCCGTCGTCACCGGCGGTGCCAGCGGCATCGGTCTGGAGGCCGCCAAGGCGCTCGGCACCTGCGGCGCGCGCATCGTCCTGCTCGACATGAATATGCAAGGCCTGGATGCAGCCGCCGAGGCGCTTAAGGGGGCCGGTGTCGCAAGCGTCGATGGCCGCGTGCTCGACGTCACCGATCCACGTGCCGTCGAGGCGATAGCCGCCCGGATCGTCAGCGATTTCGGCCAGGTCGACATACTGGTCAACAGCGCCGGCATCGCCCGCCTCAACACCGCGCTCGACACATCCGACGAGGAATGGCGCCAGGTGATGGATGTCAACGTCAACGGCGTCTACTGGGCCTCGCGTGCCTTCGGCCGCTCCATGGTCGCCCGCAAGAAGGGCTCGATCGTCAATCTCGGCTCGATGTCGGGCCTGATCATCAACCGTCCGCAGACCGCGCCCTCCTACATGGTGAGCAAGGGCGCCGTGCACATGATGACCAAGGCGCTTGCCGTCGAATGGGCAAAATCAGGTGTGCGCGTCAACGCGCTCGCGCCAGGTTATGTCGGGACGGAGATGACGCTGAAAATGCGCGAGCGCCCCGAACTCTTCAACACCTGGATCGACATGACGCCGATGGGCCGGCTCGGCGAGCCGCACGAGATCGCTTCGGCGATCCTGTTTCTCGCCTCGCCGGCGTCGAGCTACGTCACCGGCGCGATCCTGTCGATCGATGGCGGCTACACGGCCTGGTGACGGGCCGAGCAAGGATTGGAATATCGCATGATCGTTTCGGACCTAGAGGCACGCCAGGCAATCATCGACGCCTGCCTCGAGATGAATGCGCTGGGCATCAATCAGGGTACGTCAGGCAATGTCAGCCGGCGCCATGGCGAAGGCATGCTGATCTCGCCGACCAGCACGCCTTACGAGACACTGGTGCCCGAGGACATCGTCTTCATGGCCTGGGACGGCGAGGTCGACGGGCGCCTGCCGCCCTCGAGCGAATGGCGCTTCCATCTCGACATCATGAAGGCGCGGCCCGAGGTCAACGCGGTCGTCCACGCGCATCCGACCTACTGCACGACCATCGCCATCATGGGCCGGAAGATACCGGCGATCCACTACATGGTCGCGGTCGCCGGCGGCAGCGACATTCGCTGTGCGCCCTACGCCACCTTCGGCACGGCGGAGCTCTCGGCGCATGCGGTGGAGGCGCTGCGCGACCGCAAGGCCTGCCTGCTTGCACAGCACGGCATGATTTCGGTCGGCTCCAGCCTCAGCCAGGCGATGTGGCTGGCGGTCGAGGTGGAAACGCTGGCGCGCCAGTATCACGGCGCCCTTCAGATCGGCGAGCCGCCGATCCTGTCCGAGGAAGAGATCGAAAACGTCATCAGCCGCATGGCCAGCTACGGCCTGCGCGACAAGGAGGCTGCTGCCTGAGCGGCGGTCATCTGACAGAATCCTCCGGGAAGGTCCGGAGCGATCAACAAGGGAGGAAATGAAATGACCGGATCAATGAAAGGCCTCGTCAAAGCGCTCGCTTTGGGGTTGGCGGCGGCTTGCAGCCTGGCTGCCATCTCGAGCGTGAGTGCCGAGGAACTGTCGCTGAAGGGCAAGCGCATCGGCGTTTCCGCCATCGGCACGGACCATTACTGGGACCTGATGGCGTTTCGCGGCATCCAGGACCGCGTGAAGGAGCTCGGCGGCGAAGTCATCGCGCTCGATGCCGGCCGCAAGGACCAGCAGCAAATCGCGCAGCTGCAGACGCTGATCGCGCAGAAGCCCGACGCCATCATCGAGCAGCTCGGCAACCTCGAAGTGCTGAACCCGTGGCTGCAGAAGATCCGCGACGCCGGCATCCCGCTGTTCACCGTCGACACCGCGACGCCGCACGCGATCAACAACACCACGTCCAACAACTACAATATCGGCGCCGAGATCGCTCTGCAGATGGTCGCCGACATGGGCGGCAAGGGCAATGTGCTGGTCTTCAACGGCTTCTACAGCGTGCCGGTCTGCAAGATCCGCTACGACCAGCTGAAATATGTGCTGACCTCGTTCCCCGATGTGAAGATCGTCGAGCCGGAACTGCGCGACGTCATCCCGAACACCGTGCAGAGCGCCTATTCCAACGTCACCGACATGCTGACCAAGTCGCCCGAGAAGGGCTCGATCGGCGCGGTCTGGGCCTGCTGGGACGTGCCGCAGATCGGCGCCACGCAGGCGGTCGAAGCCGCCGGCCGCAACGAGGTCAAGACCTATGGCATCGACGGCAGCCCGGAAGTCATCAAGATGGTGATGGATCCGAAGTCGTCCGCCGGTGCCGTGGCAGCGCAGCAGCCCTATGAAATCGGCAAGACATCGGTCGACAATGCCGCCAGATATCTTGCCGGCCAGAAGGTCGCGCCCTTCACCTTCGTGCCCGCGGTGCTGATCAACAAGGAAAATGCCGCCGAAAAGGGAAAACCGTTCCTCGACGCGGCCGAGAAGGCTGGCGTTAAATAGGCTGAGCGAAACGGCGGGCGGGCATCCAGCGAAATGGCTGCCCGCCACCATCAACCAGGGTTGACGGCCATGCAGACAGCAAAGCGTGAAATTGCTGTATCGATGAGCAATATATCGAAGCGGTTCGGTCCGGTGCGAGCGCTGGAGAACGCGAACCTCGAGATCGTGCGCGGTTCGATCCTCGGCCTTGTCGGCCAGAACGGCGCCGGCAAGTCGACGATCATCAAGGTGCTGGCCGGTATCATCAAACCGGACAGCGGAACTATTGTCATCAATGGCGAGACCGTTACCGCCCTTTCGCCGGCATCGGTCGAAAAACTCGGCGTGCATTTCATCCATCAGGACAGGCTGCTGGTGCCGACCGCAACCGTCGGCGAGGCGGTGTTCCTCGGCCACGAAATCGGCTTCGGCCCCTTCGTCAGCCGCCGCGCCATGGAGCGCAAGGCAGCCGATCTGTTGCAGCGGTTCTTCGGCATGGAATTGCCGGCGGGAACCCTGGTCAAGGACCTGACGACGGCACAGCAGAAAGTGGTGCAGATCACGCGGGCGCTGGCGCAGAAAGCCTCGGTGCTGGTGCTCGACGAACCGACGGCGGCCCTGGTCAAGCGCGAGGTGGACAGTCTGTTCGACGTGCTGCGGCGGCTGCGCGACGACGGCATCGCGGTGGTCTTCATTTCCCACTACATGCAGGAAATCGAGAAGCTCTGCGACCGCGTCACCGTGATGCGCAATGGCACCGACGTCGGCATGGTCGACCCGCGCGAGACATCGATCGACGAGATCATCTCGATGATGATCGCCCGCGATGTCGGCGAGATGTTTCCCAAGCGTTCCGTCGTCTTGGGCGCGCCGGTGCTCGAAGTCGCCAATCTGCGTCTCGGCGGCGGTTTCGAAAACATCGGCTTCAACATTCGCGCCGGCGAGATCGTCGGCCTCACCGGCCTGCTCGGATCCGGCGCCAAGGAAATCGTGCAGTGCCTGTTCGGCCTCAAGACCGCCGAGGGCGGCTCGATCAAGGTCGAGGGGAAGGCGCTGTCGCTGTCGACGCCGGTCAAGGCGGTGCGCAGCGGCATCGCCATGCTGCCCGAGGATCGCCGCGCCCATGGCGTGGCGCTCGGCCTGTCGGTGCGCGAGAATGTTTCGCTGGCCAGCCTGCGCCGCTATTCGAGAAACGGTCTGGTCAGCCGCGGCAACGAGAACCAGGCGGTCGATGGGCTGATCAAGGAGCTGTCGATCAAGACGCCGCATCGCGATGCGCTGGTGCGCGAACTCTCCGGGGGCAACCAGCAGAAGGTGGCGATCGCCAAGTGGCTCAGCTGTCAGTCGCGGGTCTATGTGCTGGACGAGCCGACGGTGGCCGTCGATGTCGGCGCCAAGGTCGAGATTTACAATCTGTTGAACCGGCTGGCGGGCGAGGGTGCGGCGATCCTACTTCTATCGTCCGACCTGCTCGAGCTGGTCGGCGTCTGCGACCGCGCGCTGGTCGTCTATCGCGGCCGGCTTGCCGGCACCTTCTCCGGCCCGTCAATGAACAGCGACGCGCTGCTCGCGGCCTCGTCAGGCGCCCGCTCGAATGCTGATGGGTTGGCGGCATGAGCGCGACAACTCTCCACACCGAGGCCGGCGCGTCCGACGAAACCCGCGCCACCGGCAAAAGTGCTGGCCGGCGCTTCGCCACCATCGTCGTGCGTCTCGGCGCGATTGCCGCCTTTGCTGCGATCATGGCCTATTTCGTCGTCTTCGCGCCGGGCTTCACCTCGACCTTCAACCTCATCAACGTGGTCGAGCAGTCGGCGATCCTGGGCGTACTCGCCTATGGCATGACGACCGTCATCATCGGCGGCGGCTCCGATGTCACCGAAGGCGGTATCGACCTGTCGATCGCCGCCAATATGGGGCTGTGCGCCGCCGTCTACGCGACGCTGCTGTCGACGGGCCATGGCGACTTCATCTCGGTGCTCGCGGCCATTGCCGTCGGCATGACGGTCGGGGCGCTGAACGCCCTTGCCGTGGTCGGCCTCGGCATCCTGCCGCTGCTGGCGACGCTTGCCGTACTCAATGTCGCGGCCGGCATGGAACTCACGCTCACCCAGAACACGGTTGTCGGCGCATCCTCCCCGCTGCTCGGCTTCCTGGTCTCTGGCAGCTTTTTCGGCATCTCGGCGCTCGCCTGGGCGTTGATCGTCTTCTCCGCGATCATCATCGCCATCATCCATGGCACGGCGTTCGGGCTGCGGCTTTACGCGGTCGGCGGCCATCCGGAAGCGGCGCGGGCGGCAGGTCTCAGCGTTCCGGTCTATGTCTCCTTCACCTATGTCCTGAGCGGCTTCTGCGCGGCGGTGGCGAGCATCCTTACCGTTTCGCGGCTCTCGGCCAGCACACCTGGTTCCGGCGAACTGCTTTTGTCGGTGCTGGCGGCCGCCCTGCTCGGCACTGTCTTCTCCCGCCGCTTCGTGCCGACCATGGGCGGCACGCTGCTCAGCGTGCTGTTCATCGGCCTGCTCGCCAACGGCTTCCAACTGCTCAACGTTTCAAGTTACTGGGTAAACGGCGTGCAGGGCGCGCTGATCCTGCTGGTGGTGGCCATCACATCCTTTGCCCGCGGCTCGGAGGGTTCACGATGAGCAACTCGGCCAATGACCGCGCCAAGATGGGCCTGCGCGCCTTCCTTGCCAAATACAGCATGCTCGTCGCTTTCGCGGCGATCGTCGTCTTCTTCGCGGTGGCGAGCCCGACCTTCCTGACGCCGGCGAACCTCTTCAACGTGCTGGTCAACAATGTCGTCATGCTGGCGATCGTGGCGCTCGGGCTCACCATTGTCATCTCGTCCGGCGGCATCGATCTGTCCATCGGCGTGTCCGTCGACATGGCAAGCATGGTCTTCGTCATGCTGCTCGCCGCCGGCTATGGCGGGGTGGTCGGCGTCGGCGGCGGGCTGGGTGCAGCGCTCATCGTCGGCATCCTCAACGCAATTCTCATCACCAGGCTCAACATCAGCCCGTTCCTGGCGACGCTTGGCGTGCTGTTCATCGGCCAGAGCACGCAGCAGCTTGCCACCAGCGGCGGCCAGCCGATCTACCTCACCAGCGGCTATGCCGGCGACCAGTTCAACGCCATCGCCCGCACCGCTCTGTTCGGCGTGCCGACACCGGTGATCGTGCTGATCTTATCAGCCATCGCGGTCCACGTGCTGCTGCACCGCTCCGTTTTCGGCCGCTATGTGCAGGCGATGGGCGCGCAGCCCGGCGTCGCCTGGTATTCCGGCATCCGCGTGCCGCGCGAATTGTCGATGGTGCATGTGCTTTGTGCGCTGCTCGCCGGCGTCACCGGCATCCTGCTATCGGCGACGGTGAAGTCCTACGTGCCGCTCTCCGGCAACGCCTTCCTGCTTGACGCGATCGGCGCCACCTTCATCGGCACGACCCTCAGCCGCGAACGCAAGCCTTCGGTGGTCGGTACGCTGCTCGGCGTGTTGCTGCTCGCTATCGTCAAGAACGGGCTGCTGCTCATCGGCTGGAATTTCTACTGGCAGCAGGTCGGCATCGGCGTGCTGGTCTTCCTGGTGCTGGCCGTGAGCTTCGGCCTGCGCCGCGCCACCCATTGAGTTCGAAAGGTCAAGTCAGCCATGCCACAATTCGACATCAGCTCGATCGGCTTCTATGTCCTCGACATTCTGGGACGCCCGGTTTCGCGCATCCCCGAAGGTGGCCGCGCCGACTATATCGAGGAGATCCGCATGACCGTCGCCGGCACGGCCGGCGCGACCGGCATGGACTGCGCCATCCTTGGCCTGAAGACGCGGGCCGTCACCACGCTCGGCACCGACGACATGGGCGACTGGTTCCTCGCCAAGCTCAAGAAATATGGCCTCGAGTGCGGCCTCGTGCGCCGTGACGGCAGCGTGCAGACGTCCTCCACCATCCTGCCGGTGCGGCCGAACGGCGAGCGTCCGGCATTGCATGTGCCGGGCACCGCCACTTTGTTCGAAGTCGCCGACGCCGATCTCGACGCTGCCTTGGATGCAACCGTCGTCCATGTCGGTGGCACCGGCCTGTTGAAGCGTTTCGACGGCGAGCCGACGGTCAAGCTGTTGAAGCGCGCCAAGGAGCTTGGCCGCATCACCACCTTCGATCTCATCCAGGCGACGCCAGAGACCTGGGAACTGGTCGAACCGTGCCTGCCCTATATCGACTATTTCGTGCCCAGCATCGACGAGGCCGGCGAGATGGCGCATGACCGCGATCCGGACCGCGTCGCCGCCTTCTTCAAGGCAAGGGGCGTCAAGAATTGCATCCTCACCCTTGGCGCCGACGGCGTCCATGTCTCGCCCGAGCATGGCGAGGATTTTCATCTGCCGGCCTTCGAGGTCGAGGTCTTCGACACCACGGGCTGCGGCGACTCCTTCACCGCGGGCATCATCGTCGGCATCGTCAAGGGTTGGGACCTCAAGCAATCCGCGCGTTTTGCGAGCGCCGTCGCCGCCAAGGTGGCGATGGGACTCGGTTCCGACGGCAAACTCGTTTCATTCGACGACACGGTGGCGGCGATGAACTCGCTCCCCGTCAAGACATCAAAGGTGGAAGCAGCATGACCATTCTTCCTGAGGCCAAGGGCAAGACGGCCCTCGTCACCGGCGCGAGCCGCGGCATCGGCAGGGCGCTCGCGAAGGGGCTCTCCGAAGCGGGTTTCGATGTTGCCATCACCGATTTGCCGTCGCAGGCGGCGGAACTCGACGTGACCAGGGGCGAGATCGAGGCGGCCGGCCGCAAGGCCTATGTCTACACGATGGATGTCAGCAAGAAAAAGGAGATCGAAGCGACGGCGCAGGCGTTGCTTAAGGCCGCTGGCAGCATCGACGTGCTGGTCAACAATGCCGGCATCCTGAAGCCCAGCCTGCTCCAGGACCTCGACGAGGCCAACTGGGACGCGCATTTCGATATCAACGCCAAGGGCGTGCTGATGATGTGCCAGGCGGTGCTGCCGCATATGCGCGCCAAGAAATCGGGCCGGGTGATCAACATCGCCTCGATCGCCGGCCGCCAAGGCGTGCCGACGCAGGGCCACTACGCGGCGACCAAGGCGGTGGTGATTACGCTCACCCGCGTGCTCGCACAGGAAGTCGGCATGGACGGCGTCACCGTCAATGCGATTTGCCCTGGCATCATCCTGACCGAGATGGGCAAGAACAATCTGGGCAGCGAGGCCGCGATCCGCCACTGGGAAGAGGTCGCGGCGCTGAAGCGTCTCGGCGCGCCAGAGGATGTCGTCGGGCCGGTACTGTTCTTCGCTTCGGACCTGTCGGCGTTCGTCACCGGACAATCGCTCAATGTCGACGGTGGCATCTACTACCACTGATCCTCGCAGGGCTGGCCCACGTGATCGCCATGACGGCCCGGCGTGACGCGAACGAGACTATGCTGATGCAAAGGTCGGTTTTCTGCCAGATCATCCTGGAGGCTGCCAGTCCGCTCCCGGCCCAATGCCGCCGCGCTCGCAGCGTTGTGGGAAATGATTGACCTTCGTTGTGGATTGATTGAGGCACCCCTCTTACCGAACCAGTCGTCTTCCTGCCCTTTGGTTCGCCAGCCCATACGAGAGAATACGACGGAAACGGTTTGGCGAGCCACCCGTTAACATATTGATTTCATATAGAAAAACGGTAACGAGGACTGCCATCGAATGCTGCACGCTACATCTCGGTCACGAACTTCGTCCGCAGATAGGCGTCGAGGCCTTCGATGCCGCTTTCCGACCCATAGCCGGATTCATTGACGCCGCCGAACGGCGTTTCCGGTGTCGACACCATCATATGGTTGACGCCGACCATTCCGGCTTCCAACGCCGCCTCGGTCTTTTGGGCAAGAGTGAGATTGCGGGTGAAGACAAAGGAAGCCAGTCCGTAAGGCAGCGAATTTGCCCGCTCGATCATGTCTTCGAAAGTCGAGAAGGTGGTCGTTGGCGCGATCGGCCCGAACGGCTCCTCGGACATGATACGCGCCGTGTCGGGCACCTCTTTGAGCAATGTCGGAGCATAAAAATAGCCTTTGTTGCCGACACGTTTGCCGCCAGTGACGATAGTCGCGCCTTTCGCCGTTGCATCGCTGACGAAAGCGTCCATGGCGTCGAGTCGTCGCGGCGCAATCATCGGCCCCATCTGCACAGAGCTGTCGAGACCGTCGCCAATCCTGAGCTTTTCGGTGCGGGCGGCAAAGCCTTCGATGAAGCGGTCGTAGACAGCCTCATGCACGTAGAAACGGGTCGGTGAGGTACACACCTGGCCGGCATTGCGGAACTTGAACGTGACAACCGTATCGAGTGTCTTGTCCAGGTCGGCATCCTCATAGACGATGACGGGAGCATGGCCGCCAAGCTCCATGGTACAGCGCTTCAATGTGTCGGCGGCCTGTTTCTGCAGCAGCTTTCCAACCGCGGTCGAGCCGGTCAGCGAGACCTTCTTGGGGATCGGCGAGGCGATCAGGTAGGATGAGATCCGGGCAGGCTCGCCGAACACGATGTTGAGCACGCCCGCCGGAAGTCCGGCGTCCTGAAAGCAGCGGGCGATCGCCACGGCAGTTCCGGGCGTTTCCTCGGCCGGCTTCAGAATGATCGAGCAGCCGGCGCCAAGCGCGCCCGAAATCTTGCGGATGACATTGCTGGCCGGAAAGTTCCAAGCGGCGAAGGCAACGACCGGCCCGACCGGCTCCTTGAACGCCATCTGCCGCACGCCTGGCAGCCGGGCAGGGACGATGCGGCCATAGGCGCGCTTGCCTTCCTCGGCATACCAGCGGGTCGCGTCCGCTGCGAACTGCACCTCGCCCGTGGCCTCGGCCAGCGCCTTGCCATTTTCCATCGTCAGCGTGCGGGCAATGGTGTCCTTGCGCTGCTCGATCAAGTCGGCAGCCTTGCTCATGATGGCCCAGCGCTGCATTGCGGTCATGAACTTCCACAGCTTGAAACCTTTGGCCGAGGCGGCAAGAGCGCGGTCGAGATCGGCCTCCGTGGCGTGCGGCACGCCTGCCAGCACCTCTTCGGTGGCGGGGTTGATCAAGTCTTCCGTCTTGCCGTCCGATCCCTGGCACCACACGCCGTCAATCAGCAACTCGATCTTTTCTGGATACATGTCCTCGCCCTTTCAGCCCGGTGGTCTGCGGAAAATCCACCGGCAGATTGCATGTCACAAGAAAAATTCCGCGATGGCTTGACCTGTACATTGTATACAGTATGGTGTCGACATGATTTTAGCGCGCATCCAGAAATTATCGGTTGCCATCCCGGAGAACCTTGCCGAGATGCTGGAGGAGGAGATCATCTTCGGCCGCCTTAAGTCCCGGGAGCGATTGACCGAGGAAATGGTGGCCGCGCGCTACGGCGTCAGCCGGTCGCCGGTGCGCGAGGCGCTGAGGCTGCTTGAGCGGGACGGCCTGGTGATGCGCGAGGCCAGGCGTGGCATCTGGGTCTCGCCGATGTCGCAGCGCGATTTCGACGAGGTCTACACCTGCCGTATCGAACTTGAAGGGCTAGTCGCCAAGCAAGCCGCCGAATCCGCAGACATTGAGAAGAAGGCCGAGTTCAAGAGCCTGTTGTCGGAGCTGAAGCAGGCCCAGGCCAGGAACGATGCGCGGCAGTTCTTCATCGTCGACGTGCGCGGCTCCTTCCTGACCTACACGCTGGCCGGCAACAAGACGCTGACACGCCTGCTTGGCGGGCTGGAAAAGCAGGCCTTGCGTTACCGCTATCACGCCTACGAGCAGGATCCGAAGATCATCCAGCTGTCGCTTGACGACACGGCCCGCATCTATGATGCGATCACCGCCGGCGACGGCGAAAGCGCCAAGGCGATGACCGAAAACCTCATTCGGGAAATCTGGCAGAGCATGCGGGCCGGCATTCGCGACGCCTTCGGAGAGGGCTAGGTTGTGTCCAGCTTCTCGTCAGCGTTCAGCGTCATCGATTCCCATACCGCCGGCCATCCCACACGCGTCATCCTGAGCGGCGTTCCGAAACTCTCCGGTTCGAGCGTGCGGGAGAAGCGCGACCATTTCCGCGATCGCTTCGACCATCTACGCCCGGCACTGCTGCACGAGCCTCGCGGCCATGCCGCCATGGTCGGTCTCGTGCCGGTCGCCTCGGATGTTGCCGACTATGGCGCGTTCTTCATCTCGTCTTACGTCTATCTCGACATGTGTGGTCACGGCACGATCGGCTTTGCCAGGACGCTGGCCTTCACCGGGCAGATCACGGCTGAAACCGGTGACAGCTTCACCCTGGAAACGCCGGCGGGGATCGTCACGGTCCATTTGATCTGGAACGAAGACGGCTCGCTGGACCGCGTGCGCATAGCCAACGTGCCGAGCTATGTCGGGCTCGACCATCTCAGCGTGACCGTCGAGGGTGTCGGCAACGTCGATGCCGCGATCGTCTACGCCGGCATGTGGTACGCGCTGGTGGACGCGGCCGCACTCGGTTTCAAACTGCTTTCGGATAATGCATCGGCCTTGATGCGGGCCGGCGCCGGCATCAAGGACGCGATCAAGGCGGCAACGAAGGACCTGCCGCTGCTGGCGGGCGCTGCCGCGCCGAGCGTGCTTTTCTACGATGCCGACAGCGAGAGTTCGGCAACGCACTTCCTGGTTCTGGAATCAAACAAGTTCGACCGCTCACCCTGCGGCACCGGGACCTCGGCGCGTCTGACATATCTGCTGCAGAATGGGCTGATCGGCCCCGACCAGACCTACCGTGCCAGTAACATATTCGGCGTCCCGTTCGAGGCACGCCTGCAAGAGCGCCTCCAGGCCGAGGGCCGGGACGCGATGATTGTCGAAATCGAAGGCGCCGCCTTCATCACCTCGACCCAGACCATCTTCTTCGAGAAAGGCGATCCTCTCTCGCAGGGATTTCTATGCCGCTAACAACCAATAATCAGAAAAGGGGAATGAAATGAAACTCACAGTCATTCGTACGTTCATGGCCGCCTTGACCATCGGCCTTGGTCTGCTCTCGGCACCCATCGCGGCTTCGGCCGAAGACAATCCCTCCGCCGTCATCGAACAGATCCGCGCCAGCGGCGTGCTGAAAGTGCCGGTGATGACCGGCGAGGAGCCGGGTTATATCAAGGACCCGGCGACGGGCCAATGGAGCGGCTTCTACTACGAATTCCTCGGCGAGATCGCGACCCAGCTCGGCGTCAAGCTCGAGCCGGTCGAGACGACGTGGGGCAATCTGGCCGCCGACTTCCAGTCCAACAAGATCGATATCGCCATCGGCGTCAACCCGAACCCGAAGCGTGGCCTTGTCGTAGACTATCTGTGGGAGCCGCTGTTCACCGACGCTTGGGCCGTGCTGACGCCTCCCGGCAAGCCGGTCAAAACGTGGGCCGAGCTCAATTCGCCCGACAAGACCGTCGTCGTGCAGAAGGGCAGCACCATGCAGGTCGTTGCCGAGGCCTTGTTGCCGAAGGCCAAGATCACGCCGGTGGAAGATCGCGGCCTGGCGCTGATGGAACTCCAGGCTGGCCGTGCCGATGGCGTCGTCTTGTCCGTTTTCGACGCCTTGCAGATCACCAACCAGAAGATCGGCAATGTCTCGCTTCCCGAACCGATCCTGCGCAATCCGGCAACGCTTGCCGTGGCGCGCAAGCCCGGCAATGCCGGCTACATCAACTTCCTGACGAACTGGATTTTGCAGGAGCGTTCGCTCGGCCTCGCCCAAGGGAAACTTGCCCGCGCCTGGGAAGCCCGTGGCATCGATCTGTCGATCCTTCCGGCAGGCTTCTCCTTCTGATCGCAACAGCCTGGCCGCCGCATAGCGCAGCGGTCAGGCCACCACTGGACGTGCATCGAACCAGTGAGGGCGCCATGTTCGACTATACAGTCATAACCAACAACATCGGGTTGCTCTGGCAGGGCCTCCTGATGACGCTCTACTTTACCGTGATCACGATCGGCGCGGGCATGCTGATTGGCCTTTTCATCGGGTTGATCCAGCTGAGCACCTTCCGACCGCTGGTCATCCTCGGCCAGATTTATGTCGAGTTCTTCCGCAACATCCCGCTGCTCGTCACGCTGCTCTGGGTCTACTACGCCTTCCCGATCTTCGCTGGCATCAATGTCACGAAATTCTGGGCTGGATTCATCGGGCTGAGCTGCTACGTCGGCTCCTTCTACGCCGAAATCCTGCGTGCAGGCGTCCAATCGGTCGATCCCGGCCAGACAGATGCGGCGACCGCGATCGGCATGTCCTATGGCCAGCGCATGCGCCGGATCATCCTGCCGCAGGCCTTCCGCAAGATGATCCCGCCGCTAGCCGGGCAGTCGATCATCCAGATGAAGAACACGACGCTGCTATCGACGATAACGGTTCCCGACCTTCTCTATCAGGCGAGCTACATCTCGAGTTTCACCTATCGGCCGATGGAGGTTTACACTGCCGTAGGCGTCATCTTCCTGATCATCCTGGTTCCGCTGACGCTGCTGTCCCGGAAACTCGAGAAGAGCGGGGCGAGCATAAAATGAGCATCACTCAATCGAATGTTCCCATGCCGGCGAAGAGCGACAAGCCGGTTCTGCGGCTGGACAGCATCTGCCTGAAGTTCGGCGACAAGCGTGTGTTGAACGGCATCGATCTCTCGGTCGTCGAAGGCGAGGTGGTTGTGCTGATCGGCGCCAGCGGATCGGGAAAGACCTCGCTGCTGCGCTGCATCAACCTGCTCAATGTTCCGAGCAGCGGCAGCATTGTCATCGATGACGAGACGCTGTTCAGCAGGCAGGCCGATGGCAAAGACGCCCCGGTGCCGGCCCAGGAGGTCAACCGCATTCGCTCCAAGACCGGCATGGTCTTCCAGCAGTTCAATCTCTTCCCGCATATGACGGCGCTCGAAAACGTCATGGAAGGCCCGGTGATCGTCAAGAAGGAGCCGAAGCAGCAGGCGCGCCAGACGGCCCTGAAGCTTCTCGATCTCATGGGGCTGGCACAGCACGTGGAAAAGTATCCGCGCCAGCTTTCTGGCGGCCAGCAACAGCGCGTGGCCATCGCCAGAGCCATGGCGATGCAGCCGAAGGTGATGCTGTTCGACGAGCCGACCTCGGCACTCGATCCCGAACTCGTTGGCGAAGTGATGAAGGCGATGGTCGAGCTGGCCAGGAGCGGCATGACCATGGTGATCGTCACCCACGAGCTCGGCTTTGCTTTCGAGGTCGCCGATCGGGTCGTCTTTCTCGATCAGGGGCTGGTCGCCGAGGAAGGGCCACCCTCCAAGGTGCTGCTGCATCCCGAACATCCGCGTCTGAAGAGTTTTGTTGGACGCTTCCATGAATCGGCGGATCTGCTTCGCCCGTTCCTGGAGGCGCGTGAGGCCGAGAAGGCGTGTTGAAGGCAGCCCTCCTCACGCACAGCAGTCAAGCGGACAGCGTCGAATCCGCCCCTTTCGAGTTGGCCGCATAAGGAAATTTCAGTGATGTTGAGTTTTGATCCCGGCACGATCGCCGTCCCCAGGGGCCATCATATCGGCGGGCAGTTCATTGAACTGCCTGGCGCGGAGATCGAGGTTCTGCGCCCGTCCGATCTCCAGCCCATGGGGATGATCACCGATGGCGGCGAGGCAGTGGTGCAGCAAGCCGTCGATGCCGCGAAAAAGGCGCTGGCGCAGAGCCGTTGGGCGAAGATCGCGCCGCGCGATCGCGCCGCCGTGCTCATGCGGTTCGCGGCCCTGATCGAGGAGAACGCGACCTATCTCGGACAGCTGGAAGCGATGGGGTCGAGCCGGCTGATCTCGATGACCATTGCGCGTGACGCGGTGCGTACCGCTGGCGTTGTGCGCTATTACGCCGAGTTTTGCGACAAGATCGAGGGCACGGTCACCGCGACCGAGGCGAATGCGCTGAGCATCGTCAAGCACGAGCCCTACGGCATTGTCGGCGCGATCGTTCCCTGGAACTTTCCGATGATCACCGCAGCCTGGAAATTCGCCCCGGCGCTGGCCGCCGGCAATGCCGTGGTGATGAAGACATCGGAACTGACGCCGCATAGCCTTTTGGCGCTGGCGGAGTTTGCCGCGAAGGCCGGGCTTCCGGCAGGCCTGTTCAATGTCGTTAACGGCTATGGTCATACGACCGGGGCGGCGATCGTTCGCCATCCCGATATACTGAAAATCTCCTTCACCGGCTCGACGCAGACCGGGGCGGCGATCATGATCCTGGCCGCCCAGTCCGGCATCAAGCCCGTCACGCTCGAACTCGGCGGCAAGAGCCCGCAGCTGGTGCTGGCCGATGCCGGCGACATCGATGTGGTGGCTGGCCGTGTCGCCGCGGCCTTCATGGACAATGCGGGCCAGGTCTGCACGGCTGGTTCGCGACTGATCGTCGAGGACAAGATCGCGGACCAGCTTATCGAGCGCGTCATCGCCCGGACCAAGGCGATCAAGGCGGGGCCGACCTGGGACGAGACGACGACCTTCGCGCCGATCATCAGCCGCAAGCAGCTCGAGCGCATCGATGCGATGGTCCGCGCCAGCGTCAGTGAGGGTGCCGCGGTCGTCACAGGCGGCACGGTGCTGGAAGGGCGCAACGAAGGCAGTTTTTTCGCGCCGACGATCCTGGAGAACGTCACCGACGACAATGTCGGTTTCAAGGAGGAGTTTTTCGGCCCGGTGCTGACGGTACGCAGTTTCACCGAGCTGGAAGAAGGCCTCGCCCAGGCGGCGCACCCGGTCTACGGGCTTGCCGCCAGCGTCCACACCACGGATTTGAAGAAGGCGCTCAAGGCGGCGGATTCGATCGAGGCCGGCATGGTCTGGATCAACCAGCATGGACGCGGGCCGGAGTTCACCCACCCGGCCGGCGGCTACAAGAGCTCCGGTTTCGGCAAGGATATGGGCCGTGCCGGTATCGAGGCGTTCCTGCGCCAGAAGGCCATCTGGGCCAATTACGCTTGAGCGAGCGCAAGCACATGCAATTCGATTACATCATTGTCGGCGGCGGCTCGGCGGGCGCCGTGCTTGCCAGCCGCCTCTCGGAGAACGGCACCAAGCAGGTGGCGCTTTTCGAAGCCGGTCCCGACACGCCGCCGGACGATGTTCCCGAAGTGATCGCTGACAGCTACCCCGGCCTGTCCTATTTCGACCCGAAATACCATTGGACGGAACTGCGCGTCTTCAACCGCTCGCCGAAGCAGAATGCGCAGTTGGTCAAGACGGCCAAGCTCGAACAGGCCAAGGTGATGGGCGGTGGCTCCAGCATCAACGGCCAGTTCGCCGTGCGCGGTATGCCGCACGACTATGATGAATGGGAAGGTCTCGGCCTGCCCGGCTGGGGATGGGACGGCATGCTGCCCTATCTCAAGAAGCTCGAGCGCGATCTCGATTTCGATGGCGAGCTTCACAACAAGACCGGCCGCATTCCGATCCGCCGTGTCTTTCCAAAGGATTGGGCCGGCTTCACCAAATCAGTGCTCAAGCAGACGGAAAGGGAATATCCCTACCGGCCGGACTATAATGGCAGTTTCGAGGACGGCTCGTTCCCGCTGCCGCTGTCGAACGAGAACGATCGACGCGTGTCGACAGCGATCGGCTATCTCGACCCCGAGGCGCGCGCCCGGAAGAACCTGCACATCTTCGCCAATGCCTTCGTTGAGAGGCTGGTGACCAGGGGGACGCGTATCACCGGCGTCGAGGTCACGATCGCTGGCCGCACAAAGATCTACAACGCCAACGAGACGATCGTTTCAGCCGGCGCCCTGCATTCGCCGGCCATCCTGCTTCGTGCCGGCATCGGGCCGGCGGCGCAGCTGAAGCGGCTGGGCATCGAAGTGGTCGCCGATCGCCCCGGTGTAGGCGAGAACCTGACCGATCATCCGCATATAGCCGTCGGCGCGCATTTCAAGAAATCCGCGCGGCTCAAGCCCGGTCAGCGGCGCCACATCTTTCTGGGTGTCAGATATTCCTCGAACCATGCCGATTGCCATCCCGGTGACATGCTCCTGATGCCGGTCAACCGCGCCGGCTGGCATCCGCTCGGCAAGGCCATGGGCGCGCTCAATGTCTGCGTCAACAAATCCTATTCGCGCGGCACCGTCACTCTGAAGTCCCCCGTGCAGACCGATGAGCCGGTCGTCGATCTCAACATGGCCTCCGACGGCCGCGACCTGATGCGCCTGGTCGATGGCTTCAAGCGAATCTGCAAAATCATGCAGTCGCCCGATGTCCAGCAGCACGTCAACACCTGGTTCCTGGCCGGCTACAGCGATGAGGCGCGAGCGCTCAGTGTCCGCAAGCCGTCGAATTGGGTCAAGACCGCGACCGCGGCCTACCTTTTCGACTATGCGCCGTTCTTCCGCGAGACCTTGCTCAGGCGCAAGTTTGGCACCACCGACCGCATTCAGGCAATGATGAAGAATGAAGATCTGATCGTCGATTGGGTCAAGCAGTCCGTCTGGTCGGGCTGGCATGTCTCCGGCACCTGCAAGATGGGCGCAGACAACGATCCGCTGGCGGTGCTCGACGCCGAATGCCGCGTCCGCGGCGTTGAGGGGCTGCGGGTCGTTGACGCTTCGATCATGCCGACGATCATTGCCGCCAACACCAACATCACGACGATCGCCATCGCCGAAAAAGCGGCGGACTTGATTTTGCATTCCCGATAATCGAAAGGACATCAATTCTATGCGCAAGAACAAGGTGAAGGACATCTGGGCCGCCGGCGGCGAAGTGGTGACGGGCTGGCTCGGCATTCCATCGTCGATCTCGGCGGAACTGATGGCCAATCAAGGCTGGGATGCCCTGACGGTCGACCTCCAGCATGGTGCGACCGATTATGCCGACGCTGTGCCGATGCTGCAGGCGATCTCGACCACGGAGACAACGCCGATGGTGCGGGTGCCGTGGAACGATCCGGCGATCATCGGCAAAGTGCTCGACGCCGGCGCCTATGGCGTGATCTGCCCGATGGTCAACACCGCCGAGGAAGCGGATGCCTTCGTCAAGGCCTGCCGTTATTTCCCCAAAGGCGGTCGCAGCGTCGGCCCGCTGCGCGCCTCGCTCTATGCCGGCGCGGATTACTTCCAGCACGCCAACGACACCATCATCACCATGGCGATGATCGAGAGCGAGCAGGCGGTGAAGAACCTGGAAGACATCCTGAAGACGCCTAACCTCGACGCTATCTTCGTTGGACCGTCGGATCTGGCCGTGACCATGGGCGAGGCGCCGGGCTTCGATCCGCGCTATCCCGCCGTCTACGAGGCGATCGAATACATCGCAGCGAAATGCAAGGAAGCCGGGGTCATTCCCGGTATCCATTGCGGTTCGGTCGCCTATGGCGTCGACATGCGCAAGCTGGGCTATCGTTTCATGGCCTATCTCTCCGACTTCCGCATGCTGCAGCAAATGGTGGCGCGCTCGCTTCCCGCCTTTCGTGCAGGCACGCCGACCGCAGTAGCACCCTGATCGACACCGGATCGACCGCCATGACATCGACGAGCGTGCGGGGCAGCAAGGTGACGGTCATCGGTGCCGGCATCATCGGTGTCTGCACCGCGAATTACCTGCTTGAGCAGGGCTTTGCCGTCGAGGTGATCGATCCTGTCTTGCCGGGCTCGGAGGAGCAGTGCTCCTTCGGCAATGCCGGTGGCATCTGCCCGGGATCGTGCATTCCGAATTCGATGCCGGGCGTGCTCGGCAACGTGCCGAAATGGCTGATGGATCCCGAGGGGCCTCTGATCGTGCGGCTGGCCTACCTGCCGCACGCGCTGCCCTGGCTGCTGCGCTTCCTCGCCGCCAGCCGCAAGCCGCGTGTCGAAGAAATATCGGCGGCGATGCGCTCGCTGCACCGCTATACATTCGAGTGCTACGAGCCGCTGATCAAGGCCGCCGGGTGCGAGGATCTTCTGCAGAAACGCGGCCAGCTCTTTGTCCATGAAACGGCCGACGGTCCATCGAAGGGCGCCTATGGCCTCGGGCTGCGTCGCGAGCATGGCGTCAAGGTCGACATCCTCGATGCCGACGAAATCCGGCAGCTCGAACCGGCCCTGGCGCCGATCTTCAAGAGCGCTGTCTACCTGCCCGAACAGGGACAGTGCCCAAATCCTGGCCGGCTTGTTGCAAAGCTCGCCGAACATGCGGCGCGTCAGGGCGTCCGCTTCATCAGGGCGAAGGTGATCGGCTTCGACATGGCGGCTAACGGTCCATCGGCGCTGCGGCTGGAAGGCGGCGAGCGCATGCCGGTCGAGACCGTGGTGCTTTGCGCCGGCGCCTGGTCGGGCGATCTTGCCGGGAAGCTCGGCGACCGCATTCCGCTCGAGAGCGAACGCGGCTACCACGTTGTGGTCAAGGGCGCCGACACCGGCCTGCGCATCCAGACGATCTCGGCCGACCGCAAATTCGTTGCCTCGCCGATGGAGGATGGCCTGCGGATCGCCGGCAATGTCGAGTTCGCCGGCCTGAAGGCGCCGGCGAACTTGAGCCGGGCGGATGTTCTCCTGAAGCAGGCGAGGCCAATGTTCCGGAGACTGGAGGTCGGCGAGGTCACGCGCTGGATGGGGCACCGGCCGGGAACCCCCGACAGCATTCCGGTCATCGACCGGGCGTCGCGGGCGAAGAACGTCATCTATGCCTTCGGTCACGGCCATCAGGGCCTCATCGGCGGTGCCGTCACTGGCAAGATCGTGTCGGAACTTGCTGCCGGTTTCCCGCCTGCGATCGATCTGACGCCCTTCCGGGCGGATAGGTTCTGATCCAGAGCGTGCCGCTGTACCGGCAAGCCTTTCCGTTTTTGCATGGGGAAACGACGTGACCGCGAACACCAATACACAGGCCGCGAACCCGATCGATCCGCAACGCGCCTACGCCGTGCTGATCTGCGACCTGGTTGACCTGCGCTTCGGCCCTGACGGCAAGCCCGAACCGGGCGAAGTGCGTGCGCATATCGAAGCCAAGGGCGGCCGCTTCCACGCAGGCGCGCTTGGCGACAAAGCGGATCTTGAGCATGGCCGCGTGCATTTCTTCTACCTACCGGACCTCAGCCCCCGCGAAGAGCTGATCGAGGCCGCCGGCGACGGACGCTATGACGCTGTCATCGCCGCAGCGACTTTCCTTCCCGCGGAAACTGTTTTTCCGCTGGCCGGCGTGCGGATCGGTGCCGGCACCGGCAATATGGGCTCGCGCTCCTGGGGCGGCGGCAGCGGCGAGGGCGGCACGGCAGTGCTGATGAACACGCCCGGCATGGTGGTCATCGATTTCGGTTGTGACACCCGAGCCCGCCGGCAGCATCACGCAGGCGGCAGGCCCAATGAAGAGCTCGAGACGGGGAGCGGCCGGTCGTTGCAGCCCGGGCGCGTTTCACTCCTCCCGGAATGCTCGCTGGATCTGATCGGCCAAGGGCTTGACGAGATAGGACAGCATCGTGCGGCTGCTGGTCGAGAAGAACACCTCGACCGGCATGCCGGGCGCCAGGGTCAGTCTTTTGAGTCTGGCAAGTTCCGTGCGCGGCAAAACGATATGCACGGTGTAATAACCGGCGCCGGTGCGCTCGTCGGTGCTGAGATCGGCGGAGATCTTGCTGACGGTTCCGTTGAGTTCAGGCGTTGTGCGCTGATTGAAGGCCGAAAGCCGCAGCGTCGCCTCCTGCCCCTGTTTCAGCTGATCGATGTCCTGTGGCGCGACACGGGCTTCGACGGTCAGTTGGTCCGCGACCGGCACGATGAGCATGACCGGTTCGCCCGCAGTGATGACACCCCCAATCGTATGTACGGCAAGCTGAAGGACGACGCCGGCCTGCGGGCTGCGAATGTCGATGCGCTTGAGCTGGTCTTCGGCCGATACCTTGCGTTCGACGAGTTCCGAGAGTTTTGCCTGGACCTCACGCAGTTCGGTGGCGACTTCGCTGCGCAGATACTGATCGATCTGGATGATTTGCAGGCGGATTTCCGACGTGTGGCCTTTCGACTGCGCTATCGCGGCGGTCAGCTGCCCATGTTCAGCCTCCAGCCGCACGGCCTCGCGCTCGAGAGCGGTGATGCGATCGATCGAGACCAGCTTGCGCTGCCATAGTGTGCGCATGCCCGCGAGCTCGGTTCCGATCAGCTTGATTTCCTGGCTCTTGGCGTCCTTTTGCTCGGTCAGGCCGGAGACTTCTTCGGCGAGCTGGGAGATACGTTCCGCCAACTGCGCCTTCTGGCCAGCGCGTGCCTGCCGGCGGAACTCGAAGAGCGACTGCTCTCCGGCCATTGTGCCGCTGACATCCGGATCGTCCCGCCGAGACATCAGCGACGGCGGAAAACCGATGGCGTCCGCACCGTCGCGCTCGGCCTTGAGACGTGCCAGGCGGGCATCGAGTTCATCCGCGCTCTTGGTGACAATGGCCAGATTGGCGCGGGTGACGGTTTCATCGAGATGAATCAAAACCTGTCCCGCTTGCACGGCATCGCCTTCGCGCACGAAGATCTGGCCGACCACGCCGCCGGTTGGATGCTGCACCTTTTTGACGCTGGAATCGACAACCAGCTTTCCCGAGGCAATGACTGCGCCGGAGAGGTCGGTCACCGCTGCAAGGCTGCCCGCTCCACCGACCAGAAGGATGGAGGTCGCAACGCCGCCGAGCAGATAACGTCGAATGGTCCGATCGATCACCGATGTCGCCCTCTCCGCCATCAGAGCGCCGCCTCTTCAGGACTTGAGACAACTTTTAACGGAACACTGATGGGGCGGGTCACCTTGGTCATGATCTCATTCTTCGGGCCAAAGGCCTGGATACTGCCGTTCGTCATGACAAGGATCTGGTCAAGGCTTTGCAATGCACTCGGGCGATGCGCCACCACGATGGCCATGCCGCCTCTGTCGCGCACGCCCTGGATCGCCGCCGTCAAGGCGGCTTCGCCGTCGGCATCGAGATTGGAATTCGGCTCGTCGAGTATGACAAGAAACGGATCGCCATAGAGGGCACGCGCCAAGGCGACCCTCTGTCGCTGGCCCGCCGAAAGCGCCGACCCGGCCTCGCCGATACGCGTTTCATAACCTTCAGGCAGGTGAACCACCAGATCATGAACACCGGCGGCGCGCGCGGCGGCCAGTATCTTGTCCGAGGGGGGCTGGGGTTCGAAGCGAGCTATGTTCTCGGCAATGGTGCCATCGAACAACTCGACATCCTGCGGCAGATAACCGACATGCTTGCCGAGTTCTTCCGACGACCACTGGTCGAGCGTCGCACCGTCGAGCCTGACGGTACCGAGCACTGGCAGCCAGACACCGGCGATCGCTCTGACGAGCGAGGATTTCCCCGAAGCGCTCGGACCAATGATGCCGAGGCCGGCGCCCTTCTGCAGCACGAAGCCCGCATCCTGGACGACAAGGCGACGCTCGCCCGGCGGCGCCACACTGATGCCCTCTACCGAGAGGCGAAACGACGGTGGCGGAAGCGAGACACTTGTTGCTGCCTCGGGCAGCAGCCCCAGAAGCTGAGTCAGGCGCGCCCAGGCCTGTCGGGCGCTGACAAAGCTCTTCCAATGCGCGATCGCGAGTTCGATCGGCGCCAGCGCCCGGCTCATCATGATCGAACTGGCGATCATGATGCCGCCCGTCGCCTCCTGATGGATGACGAGCCAGGCGCCAATCGCCAGGATGCCGGATTGAAGCATCATGCGCACGACTTTCGATGTCGTTCCGAGCGTCCCCGCCAAATCGCTCGCCTTGGCATTGGTGCTGAGATAGTCGGCGTTGATGCCTGACCAGCGCTCGGCGATGCGTGGGCCAAAACCCATTGCCTGAAGCACCTCGACATTGCGGCGCGTCGCCTCCGCCAGCGTGTTGCGCGCAGCGGCCTGTGTGTTGGCACGTTTCGCGGGCTGCCTGGTGCGCACCTCCGCAAGCAAGGTCAGGCCAAACAGAATGACGGCGCCGAGCAGCGCGGTCATGCCGATCCAGAAATGGAACAGGAAACAGATTGCGAGGTAAAGCGGCATCCAAGGCAGGTCGAACAGCGCGGTCGGCCCAGCGCTCGACAGGAACGACCGGACCTGATCGAGGTCCCGCAATGATTGCAAGCCATCGCCGGTGAGCTTCGTGCGCAACGGCAGACGCATCAGTGCGATGTACACCTGCCCGCTGAGCCTCGCATCGAGCGCCATGCCGATACGCACCAGCAGCCGCGATCGGATCAGTTCGAGGACGCCCTGAAAGACGAACAGCGTGCCCGCAAACACGCAAAGGCCGACCAACGTCGGCACGCTGCGGCCGGGAATGACGCGATCGTAGACCTGCAGCATGAAGAACGAGCCGGTCAGCGCCAGGACGTTGACGACCCCGCTCATCAAGGCGATGCCGGCGAATGCCCGGCGAAAGGAAGCGAATATCGCCGTGAGCGTCGTTCGCGGCGGCTCAGATGGGTGGATGTGAGACATCTTCCTTCACCTCGGGTCCAGCGCGGGCGCAAGCGGCAATGAACGCGTCCAAGACCGGTTGGCGAAGGGTGTCGGTTTCACTCCATCTTCCAGCATGGCACCTAGATGAACCAATCATTCAGCGCGTAGGCATGGACATAGTCGACGTGCATTTCAGAAGGGGTGGCAAGCCCGTCGGCGGGCGCTCCCGCCATGCCGCCGACAGCCTGGTTGACCAGCATATACATTGGCTTGTGCATGTCGGCAGGCGTTGGTGCGCGGGCAACTTCGACATCGTCGAAATACCAGACCAGCTCGCTCGGGGTCCAAAGCACCCCATATTTGTGGAACCCTTCGGTATCCGCTGCATATACGGTCGATGTCACTTTCGTATGCGACCCCGTCGCGTTCGAGTGGCTGGTCAGGGTGAGCTTGTTGGGATCCTGGCCGACCATCTCCACTGCGTCCAGTTCCGGCGGCCAGGAGCCATCCGCCGGAAGAAGCCAGAAGGCCGGCCATGCACCCTGCTTTTCGGGCATGTCGGCTCGAATTTCGAAATAACCGTAGGTCTGTGCGAAGGAATGGTAGGTCGTCAACAGACCTGACGTGTAATCATAGTTGTTTATGTAGGGCTTGATCGCGTCGGGAGCCCGGGCGGCCGTAATGGTGAGAACACCGTCCTGGACGCTGAACGGGTTGACCGAACTCGTGGGGGCGTAGCTGGTGTCGATATACCACTGAAGCTCACTGTTGGTGGTGAGCGAGCTGCCGTTCGGAGCACCCCACCAGAAGTTCGTGTCCCAGGTCCCGCTAGAACCGCTGTGCAGGTTCAAAGTATTGAACTCGTCCGAGAAGGTGAGCGTCAGATGCGACTTGTCCAGGGCGAGATCGAACTGGTTGGCGCTGAACTGGTCGATGGTCTTGTTGGCGAAGACGAGAAACTCGGTTGGCGACAGGGTGAGTCGGACGTTCGATCCCGACTGCACCATGTTGGCGTGCACCTGGTCGAAGGAGGTGAAGCCGTAGCCTTCGACGCGCACAATATCGTCGGCGCCGAAGTCGAGAATGAGGTCGCTGCCATTGCCCGGTTTGACGACAAAAATGTCAGCGCCGTAGCCACCCTTGAGAACATCGTCGCCTTTCAAGCCGTCGAGCGTCTGCTGGCCGGAACCGCCGACGATGATATTGTTCAGAGCGTTTCCGAAGGCATATTGTTTATCGCCCGTGACCGTCAGATTCTCAAAATTCGCCGGCAGCCTGTAGCTCATCCAGGTCGAGATCGTATCGATGCCCTCGTTGGGCAGCTCCACCGCTTTGTTTTTCGCGGAGTACAGGTAGTAAATATCGTCGCCCTTGCCGCCATACATCGTGACGCTGACGCTGCCGTCGCCATACAGCGAATCGTTATAGATGCTGCCGTAGAGGGCCGGGCCCGAATTCGTTGCCGAGTACCACTTTGCGGAGGACCCACTATAGGGGAGCGGAACACCCTTGGCGTTGGTTACGGTGGCCATTTTACTCACAGCTCCGTTGGTTTGTTCCAAGCCCTAACACGATGGAAGGCAAAAGGAGCCGATACGTTTTGTCTTCCGACTTCGGAGGGTTACCAAAGAGTAAATGCGGGGGGGCCGACGCGTCCGTCAGGCCGTCGGTGGGGAACTTGAGACTGTTTTCGACGGCGCACTCAAACCACAATTAAGGCGTCCGAAAGGGCGGCGAACTTGCGCCAGCAACGCCGGCGTTAGCGGGCGCCGGCGATGGGGGTCGCTCCGGGTTGACGGTTGCACCACCGTCTCGCAGAAGTCGATTTGGGGCGGGTGATGCGGACTACGCGAAGCTGCGCCGGAACCAGTCGAGCGTTTCGATGACGTAGGCGGTCGCGCCGCAATCAGTTCCCTTCGGTTTCCTCTCGGGCCACCAAAGGCCGACGAGAATGGAAATCGGTATTCACTATGATGCCGCATTCGCGGCCGCTGCCTCGAAATGCGGGAAAGACCGTCTGGACCGCTCGCCGATCCAAATAATGCAGAAAGCTACATTGATGCTCCGAGACGCCCAAGCGGGCGCAGGCGACCCTAGCTGCCCAAACACTGGCGTCATTCATCGCAGTTCAGAGCCCAAGGGTCTGGCCTGTTTCCATCTGAAGGAAATCTGCCGACGAATTCCGGAACACCGCGTCTTGGAACGCATCGACGGCAGAGCCGTGGGTGACATCGACCAGCACGGCCGCTGCGGCTTCAACCTTGTCGGCCGCTTCGTCAACCTTGTTGAAACGCATCAGCATTCGATCGTGGAGCATCGACAACCGCGTGGCGTGATAAAGCACGCTGCGCTTGTGGTAATCCGAGTCCAGCGGCTCAAACAGTATTGTCATGACGGCAACTCCTCGCCATTTCATGTCCATTCGGGGTGATTTGGAGGCCGCCCACGTATAGATATTGGTCTGGCGCTCCCGGGGCCTCCGTCACGCGCTGTTGAGCTGCCCGGATCCTGCAGCACAGGGCGATATTCACCACGCCATTTTTCCTGTCCGTTTCTTCCTCTGCGCGCTTCAACGATTTCTCGGCGCGTTTGACGCGCAATCTTGAACTGCCAAGTTCGAAATCAAGAATTTCAGCCATCGTTCCGCTTCCTATGCGGTTGCGGTCCCTCGGCTGATAATTACGGCTGTTCTGTTTGGTTCCGGCCAATTGCGACTCGGCTCCAGATTTTACAGGAGCCAGGCCGATCTGGCCCTGCCGATTTAAATCTCTCCGGCAATGGGCTTGAGCGCATCTTCTGTCGCAGGCTCCAGCGGGACGTCGGCGACGTTCCGGAGCATCAAAGCGGCGCGCCGAAGGACGATCTGAAATCCGCCCCGTTCGAGGTCTTGCCGGAGATTGCCAGTGACATAGTTCGCCTGCGCCAAATGGCCGACCTTGTGGTCGTGTGCGGTGGCGATGGTTCGGTGTCGGCGGCGGCGATGCCTGTAGTGGAAAGCCGCCTGAGCGTGGCGGCATGTAAGTCCGCGTCATGTCCAGGGGCGCGATCTAGGCAGATACGGCCGAGACGGTATCTCGCTCGCGGAGATCCGATGTCGCGCGCTATGGTACTTCGCTTACCCAAACGGATATGACTCTTGGGATCTGATTCCCCTGCGATAGTCCCGCCAGTCCAGAATGAGGCGGGCTACCATGACTTCTTGGCTCCAATGACTGAGTACCCGCGCCTTGCCTACAGCATGAAAGCCGTTCGCAAGGCAGGCGACCGGCTGGCAAAACCTATTCAGTTCGGACGAGACATCACTGTCGGCCAGTATGTGGACGCACTCGAAATCTTCTCAATAGCCAATAGCTGGCGCGACTCGCACTTTCTGCCGATGCGCAGCGTTCGGTTCTCTGTCCGTCATCACATAAGAGCCCTGCGACTGGAGGGCGACATGGCATCCCGGCCAAAGCGCATGGCATCCATTCGTCGGAAGCTTCGAGAGTCCACCACCAATTTGGACACCATGAACGACATCGGCGGTTGCCGGGCGATCATGGCCGATATCAAAGGTGTTCGCTCGCTTCTCGCATCGATGCGAGACAAGTTCCCCCATGAGATCCACTCTAGGGAGTTTAACTATATCGATGAGCCGAAGCCGGACGGGTATCGAAGTCACCATGTTGTTTTCAAATACCGATCCCGAGATGCCGACACCGAGGCTTTCGACGGACGACGCATCGAGTTGCAAGTTCGTACCAAGCTTCAGCACTCATGGGCAACTGCGGTTGAGGCTGTCGGGCTATTCCGGGGCCAGGATTTGAAGCACGGAGAGGGCGACCAAGATTGGCTTCGCCTTTTCCAGCTTATGTCGGCGGAATTCGCGCACGTTGAGCAGTGCCCCGTTCATGTAAGTATTCCGGATCACAATGACCGGGTTCGAGAATTGCGGGATCTCAACAAGCGTATAGATGCGATCGGCATACTAAAAAAAATCAAGAATACTACCAGATGCCATGAGAATTTTATAAAGCAATCGGAAAAAACTAGATACTATTTGCTTCAATATGGGAAAGATAATATACTGACTATCGATCATTTCAGGTCAATTATATCCGGCGCGCGAAAATTGAAAGGGATCGAACAAAAAATCGAGCTAAGGGGCAGTGAGGTGAAGGCTGTCTTGGTCGAGGTGGATAAGAAAGAAAAGCTTGCTGAAATGTATCCGAACTACTTCGGAGACGTTTACTTATTTGCTCGTAATCTGAAATCCATCTGCTCGGGAAAAGCGGCTACCGAATACAGTTAGCCTGCACTGGGTCGGCTTAAGCGGCGTCGCTTCCGTATGAAGTAACCCGAGCGTTTGCCGACGATACCATCAAGGCTGCGACCGGCCCACGCATCGTCGTTCATGCCAGGGGCTGCGCGTGAATTATGGCGGAAGCCATACTCGGAGAGGTAGCGGTGCAGATGCTTTCTGCGCAGGGCTGATAGGTGCCACGCATGCCACGCTTGAATATGCTGATGCGCCGGGTATTTTGGCAATGTTTACTCAGCCGCCGGGGCAGGTCATTCCGATCTCGGGGTGACATCGAGCGATCGCGGCAGTCTGGCGAGTGCGGAGCGTTTCGTCGATCTTGCGCACGTGAGCGGGACCGATGACCGTGACAAATTCACCGTTTAATCGAGCATGGCCTCGACGGTGGCGACAAACTCGTCGAGCGAGCGATCCCCGCGAATCTCGATGCGTGGGAGGTCGATGGGATCGCAATTAAGGTCCGCCGGCCCGTGTCTGCTGCCGAAGCCGATCCGATAGCCGGACTCCTTGGCCAGTCTGCCGAGCCGTCGGTCGGTGACAGAGAAGGGTGCCGCGAACGCCGAGATTGGCCGACCGGTCCAACGTTCGATGAACATACGAGAGCGCAGCAGTTCGGCGGCCAAGTCAGAACTCGACAGACCATCGATCGCGCGATGCGTCGCGAGATGGCTTCCGAAGAACGCACCTTCGGCGGCGAGCCGCCGCACCGTCCCGGCATCCATAAGCTGCGTCGGCGGACCGTTTACGGAATCCCACTGCGCGCTTTCACCCACCAGGTCAGTCACCAGGAACACTTCCGCGGTCAGGTCGTTCGCGCGCAAGGTTGGCCAGGCATGGTCGGCAAAATTCTGGAAGCCGTCATCGAAGGTGATGAGCACTGGGCGGCCAGCGAAAGGCTGACGGTTGGCGATGGACCGTTCCAGTTGCTCGGATGTGGTTGCGTGAAAGCCATTGGCGCGCAGCCATGCCATCTGGCTGGCGAATGCGGCGGGCGTTAGCCGAAAACGGGCGAGGGCGGCCGGACCTTCTTCGGCGACGCTGTGGTACATGAGGACAGGGATACGTGGCCGCCGCTCGCTGCGCGCGACGTCGCGGCGCAAGGCCCGCGCCCCGCCCCAGACGATATTTCGGGCGACCCCGAGTCCGATAGGCGCGCGGATCGGCGCATGATCAATCCTCGGTTCCGTCACCACATCGTCCGGTGACAGGCGGCGGAATCGGTCTATGCGATAGAGCTCGGTCTGGATCGACTGCTCGAGGACGAGACCTTCGGTCGCTGCGAGCGCCTCTGAGATCGCTTGTGCCCCGAATGTGTTCCAGTCGAAGCCCGTCCTTTCAACATTGTCACGCAGCACGAATGCGTGGGCGCTGATGAAACTGCCGCCAGGCGCCAACGCCTCTGCGAATTTTTTGGCAATGCGCCGCAACTCGGCGAGATCATCCAGATAGTAGAGCACTTCCGAACAGAAGATCAGATCCATCTCACCCGGCAGCGTGTCGGCGGAGAAATCCAGTACGCCGAATTCAATATTCGGCTGATCGCTGCATCGCGCGCGGGCCCGTCCGACGGCTATGGCGGAGATGTCGGTTGCGGTCAGATGGCCCACTCGCGGCGCCAGCTGCCGCGTGAAGTGGCCCTCCGCGCAGGCCAGCTCAAGCGCCCGTCCGATGGGACCCGCAGGCAGAATCTCGAGCTGCCGCTCATATTTTTCCTGCTCATAGGACGAACCGTAGTTCCAGGGATCCTCGGTCGCGAAATAGCCATTCCAGAACGACGTGCGATCCTTGTCGTGCCTGTGCCGTGCGCGGCGCGGCGCCGCGGGAGGCTCCGCTGGTTCGGCGCTCGACCGGACCAATTCCCGCGCTTGCGCAGCCAATCGCGCGAGTTTGCCGAAGTGGCTGTCCGGATCAGGCCCGCGTTCGGCTGTGCCTGACAATGCCCCGGCTGGAAGCGTGTTCGGAGTGTTGGCGCCAGCCTCCTTTTGCGGTGCGAAATACCGGATCAGTTCAATCCAATGATCCCTTGTCACTGTCCCGAGCACGCCGAATTGTACGACGGCCTCGATGTGGCCATCCATCATCAGGTAGGCATAGATTTGGTCGATTCCTTCCGGCAGTTCGGTCGAGGTCGGATTTCGAGCGTCGACGCGGATTCCAAGTGTTCGCGCCAGCCTGCGCGGCGCGCCAAGATCGTCGGCGTCGAGAAGCATTTGCTCAAGCTGGTACTGGATGCGGCGAGCCGCCGCGGGATTGGCCCAGACCTTGCCGAGTTCGGTAATCAACTCGGTGATGGCGCGGCCGAACCTTCCCCACCTGGCAGCCAGTTGCGCCGGCACAGACAGGCTTCCCACCGCAAGGCCGTTGACGGCTACCTTGGCGATCTCACTCGCCCACTTGCGTCCGGCCGGAAGCGCGCGCAGTGACTGCGGGTTGATCGAGCCCGAGCCGCCGCCGCAATCCGACGCGGCGTTCCACAATGCGAACCACGCGAGTGCTTCGGAAGCGGTGCGGCCATCCGCCGAGTTCGCTCCGTTGGAGTGGATAGTCACCGGGTGTTTGACTCTGGAGTCGGCAGAGAAGCCACGGGCGATCACGATTTCCGCGTCGGCCAGCATCTGAGATGAATTGCGGGTGAGCGAGTTGGAGCTAGCCCGGTAAAAGGCGAGCGGCTCGTCGACCATTACCCAATTTCTGCCGAGACGGGCGAGGCGCTGCCACAGATCCCAGTCGTCGCATGTGCGCAGCGACACATCGAAACCGCCTAACTCGACGATTGTCTCCCGGTCGACCAGCAGCGCGTGAGTGGCGATGGCACACCGGCGGGCAAATGTTTCAAAGGGCTGGATCGCAACCTCTGACGAGATGCTCAACGGAATAAGTTCGCCATCGGGCATCACGCACTGAGAGCCGCAATAGGCGGCCACTGAATCGGGCGCGGCCTCCAGTGCGGCTAGCATTTTCGCGAGGAAGCTGGCGTCTACCCAATCGTGTGCATCCAGAAACATGAGCCAGTGGCCGCGCGCCGCCGAAATCCCGCTATTGCGCGCGCCGGCGGGGCCATGCGCGCAAGAACTCAACGTCCGAAATCGGGCATCTTGCTCCACATAACCGGCAATGATCGCGGGGGTGCGGTCCGTGGAGGCGTCGTCGACGATGATCGCCTCCCAATCCACGATTTCCTGATCGAGGAGGCAATCGAGTGCGCGCGCCAGCGTTACCTCTGCGTTGTGCGCAGGAACCACGATTGAAACCAATGGATTATGCGCCATGCCGTCTTACCCACGCCTGGTTCGAAGGTACAAGAGTCCCAAGACATAGCCGGCGATTTCCCGCCAAAGGAAACGGTCATCGATGATGCTGCGTCCAAACAGTCTCCCGTGAACTCTTCCGAGCCGTCGCGCCGCCATTTGGCTGCAGGGCGAGCTTGCTCCTGTCCTGCTAGCGACGATAGAAGCCTGGCGCAGCATTTCATCCGTGCCGCCGAGATCGGGCGCCGGCTGTCGCAGATGCACGTCAAAACCAAGCATGCCGCATACTCATGTCGATCCCTGAAATCGGCACCATGACCACAAGCTGCGGTCCCTGGCACTTGGCTATGGCAAACTGGCGTCCTTTGCAATCGACGACGCAACAATGCAAGCCCACTGAAGCTTTGGTTGAATGACTGCCAGCTATTGGGGCCTATTGCTCTCTCCTATCGACCGAAACACCGCGATTCCGGGCTGCATTCTCGATCGGCGATTCCTCGTGTGAAAAGAAGATGCTCCTTCTACTGTTGAGCTCGCGCCGGAAGCTGATGGTGGCAGTATATAGCGGAGCGAGAGGCAATATGCTGCCCGCTGGAATAGCTATTTTAGCAATTTCTAATAAAAACTTGTTACTTAAATCTGCCTAAATAGATATACATAATCCCATTGTATCACTCGGCTTCATAGTAGATTTCGCCCGATAGCCAATTAGGTTAAATGGCTATGGTTGCTATCACAGAGAGGGGTGAGAGCAACACCTAGCGGTACTGGTGCTTTTTCTGCCAGTGCAAGAGGTGTAAAAAGAGCACCCAAATTGGCTTGCGCCAAGAAGATTCCGGCTTGCAGGTCGCGGATTTTGCTGGCATCTTCATCTGTTTATGGGTCTCTGCACTGTGGCAGGTGTTCAAATAGAGGGGTATAAGGATGGCCAAGGAATCTTCGAGTACTTCGAGTGCCGTTTCCTCCGCAAACAAGGCGGACGCAAATTTGATTGGTAATGCAGACGGAAGCGGGCTGAACTTCATGGCGGCCCAGGTTCGCGAAAACGGGGGCGCCGGCGACGCCGTAGGTGTCGACAAGATACGCGATCTGCTGTTCGGCAACCAGATGCAGGACTATGACCGCCGTTTTTCCAAGCTTGAAGAACGGGTGTTGCAACGCTTCAAGGATGTCGAATCCGAAGCCAAGCGCAATCTTGAGATGTACGAGTCAAATGCAAAGAAGCAGATCGATTCGCTCGCGGCGCAATTGCGGAACGAAAAAGACTCACGAGCCGATGCCGACAAGGAGATTGACCGGAATCTTCGCGAGCAAAACCAGGCACTTGAAAAGCAGGTGCGTGCGTTGTCGGATCAATTGAGCGCGCTTGAGCGGGACGTTTCGGACCGGATAAATCGAAACGATCATTTGCTGCGTGAGGAAATCAAGCAGAAGAATGAAGGCGTTCAGATGCTGATTGAGAAAATGTTTGCCGATCTCAGCAACGTTAAGACCGACCGAAATCTTTTGGCTGGCCTGTTTGTAGAGGTTGCGAAATGTCTGAATCAGGATCCCGTCGGCAGCAAGGGCAACTCGGATCGTAGCTGGAAAGTGAGTTGATGGGACCTTGACGTCAACCGTCGACCCAATCAGTCTTCCACAAAGAACAGCCTCGAACGATACAGAAATTGATCGCGAGGCTCTGGCTCGTCTTTTGGTCGAAATTGCCCGGAACGTTGATCCGGACTATCGTGCGCGTTTCGACGGAGTCCCAACCGCCGATCCTCGCATGGAAACGCTGCGCCAGTTGCTGGTCAGCCGCGAAATTTCGGAGCTTTCACGAGTTACGCATCTGCTGGACGAACCCGAGCAGCTTGCGGCAGCAGTGGGCGACATTCTTCCCAGTGCGGCCGCGCGAGCGCCTCATGCGCAGCTCGGCGAGGCGCTTGCGCCTGCTGTCGAAAGGGCTGTGCAACGGTCAATCCAGAAGAGCCCGCGCACACTAACGGATATATTATACCCGGTGTTTCTGCCGGCAATTCGCAAGTCGATCGGGGAAAAGATCGACCAGACCTTTCAGTCGCTGAACGAAACTCTAAGACATATATTTACCTGGCATGGGCTAAAGTGGAGACTTGAATCTTGGAGGACAGGAGCAAGCTTTTCGGAAGTTGTTCTTAAACACTCTCTTGTTTATCGTATAGAGCATGCCTTTCTCATTCACCGCAATTCCGGTCTTTTGATAGCGCATGTAACCGCCGATAATGCAACGAGCGAAGATCCTCAGCTCATCTCTTCGATGCTTAGTGCAATTCAGGATTTTGTGAAGGACTCGTTTAACGAGAAAGAGCAGAGCGGCCTGGACACAATTCGTTTTGGCGACCTTCGTCTCTGGTCAGAAGTTGGACCGTTTGCGACCCTGGTTTCGGTGATCCGGGGAAATCCGCCAGAGGGATTGCATGAAATAGTTCGCGATGTATTGCTTCGCATCCATGAGGAATCCTCACAGGCTTTAGAGCAGTTTGACGGCGACGGTTCGCAGTTGGCCAGCGTAGAGGCGCAGTTGCAGACCTGCGTCGAGCTCAAGCAGGAGGAATCAAATGAGGGATTTCCGTGGCTGGTGGCGGCCGTTGCCCTGCTGCTTTTGAATCTGGCAGGCGGTTGGTACTTTCTTTCCTGGCAATCAGCGCAGCGCTGGCAAGCTTATGTATCGCGCTGGCAGGCTTACGTGACGCGGCTGGAGGCCCAGCCGGGCATCATCGTTGCCGAACAACAGGCGCGCGATGGCCAATTCTATATTGCCGGCCTGAGAGACCCGCTTGCCGCCGACCCGCAGTCGCTGTTGTCTGGAACGCAGGTCGATCCCGCACGGGTGCATTCGCAGTGGCAATTCTATCAGAGCCTTGAACCGGAGTTCGTGCTGAAACGGCTGACGGCGTCGCTGGCTCCGCCGGATTCAGTACGACTATCAATCGACAATGAGCGCATCGTTGCCGAGGGTGAGGCCCCCGACACCTGGATAGATCGGGCGCGTGCAGCGGCCCGACAGCTTTCGGCAGGCGGACCGGAATTCGACATCTCCAAGGTTCGTGACGTAAGCCCCGAAGTACTCGAGGCGAAGCGCTGGCAGGCCTATGTGTCGCGACTGGAGGCCCAGCCGGGCATCATCGTTGCACAACAAAAGATACGCGACGGCCAATTCTATATTGCCGGCCTGAGAGACCCGCTTGCCGACGACCCTCAGTCGCTGTTGTCTGGAACGCAGGTCGATCCCGCCCGGGTTCATTCACAATGGCAATTCTATCAGAGCCTTGAGCCGGAGTTCGTGTTGAAACGGCTGACGGCGTCGCTGTATCCGCCAGATACAGTACGACTTTCGATCGTCAATGATCGCATCATTGCCGAGGGCGAGGCTCCCGACACCTGGATAGATCGGGCGCGCGCAGCGGCCCGACAGCTTTCGGCAGGCGGACCGGAATTCGACATCTCCAAGGTTCGTGATGTGAGCCCCGAAGCACGCGCGGCGGAGCACTGGCAGTATTATGTGTCGCGACTTGAGGCCCAACCGGGAATTGTCGTCGCCCAACAATCGGCCAGGGGTGGACATTTCTATATTTCCGGCCTGCGAGACCCGCTTGCCGCCGACCCGCAAGCTCTGCTGTCCGGAACGGAGGTCGATCCTGCCCGCGTTCATTCACAGTGGCAATTCTACCAGAGCCTTGATCCGAAGTTTGTGGTGAAGCGGCTGACGGCGTCGCTGACGCCGCCGAAATCGGTCCGACTTTCGATCATCCAGGGTCGCATCGTTGTCGTGGGCGAGGCTCCTGCCGCCTGGATCAACCGGGCGCAGGCCGCCGCTGAACAACTTTCGGCGGACGGAGTGGTTCTGGATGTCTCGCAGCTGCGTGAACTGGACCTTGCAGAGCTCAATCATTTGAGAGAGGCCATCCAGACGACCGATATTTTCTTCTCTTCCGGCAAAGTTGTGCCGGGACCAGAGCAGACGCCGGTTCTCGACAGATTGGCGGATCAAATAAAGGAATTCGCCCAAAGTGCCCGCAAGTCAGGCGTAACTGCGCGGTTCATGTTGACCGGCCATTCGGACACCACGGGCCGTGAGACGGCCAACGCGTCGATCAGCGCCGCCCGTGCCGAGACAGTTCGTGCGCTTCTCAAAAAGCGCGGCGTCGCTCCGGAACTGCTGCTGGTTCGGGGTGCGGGTACCTTTGAACCGGCGGTGCCTGAAAATAGTCAGGCTGGTAGCTCCACCAATCGCCGGGTTTCGGTTACGGTAAACCTGGACTAGGGCGGAGCCCAAGATGTTGCAAAAAAAGATCTGTATGCTGGGCGGGTTCTCTGTCGGAAAGACGAGCCTGGTCCGCAGGTTTGTGAAAAGCATCTTTTCAGAAACCTACTTGACCACGGTGGGAGTGAAGATCGACAAAAAGAGTGTCGCACTCCCGGACAAAACAGTGGATCTGATTTTATGGGATTTGGCCGGCGAAGATGATATCGGCTCATTCCGCGTCAGCCATGTGCGAGGTGCGACAGGCCTCGTGCTTGTCGTCGATGGAACCCGCGCCGCTACCCTTACCGCCGCGCTCACGCTGCGCGAGCGGGTCGAGGCTGAATTCGGTGCTATGCCGTTCGTATTGCTTTTCAACAAATCAGATCTGGCCGATCGGTGGGTAATACCGGATAGAGAAATCGACGAACTGAGGCAACGTGGATGGCAGGTCTATCTGACAAGTGCGCTCTCGGGTGAGCATGTCGATGATGCGTTTCTAAAACTCGCTTCGATGGTCACCAAATAGACCATGCAAAGATTGCCAAGAGAGATCGGAAACTGGATTTACGATTTCTTCTACAACGAGCGTGCTATTGCGTATGTGAAAATTGACGCCCAGCTGCGGACAGCGGCGAAGGGCGGTAACGTTGAACATTACGGGCTCTCATCCCTTCGCATCGGTAAGCCTGTTGCCGATCAGCTTGAATTCATGGAAGGTTTGCTGCCTTGCCCGGAGCTTCCATTTCATATGCCTATGGTCGAACTGCCCAGCGGGCGTGTCGCGGACCTTCATCTTTTTGCTGATGATGACCGCGTGTGGCTGCTCTTTCTTGATGCCACTGCCGAACGCGACAACAAGCAGCGGCTTCAACAGAAGGCTTATGAAATGACTCTTCTGCAAGAGAGGGAGCGCCAACTCAACGAGAAGTTACATTCGGCCAATGAGGCGTTGAGGAAGAGTCAGGAGGGATTGTCGCGTGAATACCAGCGCGCCGAAGCCCTGCTCCTCAACATTCTTCCGGCATCGATCGCGGAGCGGTTGAAAGCGCACAAGAAAATTGCAGACAACCACGCAGAGGTGAGTGTGCTTTTTGCCGACATCGTCGGTTTTACGGAAAGAGCGCGCAGCGTCGGAGCGGTGACGACGCTCGCTATCTTGAATTACTTCTTCAAGGCGGCGGATCGACTCGCGGAACGACACGGCTGCGAAAAGATCAAGACAATCGGCGATTGTGTGATGGTGGTCGCGGGCCTGCCCACCGCGCGATCCGATCATGCACAAGCCCTGGCGCACTACGCAGTTGAACTGCGCAAGGCGGTCAAACGCGAGAGCTTCGCAGGAGAACCGATAAGACTGAGAATTGGAATTCACTCGGGACCGATCGTCGCTGGCGTCATAGGCAAAAGACGGTTCGCCTATGACTTGTGGGGCGAGACCGTTAATCTCGCCTCGCGTATTCAAACGTCCGCGGAGCCCAGTGAAATCCGTATTTCCGATGCAACGCGCCAACTGCTGGGACCAAAATTTGCTTGCGATCCACTTGAGGAAACGGAATTGCGTGGTGCAGGTCGTGTACGAATGTGGCGGCTCCCAGCCTGATTGTCGCTCGCCGACGCTGGAGCGCACTGAATCTCATGCCGCAAATTATTAACGTGAAGATTTGACCCAACGGGACCTCATTGGGCGACTTGCGACACAGCTGACATCAGTTCCTTCGGGTTGGGCGCCCCAAACATGTATCGCCCCCCCTCCGGAACCTCCGTGAAACTCCAGCGGACAATTCCCTGCCTGTCCAGCAGGAATTGACCGACCAATTGTCCGTGTCCTGTTGCGATCATCTGTTCGTCGGCTTCGGTCACTTCGTAAGGGTCCTTCCTATCGAGGATTTCGCTCGCTGCAAAAGGATTCATGGGACCGGGCAACTCGCCTGGTATGTCGACCCGCATATCCTTTGCTGCTGCCATCGAGACCTTGTACGGCCAGTTCGTCTCGTTTTGGGTGAATTCGAGATTGGGTAGTCCAAAAGCACGATGTGAAGCGCGTTCAGGGTCGGAGGCCGCAAGCAGGTTCGGCATCGGGTGGTAGCGGAAATAGAGACGCGCCCGTTCGATCGGCGTGTTGACCACCGTCAGGCTCTCCACGCCCCTTTCGCGCAGCTCCGGATCAAGCCGCGCCTGGGCGGCGATGTGGCGCCGGCAGAAGGCACAATGCAGACCTCGAAACAGGCCGACCAGCACTGGTTTTTGCCCGCGAAAGTCGTCGAGCGCGATCTTGCCTTCCTGGGTAATGGCGTCAAGCACCAGGTTCGGCGCACGGTCGCCCGGTTGAAGCGGTACCAAGTCACTAGGCGCGGACATTTCCAACCCCTAACCCCGGCTAGTCGAGAAAAGGCAGCACCACAAGCGCTTCCGGGTCGAGCCCGTGCTGGGCGCATATACCCTGCGCCAGGGAAAAGTAGCGTTCGGCCTCGGCCAGATTGTCGAGGTCCAGATTAAGCGTTGCGAGACCATCATAGCACGGAAAGAGCAGTTGGGGCTCGCCCATTTCGCGGGCGACGTCCAGTGCTTCGTGGAACAGGCCAACCGCCAGTTCAGGACGGCCGTTGCACTGGTGGATCTGCCCAAGCACGATCAACGGCACCGGCAGGTGCTCGCGCTGGTCGAGCGCCCGGTCGATCTCGATAGCCTTCTCGGCGGCAGGCACGCCCTCCGTTGGACAGCGATCCGTGAAAGTACAACAAGCGACCGCCAGATTGGCGAGGAGGCGGGCCTGGAAACCCAGATCACCAATATGGCGCGCCACGTCCAGACCGCGCCGACAGACCTCCATTGCCTTTGCCGGATCGATAGTCGTGTAAAGCACGCCGAGATTGGTGTAGCCGCGGCAGGCCGCACCCAGCAGACCGGCGGCTTCGGCCAATTCAATGCTGCGCTCGACCTGGCCAACGGCTTCACGGTTTCGTCCGAGGCGAGCCAGCGCAACAGCCTTGGTATTAAGTGCCTCGGCGGTCACAAGAGTGGCATCGCGTCCTACGTCGGAAACATGCTCCGTCGTCAAAGTGCGTACGCAATCCAGCGCCGCGTCCGCCCATTTTGCCGCGAGGGAGTGATCTCCGCTCCGGAACGCCTGTCGGCCACGTTCTTGCCAGAGATGCGCCTGCTCGATCGGGGCATCCGCTCCATCGAGGAGCGCTGCCGCTTCAGCATAGCGGGATTCTGCGCTGTCCCGCTTGCCGACGTCCCAGAGCAGCCGACCGACCTTACGCAAAACTCGCGCCGAAGCGACACGATCTGCCAACTGGCGGTATGCCAGCAACACCGCCTCGTAGTGGTGGTGCGCGACCTGGCGGCGGCCTGCCGGGCCGCTCAGATCGGCAATGCGCTCTGCAATTGCCAGTTTGAGCGGTGTTTGCCCGATCGCACCCAATGCGGTCAGTGCTCGCTCATAGAAACGAAGGGCGTCATCGTTGGCGTATATCATGCGAGCGCGATCACCCGCCGCCTGCAGGTAATGCGCGCCCCTCTCCCGCTCGGCGCTCTGTGCGAAATGATGACCGAGCACGGCCAAATCCTCGAGCCGTTCCGGCTTGTCGCCGCACAGTTGCTCCAAGGCAGCACCGACCCGTCCGTGGATGTCGGTCCGGCGTTGCAGGAGCAGATTCTGGTAGATCACGTCCTGCAGCAATGTTTGCGTAAAGCGGTAGCTTTGCGACGAGCCCGAACCAGATCCGGCAACTTCCTCGATGATTTCCGCATCGCAAAGCAGTTCGCAGCCGGCTTCTAGCCGGCCGGGGTCGGATGTAACGGTTTTCAGAAGGGTGGCATCGAAGCGCGGGCCAATTACCGCGGCTTCCTGGGCCAACCGGCGCACCTCTTGGGGCAACCGGTCGACCCGAGCAAGCAACATTGCCTGGATCGTGGCGGGAATGCCGGTTGCGACTTCGCCTGCCACAGTCCGCCATTGCTGGCCCTCGCGCATCAATACACCGCGATCGATAAGGCCGCGAACGATCTCCTCTAAAAAAAGCGGGTTGCCGCCCGAGCGATCGAGGATCTGGCCGAGAAGCCCTCCTGCGGAGTTTACCCAGCCCTCGCCAAAAAGCGCCGCCAGCAGACTGCGTCCGTCATCATTGTTGAGCGGCGAAAGCCTGAGCGCCGTGTGACTGACCCGATTTGAATCGAGCTGGTCATTGTCCGGCGCTGGACGATGGGTGACCAGCAACATCAACCGTGTGCGTTCCAACCTGTCCATCACGAAACGCAGTGCCTCAAGTGACGCGGCGTCGGCCCAGTGCAGGTCTTCCACGACAATCAACAGCGGCGACAACGCAAGCCGCCGCTCGATGATTGTGCGGACTGCGTAAAGAATTTGCCGCCGCAGCTGCTCGGGTTCGACATGCTGCAAGGTGGCATCGGGGTCGCCAAGGCCAAGCACATGGTAAAGCAAAGGCATCAGTCGCTTCGCCTCTTCGCCCTGCAGGCCGAGATCGGTAAGCAAGGCTGCGAGCTTCCCCCTTATTTCATCCCCATTTTCGTTCTGCATCATCCCCGCAGCGCTGCGCACAACTGCGTCCAAGGCGCCAAATGATTGTTCGCCCAGCGGTGAGCACGCGGCCTGCCGCACGGCGACGTTGCGAAAACGATCCTCGTCGCCGACGCGGGCGACGAACTCCTTCACCAGCCGCGATTTCCCGATACCGGCTTCTCCGACGAGGCGGACAAGTTGGGCCGAGCCGTCGCACGCCTGGTCAAGGCTCGCCAACATTCTATGAAGCTCCGCACCGCGACCAATCATCGGCGCGCTGAGGCCGAGCGCCTCGAGCCCACGTGCTGCACGCGGGGCCGCAAGCGGTGCATCCAGTCGATGGACGAGCACACTGCCGGCCTTGCCGCGAAGCACGACATCGCCCAGCGACTCGTAAGAAAAGGCATGCCGGGTCAGCCTGTGAGTGAGTTCGCCTACCAGCACCTCACCCGGTGCGGCCAGCGATTGCAGGCGCTGCGCCGTATTCACGGTGTCGCCGGTCACCGAATAGGATTTGGCGGTGCCGATGCCCAATCCGCCAGTAACCACCGGACCGGTGTTTATGCCGATGTGGAGTAACAGAGGCGAGCCGGAGTGGGGGGTGCCTTCACCGAGCCGCGCCGTCCGGGCGATCATGTCGAGAGCGGCGCAAAGCGCACGTTCCGGGTCGTCTTCATGCGCCACCGGCGCACCGAACAAAGCGAGCAGCGCATCGCCGATGAATTTGTCGACGAAACCGCCAAAGTTCCGCACGGCCGCCGTCAATTCCTTGAACAGCGCGTTCTGCAAACATTGCATCACCTCGGGGTCGAGCTGTTCGCTGAGTGTCGTGAAGCCGCAAAGGTCGGCGAACAGGACCGTTACCGTCCGGCGATCGGCGTCAGAGACGGGATGCAGCCCATAGCTTTCGATGTTCGGAGGCAGCGACAGGATTCGAGAAGGCGGCACGATGGTCCCGCTTGGTTTCGGAACAGGCCGTTCGGCGGCTTTTGCGGACGCACCAAGGCTTGCCCCACATTTCGGACAGAACTCGAAATCAGGTGCGCAGGGGTAGCCGCAGCTGGCGCATGGCACAGGCTGGCGCCTGCCACACTTCGGACAGAAGGCGTAACCGCCCTCAATCTCGAAACCGCAGCCCGAGCAGTCCATGGAAACCTCACCCGAGCATGATGCCGAAAAGTGTGAAGCGGTTTTCGGACCACATCCTGCTCTGTCTCTTTGACCTAGAGATGGATTCAGATTTCAGGTCGATTCGGCCTGCAATCATCCGGCTCTTGGGGCCATGACTCGTGATCTCGCCACGCCCTTCACGGCCAGGGTATTCACAATGATGAACCGATAGCCGTCAACCGGCAAGCGGCAGCAAATGGGCATCCGTGGGTCCGGTGGCGGAGCGTTGCCGATTCGGACGGCTGCTTGGCCGTCGTTGCGAAGTTCTCTCTTAGCCCTCCGTCTTCCTGCTATCATGGAGATAAGGAGACGGACCTTGAGCGAGAATCGCAGACTAGTCGCAATCCTGGCTCCAGATGTGGTTGGATACAGCCGGTCGCCAGCGCGGACGAAGATTCGCCTCGCGTCTGGAGGGCGTCGCGGCGCCCGGCGCCATCTGCCTGTCCGAGGACGCCTATCGCTAGGTCAAGGCGAGGCTCGACCTCTCGGTCAGCGATCTCGGCACGCGTGGGCGGCATGGCAGGAACTGCTCGCGTCAATCCTGACTATTCGCTGGAATACCGTCGCAAAGTCTTGCCTTACAAGAACCATGCCGATTTCGAACTCATGATCGACGGCTCCGCAAGGCCGGAATAGTGCAATGACAAATGAGGGCATGCGGTCGGATCAGACGCCAAAGGCTCGGCCGATCTTGCGCCATCGGGCGTTTTCACGAACCAGTTTCAGGTCGTCGGTCGTCTCGGCAAAGGTGTGCGAACGGTAGTGCCCGAGCAGGTCAGGAAACAGCCTCCCTGCCGGCAGGCCGGCAACCTGTTCGCGGACCGACATTTTTTCATCGATGACCCGGGTGCCCCAGGCATTTTCCCGAACCTGCAACTCGGCAGCCAGACCGCGCTCTTCCGGCGCGGTTTCATCCAGCGCAGCCAGCAGGATCGAGTGGAAAAGCGCTACATAACCGATCTGCCTCAGCCCGCCCACCACCCGCACGCGAGGCAATATGGCAAGAACGAGGAACGTCAGGAACAAGTTCGGCAGCAGCACGCCGTCCAGCAGCGCCTGCTTGAGATGCGCCCGCTCGAACGGGATGGAAAGACCATTCGGCCTTTCAGGCTCGATCAGGTGCCCGTTCTCGAAAACAAGCTTGCGCACGCGCTCCTCGCGAATGCCCCAGAAATAGGCCGTGGCATTGGGCAGGAATCGGCCAAATGGGCCCGATTCGGTCTCTTGCAGGGTACGTTCGAGACGCTGACGCCTTGCGGGCTCAAGGAGCAGCTTGGAAAGAAGGCTGCCGTCATGGTCCAGATGCCGCGCCACGACGGAAGCCGCGAGCCGGTCATCGATGAACACCGGCCGAGCCATGCCGGAACGATCCCAATCGGCGACCAGATCCTCGTTGAGGTCTGTCAGTGCATCGGCGGCGGTTCCAAACACCTTGTCCTGGCTGGCGAGCAGTGTGCCCAGCCAGCGGCTGGCATCCGTTTCGTCGCCCACCGCTTCGAGCGCCCGCTTGTTGAGGGTGACCGGGCCGGCCGCGCAGGCGCTTTTGCGGCATAGTTTGTGGCGCCCCATGCCAAACAAGTTGACCTTGTCGTCGCCGACATCGAGCCATCCCGGCCCCTCCCGGCCAATTGTCTCCATGGTCATCGTCGTTCCCATGAAGCCGACGAACGCCGACAGCCCGTTTTCGACCGCGCCGAGCCAGGCAAACAGGAGGGCATCGAAGGTGATCCTGTCCATCAGCAGCAGGCAGTGGAGGCCGGACTGAATCACCGGTCTGTGGTCGAATTCTTCAAGGGCCTTGCCGACCTCTTCAGGCTGCATGATCAAATCAAGGCGCTGATGCAGTACATCAAGCAGGATCGAACGGGCAGCGATCGCCGGACCCGAAGCAGGCCTTGCCACCGGCCGCCACAGATGGCGGGCGTATTCGGAAACCGGTGCATTCCAGTTCTGCTCGATGTCACGCACGACTTCCGGGCAGAGCAGTGACAGCACTGCCAGAACATCCACCGGAGCCTTAAGGGTCGGATCAAAGTCCCTGGTCATCAGAACCGCAGCCGGGCCATGCTCAGAAGGTCGTGATACCGTCCTTCGGTAAAGCCGGCCTTCACATGCCGGCCTTCGACCTCGAAGCCGTGGCTTGTGTAGAGGCGGATGGCCGGTTCATTGTCGGCATAGACGGTCAATTCGACTCGCTTCAGGGCGCGCCAGTTGTCGGCCACGTCAAGCAGCGCGCCAAGTATGGCAGAGCCGATACCCTTGCCGACAAAGCCATCGTCAAGGCCGATATTGATCTCGCCGATGTGCGAACGGCGCGGCGAACCCTGCACGATAAGGCTGCCATGGCCGACGACCTTGCCGTCCAGCTCGGCAACGATCCAGGTGGTTTCCTGGCCGGACTTGGTGATACGCCGTTCTACCTGCTCCACCATCTCGAATGGCACCCTGAGCGTGCCCCAGCGGAAGCCCGGCATGTTGAAGATGGCGCAAAGCGCCTCCGCATCGCTTGGCCGAATGGCCCGGAGTTGCGGCTGGATTTTCTTTGGGAATGGCGAGGTCGTGCTGGTCATGGCTTTCCCGGCAAAGGCAATAGGCCCGGCACGATGCACCGGACATCATCTGAAAATCCAGCCATCTCATCATCCTATGATGCCGATTGCGCGCTGAAGTACCGGGAGACGGCGTAGAGTTTGAAGATGCCGCTGATTCCGATCCAGCCGAAAAGGGCGAGCCAGCACAATGTTCCCGTCGCCGTCCAGTCGATCCGGTGCACTGCGGCCTCGGTGATGACAAGGCCAAGGATGGCAAACAAGCCGACCAGAAACTGCGCCAGACCGAGCACCAGCAGCTCTTCGCGCGGCGCGCTTTTCCAGACGAGATATGTGCCGCCCGCTCCGGCGAGGAAGATGGCGCTGTAAACCTGAGCGTGGAAGGCGTCGATCGGCCACGGCCAAAAGCCGCCGAATGTCAGGGGAAACAGCAACAGACCGACGCCATAGAGCCCGAGGATCGCCATTTCCATCGACATATAGCCGCGCCATGCAGAGTTTAAGGTCACGCCCTTTGCGGAAGGACGGCCCCCGGCCCGTAACAGGAACAGCCCGGATACCGCGACCGAAGCAAGATAGACCAAGAACCAGAGCCAGGGCGCTTTCCGCTCGAAGTTGAAATAGCCGAGATTGATGAACGAAGCCGCCGAAACGATGACGGTGAAGATGAAGGCCATGACAAGCACTAGCCTGCCTGGCGACCAGCGATTCCAGACCAGCAGCGCCGCCATCACGGCCATTTCGGCGGTGTAGAAGCCGCCGAGGAAGCGGGCGTTGAACGGCGTGACGGCCCAAGGCCAGCGCGGCCTGACCAGCGCAGGCGCGAAAAAAAGGCCGGCGCCGACAATCAGGACGATGATGACCCCCGCCGAGAAAAGCCGCAAGGCCGCGGGAAATGGCGGGTTGTCGGGTGTCGGCGCGGGAGAAAGTCCCAAAGATGAATACCCCATGGCCCCACCATAGTACCGCTTGCGATCGGTGAAAATCCCGACGGAATTGACACGTCGGCGGGCTTTTCCATTCGAATGGCCGTACGATCCGTTTCGAAGTAAGATGGAGCGCTCGGAACGAAGACCGGTTCCGGTCAACCACCTCGGGGGTGCATTTTCCGGAGCCTGCACGATGACCGAAATTCAGGATCTGTTCTCGCTTTTGCGGCAATCGACCGATGTCGATCCCCAGGCAATCGACGCGATCCGGCGGACCATCGCGGAAGGCAAGGATTATGAACTTTGCCGCATCAATGTGCCGGCTTTCGCCAGCAAGCATGGCCTCGACGAGGAACGCGCCATCAGCGCCTTCCTCCATGCGGCGCGGGTAGGCATCTTCGACATTTCATGGAATGTTCTGTGCCCCGGCTGTGGCGGCGTGCTCGACACCAACGCTACGCTGAAAACCCTGCAGAAGGACGAATACACCTGCGCGCTATGCTCCGAAGGCTATTCGCCGACCCTCGATGAGATGGTCGAGGTGACATTCACCGTCAGCCCTCGCGTGCGCAGGATTGCCGCCCACAATCCACACGAACTGCCGTTGGTGGAATATTTTCGCCAGATTTACTGGGGATCCGGCGTCGATCTGCCGGAAGAGGATTTGGCGAAAAACATAGAAGCGTTCTCGCTGGAGGATATCGAATTGGCGCCGGGTGAAAAGGCGGTTCTGCCCATACAGCTTCCGTCCGAATTCATCATCGTCTTCGAGCCGGTCACCCATTCAGCGCAGTTCATCGACGCGAAGGGCGAACCAACAAAAGAGCGGCGAAGCCTGTCGTTGGCTTTCGACCGCGACCATGTCCAGAACCAGACACTGGAAATGCAACCCGGTCCGCTGCGTATTTCGCTGGAAAACAGGACCGACACCCGCGTGCTGCCGGCAGTCTTCATCGCCGGCGAGGCATTGCATAATCTCCTGGGCAAACGCCGGCCTTTTCTGACCGCCAAGCGCCTGCTCACCAACCAGACGTTCCGCGACCTCTATCGTACGGATACGCTCGACATCAACCAGCGCCTGAAGATCACCAGCCTCACCTTCCTGTTCACCGACCTGCGCGGATCGACCGCGCTTTACGAGCGGGTGGGCGACCTTTCAGCCTTCGATCTCGTGCGCGTGCATTTCCAGGTTCTGCACGAGATCGTCGCGGCGGAGGCAGGCGCGGTGGTGAAGACCATCGGTGATGCGGTGATGGCGACATTCGCGACGCCTGATCGCGCGATGGCTGCGGCCCTCAGGATGCGTGATGCCATGCGTGCGCTCAATGACAGAAGCGGGCGCGAGGATCTGCTGCTCAAGATCGGTGTCCATGCCGGCCCCTGCATCGCCGTGTCCATGAACGAGCGACAGGACTATTTCGGCCAGACGGTCAACATTGCTTCACGAGTCCAGAACCTGGCCAACGCACAGGCTATCTTCGCAACCCGCGCGGTGGTCGACGACAATCTCACCGCCGATCTGTTGCGCAGGAACGCTCTGACGCCCGTGCCTCACGAAGTCTCGCTGCGCGGCATCGAGCGGGAGATCGCGGTGTATACAATCCCCTGAGCAATTGGGCCGTCCAGAGCAATCCCAGGGAAAGTGTAAACGGTTTTTCGGGAAAAACGCGTAGCACTTTCCCTTGGAATTGCAGTAGAGCAGCGTTTGCGTGAAAAGATGAGGCGCGCTCTCGGCCGCTCACACGCGCTTGCAGAGGAAATAACGATCGGCGGGCTCTGAAGTCGGCGCCGGGAGGCGTTGCAGCAGCGGGTGATCGAGCGGCGTGCCACTGACCGCGAAGCCGCCGACCCGAAGCAGGCTCGCAATCAGATCGGGAAGCCAGGTAGCAGTCACTGCATCCCGATCGTCATAGCCGGTGCCGATGTCGGCATGAACAAGGGCGGCTTCGATGCCAATGAACTTGCGGGCCGTCTCGCGTATTTCGCCGAGCACGAGGTTTTCGGCTTCGGGAATTGAGCTGGCATGTGCGCCGACTTCGCGGTCGAACACCACGATCCGGCGCCCGGGCAGGCGCTCTCGCAGATGGTGGAACGTCCGACCGTTGCCGAGGCCGAGCTCGAATACAAGCCCCTCCATCTTCGCCACCTCGACGCAGACTTGGTCGAGAATGTCGCGCTGTGCGGTCATCCTGCTGATGAAATTCTCGAGGCGACTCATATGCTTTTGTGTGTCCTGAACCAGCAAGAGATCGTCAATGCCGCCGACAAGAACTGTTCACGGGTGAATCCCGAAGGCGCAGTGCCAAACTCGATCACGTGTCGGCACATATAGAGGCGGACCATGAACACTGCAACAACCGTACAGGCAGCCGGCAAGGATCATACCGGGTGGAATAGGCGGCACGGCGCGCGGCAAAATAACAACCTCACTTGTAGGGATCTGCGGCGTCCCGCAAGCCGTCACCGAGGAAGTTAAACGCCATGATGACGAGAATGACGGGAAGCATCGGCAAAAGCAGCCATGGATAGAATGCGATCACGCTGACGCTGCGCGCCTCGGTGAGCAGGATGCCCCAGCTGGTTATCGGCGCTCTCAGGCCGAGCCCGAGGAAGCTCAGCGCCGTTTCGCCCAGGATCATGCCGGGAATGGAGAGCGTCGCCGTCGCGATCAGATGCGACATGAAGCCGGGAATGAGATGCCGGCCGATGATGCGGCTGCTCCCGGCGCCCATCAACTGCGCGGCCAGAACGTAATCCTCCTCGCGCAAGGCCAGAAGCTTTGAACGCACGGCCCGCGCCAGTCCGGTCCAGTCGAGCACTCCGAGGATCACGGTGATGCCGAAATAGATCAGGATCGGACTCCAGGTTATCGGCATGATCGCCGCCAGGGCCAGCCATAGCGGAATGCTGGGAATCGATTGCAGAACTTCGATTATCCGTTGAACGATCAGGTCGAAGATACCGCCGTGATAACCGGCCAGTCCGCCGATGACGATGCCGAGCAGGAAGCTGAAACTGATGCCGACGAGGCCGATTGTCAGTGAAATGCGTGCGCCATAGATCATGCGCGAGAGCACGTCGCGCCCCAGCCTGTCGGTGCCGGCCAGAAAGAGCTGGCCGTTTTCGGCAGCGCAGACAAAATGCCTGTCACCTTCGATCAGGCCCCAGAACCGGTAACTGTCGCCCTTGCAGAAGAAACGGAGCCGCTGAACATCGCCCTGGTCGTCGATGTAGTTCCGCTTGAGCGTGTCCATGTCCAGCGTCATCTGGCGGCCATAGACGAACGGCCCGACGAACTCGCCGTTGTGGAACAGGTGCACCTGCTGCGGCGGCGAATAGATATAGTCCATGTTGCGCGTGTGCAGATTGTACGGCGCCAGAAACTCGCAGATCAATATCCCGAAATAAAGCACTATCAGGAATATGCCGGATACAAGGGCAAGCCGGTGCATGCGGAATTTCCACCACATCAACCGCAACTGCGACGCCTGAAAGACCTTCGACTGCTCCGCCGTCATCGCCTCGACCGACTGCAGGTCAAAGGGCGCGCTGGAAACGTAGTGTTCTAGTGGAGCACCCGGAGCGGGGAGCGGCGAATCCGTCTTCATTTGGTGCTGCCGCCCTGCAAACGAATTCGTGGATCAAGCACCGCCAGCGCCAGGTCGGAAATCAGGACACCGATGACTGTCAGGAAGGCCAGGAACATCAGGAACGACCCCGCCAGATACATGTCCTGGCTTTGCAAGGCCTTGATCAGCATCGGCCCGGTCGTTTCCAAAGACAGCACGATCGCCGTGATTTCGGCGCCGGAGATGATGGCCGGCAGGATAGAGCCGATGTCAGAAATGAAGAAATTGAGCGCCATGCGCAGCGGATATTTGACCAGCGCCTTGAACGGATGAAGGCCTTTGGCGCGCGCGGTCACCACATATTGCTTGTGTAGCTCATCGAGCAGATTGGCGCGCAGCCGCCGGATCATGCTTGCCGTGCCCCCGGTGCCGATGATCAAGACCGGGATCCAGAGATGGGCGAGTATCGACTTCGCCTTGGCCCAGCTCATCGGCTCGCTGAGATATTGCGGGTCCATGAGATGGCCGAGGGACGTGCCGAACCAGATGTTGGCGAAATACATCAGGATCAGCGCCAGCATGAAGTTCGGAATGGCAAGGCCCAGGAGGCCGAAAAAGGTCAGGCCGTAATCGCCCCAACTGTATTGATGCGTCGCGGAGTACATGCCGATCGGAAAGGCGATGAGCCAGGTGAAGATGATCGTGACGAAGGAAACCAGCACGGTCAGCCACATTCGGTCCCCGACGACGTCGCGAACCGGCAGCTCATATTCGAAGGAATAGCCGAAATCGCCGTGCAGCATCCCGCCGACCCAGTAGAAGTAGCGAATGATCGGCGGCTTGTCGAAACCATATTCCTTCCGCATCATCTCGATGCGATCGGAATCCACCCCTTCGCCCTGCGCCCGAAGCTCGGCGACATAGCTGTCGAAATAGTCGCCGGGGGGAAGTTCGATGATCGTGAACACCAGCGCTGATATCACCAGCAGCGTTGGAACCATCACAGTAATGCGCCAGACAATATATCGAAGCACGCTCAGGACTCTCCAAGCCAGAATGTATCCGGCATGTAGACACCGAAATAGGCGGTCGGATCGTAGCCGAAGAGCGCCTTGTCAGGCAGATTGCGCAGCCGTGAGGACACCAGAATCGGCTGATGCGTTCCGTTCACGGTCCCGATCGAAAACACCTGATCGGTGTAGATCGACAGCATCGAATTCCAGATTTCGGCGCGCTCTGTCGCTTCGGTCGATGCGTTCCAGCGCTTGAGCAAAGCCATCAACTCGATCACTTCAGGAAGATCGGGCGCCTCGCCCATCTTGCCGTGAGACAAGTAGTGAGCACCCCAGAGCGGCCATTGCAGTTGATCGTCGATGGTGGGGGCCAGCTGGCTCGGGTTCATGTCGGCGGTCGGCACGCCATTGTCGATGCCCGACCACATCGACATCATGACCTGGCCGCCAAGCGCGCGGCTGCGGAAGATGTCGCGCTGCGAAGTCCGGATGAACAGGGCGATGCCGATCTTTCGCCAGTGATCGGTGATGAGTTCGAGCGCGTCGGTTTCCAGTGTGCTTTCGCCGGCGGTTTCCACGATTATCTGGGCAGAGCGTCCATCGGGAAGTATCCGCAAGCCGTCATCGTCACGTGCCAGAAGCCCGACCTCGTCGAGCAGTGCATTGGCCTGCTCGGGATCATGGGCAACCCAAGCTTTAGCGAATTCCGGCCGGTAGAGCGGGCTCTCGGACAATACGGTATCGGCGCTTTCCTGCGCCAATCCGTAGAACACGGCCATATTGATCTCGCGCCTGTCCACGGCGAGCGAAAGTGCGCGGCGCACGCGCACGTCACGCAGAAGGCCACGCCACACCTGGTCGGCGCAATTCAGATTCGGCAGCAGCGCCAGCCGAGAACCCTGTGTACGTTTCCACAGGTGCATCTTCACCGGATAGCGCTTCTCCGCGTCTTTCAGGAAGGAGTAGTCGCTGAAGTCAATTCCCATGCATTGCAGGTCGCTCTCGCCCGCACCGGCCTTGGCGGAGATGATCGCCGATGAGCTGACATTCATGATGATCCGGTCAACATAGGGCAGTTGCCGGCCGTTCTCGTCTATTCGATGAAAGAACGGGTTGCGCTCGAAGATGAATTGCTCGGCCGGCGGCTTGGTCCGGTTCTGCCAGGGGTCGAGCGTCGGCAGTTCCGGGTTCTCCGGGCGATACTGCCGCGACATGCGAATATGCAGGAGCGTCCATTTCTGGGTCCGGTTCTCCTTCATCAGGCCGGCGAGCCGGAATGAATCCTGATATTTCTTGTGGAACTGCTTGAGATAGGCGGCCGGCAGGACAAGCGATAGCGGCGAAGCGGCAGCGAGCTTGGGCAGGAAGTCTGGATTGGGCGCATCCCAGCTGTAGCGGACCGTCAACGGATCGACGATCTCGAAGCGTGGCGGCTTGCCGTCCGCCAGCAGGGCGGGGGCGAGCCCGCCTTGCGAAAGCTCGTCGTTCAGCCAGACATCTTCCCAACAATAGCGAAAATCCTCCGTCGTCAGCAGGCTGCCGTCAGACCATTTGTGCCCTTCCCGTATCTTGAAGGTGAAGACGCGATCATCCGCTACGTCGAAACGTTCGAGAATGTCGGGTTGCATGTTGAGCTTTTCGTCATAGCCGACCAGGCGAGAATACCCGTAGATCGTCATCATCCGGATATCTTTCTGGCTGCCGATGATTGTCCGCAGCGTGCCGCCATACTGGCCGGGCAGCCGGCCCATTGCAGCGAGATTCAGCGCGCGCGGACTCTTGGGCAGGCGCTCAGCGAGTGCCGGCAGCGCCTTGACCGTCAGTTGTTGCCGAAGAAATTCCGGCTCCAGATCGCCGGCGCGCGACGTCCCTGGCAGAAAGGCCGAAGCCATGAGACCAAGGACGGTGCGCCGGCTGATCAATGGCGTAACTCACTGATATCGGCCGAATGTCTCGCCAGCACGAGGTGGCCACCGCCAAGATCGAGTGGTGACAGCCTATCTTCGTCGCCCTCGTCGCGGAATTGCGGTCCCCATGCGCTGGTGTCGGAAGCTCCGCTGAGCTTCAGCGTCTTGAAATCCATCGGCCTGTCGAGATCGGGGAAAGGTACCGCGGCGACCAGGGAGCGCGTGTAGGGGTGGATTGGTTTCCTGAGCAGAATTTCGCGCGGCGCAAGCTCGACGATACGCCCGCCGCACATCACCGCGATGCGGTCTGCCATGTAGTCCACCACCGCCAGATTGTGGGATATGAACAGGTAGGTCAGGCCCAGTTCTTTTTGCAGGTCCTTCAGAAGATTCAGGATCTGCGCCTGGACAGAGACATCGAGCGCCGAAACCGGCTCGTCGCAGATCAGGAGTTCGGGCCCTAGCGCCAACGCACGCGCGATGCCGATGCGCTGACGTTGCCCGCCGGAGAAACTGTGCGGATAGCGCTTTATGAAGCGCGGATCGAGCCCGATTGCCTGCATCAGGCTCTTGACCGTGGCGAGTCGGGACGCCGCATTGCCACGTTGATGGATCTCCAGCGGCTCGCTCAAGATGTTCTCCACCGTCATGCGAGGTGAAAGCGACGAAACCGGGTCCTGGAAGACCATCTGGATTTTCGCGCGCAATATGCGCAGGGCATCTCCCTCTGCGCCCAGGACGTCGGTCGGTCCATCGCGGCCGTTGAAGATCACAGAACCGCCGCTGGGGGTGATGGCCCGCATGAGGATCTTGCTGACGGTTGTTTTGCCACAGCCGCTTTCGCCGACCAGACCCAGACACTCACCCCGCCTGATGTCGAAGCTCACGCCGTCCACGGCGCGAACAGAGGTTTGATGACCCCCGCTGAACCATCCGGACTTGCGGGTGGTGAAGGTCTTTGTCAGATCCCTCACCGAAAGCAGAATGTCCTCCGGCCCCTTCGATGCCGGCGCAGTCTGCTTGCCGAGCAGGTTCCCAACGTTCACCGGCACCTCGCGGAGCGCCTTTAGCCTTTCACCAGGCTTCAGGTCGAAATGCGGAACGGCTGCCATCAGGCCCTTCAGGTAAGGGTGGCCCGGCCGGCGGAATATCGCCTCGACAGGCCCCATTTCCATGATCTCGCCATGGTACATGACCACCACCTCGTCGGCGACATTGGCGACCACGCCAAGGTCGTGCGTGATCAGCAGCATCGCCATGTTCAGCTTGGTCTGAAGCCCGCGCAGCAAATGCAGGATTTGCGCCTGGATGGTGACGTCCAACGCCGTCGTCGGCTCGTCGGCGATCAACAAAGCAGGCCGGCAGATGAGCGCCATGGCGATCATGGCGCGTTGCCGCAATCCTCCCGAAAGTTCAAAGGGATACATGTCATAGGCGCGTTTGGGATTGGGGAAGCCGACAAGGCCGAGCATTTCCTCGGTCCGCGCCTTGCGCTCCGCCCGAGCCATAGGCGTATGAATCTGCAAGGATTCGCTGACCTGGTTGCCGATCGTGTGCAGCGGCGACAGCGATGTCATTGGCTCCTGAAAGATTTTGCCGATGCGGCTGCCTCTCAACGCCCGGATTTCGGTTCCGTCACGCTGCATCTGCAGGATATCCTGCGTCGTTCCGGGCTTTTCAGGATCGGAAAACAGGATACGGCCGCGAACATGGGCCGTATTCGGCAAAATGCCCATCACTGCCTGGCTGAGAACCGATTTTCCGGAACCGGACTCTCCCACAAGCGCGGTGACCTTGCCGGGCAGGACGCGGAGATTTGCGCGCCTGACGGCATGCAACGGTCCCCCGATTATGGCAAAAGAGATGCCAAGATCCTCGATCCGCAGCAGATCAATGCCCGAATTCATCCTCACACCAGCCCCACTCTGGCAGTCTGCCGGGCGGCAGACCCAAAAAACGAGACTAGCGTATTGCCAGCCTAGAGCAACTTGGATTCGAATCGAATTCCGCGACGGAACCGGCGACCGGGCTGCACACCAAGGCTTTCGGACCGGATCGTGTCGGTTACTGAAGCTTTCTCCGGTCGCTTGCCGACAACCGCGCGGCATCGCGATGAAGCAGCATGACCTGCTCGGCGTCCGATATCCGGTCGTGAATCGGCGCAGCGTCTTCATCGAGAGCGAGAGCACCCGACAAATCGGGTGAAAGCACCGTCAGCTTCTGCTTGCTACCCGCCAGTTCCTCCGTGCCGAGTGTCAGCCAACTGTTGTCGCCGCAATAGCTGGCGAAGTCCTTGCTGGCGAGAACGCTGTGCGGATATTTCTTGGTCAGGGTCTGGAGACGCTGGACCTCGTTTACAGCCGAGCCGAAGACAGAGAATGTCAGCCGGTCGGTAAGTCCGACGTTGCCGAACATCACATTGCCGACATGCAGGCCGATACCAAACTTAATGTCGCCCAACCCCTGCTCCTTTCTGCGCAGATTGAGCTCCATCATGCGCGCGCTGGCCTTGTGCGCTGCCGCAAGAGCAGCTTGGCAGGCGATCTCGGACTGCGAGCGATGCCTTTCGCAGGGGTAGACGGCGATGAAGCCATCACCCAGGAAACTCATGATCTGCCCGCCTTTGCGATTGAAAGGCGCAGCGATGGCATCGAAAAACTGGTTCAGCGTATCGATGTAGATTTCGCGACCGGAGGTTTCGGCAAGCCTTGTCGACCCGCGCATATCGCCCATGACCAGTGCGGCCCGGATTGTGTCACCTTCGCCGCGCTTGATCTGGCCATCCAGCACACGCCTGCCGGCGTCGCCGCCAAGATAGGTGGTCATCATGTTGTCGGCGAGCTTGGTGAGCACCGCCATCTTGGTGGCGATAGCGAGATAGTTCTGGATCCGCAATAGCGCCGAAATCATGCCGTCGCTGAAGCCTGAAGCACTGTCGGTCGACCAAGACCCCATCATGCCCTGACTGGTATCGCCGTTGAAGGGATGCACGAAAGCCATGTAGTCGGTGACGCCTATACGCCCGAGGTCATCGAAAACAGGAAACTCCGACCGCACCGACGGGTCGAGCCGGCGCCGCAGGTGGTCGAGCTTGTTGCTGAGCAGATGGTAGTATGGGCTGGTCAGGAATCTGTCGGAATGAACGCCGTTCTCACTGCGGAAGCCTTCCACTTCCAGGCCCTGGCCGCGAAGCCAGGTAAAGCCAAGCGCGTCATAAAGCGGATGAAGCATCGAAAAGCTCAAATGCACCCGCTTCAGCGGCAGGCCGGCAGCAGCCAGCCGTTCACAAAAGCCCTTTACCAATGTTTCCAGGTCGTTGCCCGCCAGCGCCGATTGGCTCAGCCAGTCGGCAACTTTATCCATGAGAATGGTGGAAATTTCTGCTTGCGCTGTGCTCATGCCATCTCAAACCCGTCGAAGACGAGCCATCTCCTTTGATCCGCCACACAATCGAAGTCAGTGAAGCCGGCTTCGGCGACGAAAGCCGGCGAAGAATTTCCTAAATAACTCCTTGCAGGAAGGAAGCAGGCGTAAAACAGCATCTATCACCTGGAACCCTATGTGGCGAGGCTTCCGGCGGAGTGCAATCTCGATCCTGACATCGGGCAAAGAATTCGCCGTCTCAGACACCGTCGGGCCTCGTCACTGCCTCAAGTAGGATTGGCCGTTGTTCAGGCTCTCGACCTTCCGGGTTTCGATGTCGAAGCTGGAAAACCGGGGACCCGGCACGTGCGATCGCAACCGACAGCGGCAACCCGACATAGCCAGCCCGATCACGCTGACATGCGCGGCGCGCCTCGAAATCCGGTTAAGAAGACGGTCATAGCGTGAGGCGTCCAAAAAATCTGCTTTCCCGTCAATTCGGACAGGTTACCCGCTCCCATGGCGAGGCTCACCGGTGCCAAGAACCATGAGTGAGGGCATATTGCGGAACTCGAATTCCGCAAGCAGTCAGCAGACCTGCGCCTTCGCCTTCAGGCTTGCGGCAGCCATCGCGTAGCCGCCGGCGGCGCCATCGATGAAGTGAACGTGATCGCGCTGCAGCGGCGAGATGACGAGGCAGGTCATCAAGGCGGACTTCTGGCGGTGCAGGCCATAATTGCAGATGCCCGCTTCTTCCGCCTGCTTCAGCCGGTCTTGGATCCGATGCAGCACATCCGCGTCAACGTCGATGGTCATCTTCAAGCCGTCGTCGAACTTTCGGAAATCCGAATTGCTGGCCACCTCGCGTTTGTAGACCTTCGGATCGAAACGGCCAATCGTCCAGCCAAATCGATCGGTTGCAGCCGTAAGCGTCATCAGGAACACGATCCACAGCTTCGACCGCCACCGCCATCCTGCCGGGGCCATCGCCCGCGCCTCGACATCCAGGCCGGCGGGCAGCAGACTGTAGCCCGGGCCGTCCACCGGCACCGGGTGGCCATCGCGCTCTTGCCTGCCGGCGAGGGCGATGATGTCGGAAGCCAGAAACTGAAACCCGCGCAAGTCGCGCGACGCCCCCGGTGTGGCTATGATCGAGACGATTTCGCCATGCCGGGCCTCGATCGGGTTCCAACGGCAGGAGAGGCCGGTCAGATCCGGCCGCGCGCCGGCCGGCGCAGGATCGATGCGGTAGCGCCCCGCTTTCATCTCAGCTTCCGCCCAACTGCCGCCACCGCCGGCGAACATGGCATAGAAGGCCGCTTCGGAAGCCCGGAACCTCGCCACGCGAACGTCGAGGCCATGCGCCCTTATGTCCCCTATCGGCACGATCGCGGCGCGCAAGGTAAGGCCCAGTTCGTCCGCCACCCACCTTTGGACGGCCGCCAGCGCGTTGCGGGCGATCTCCAGCGCCGAGCCGGGAAACGCCACGAGCGCGCCGTCGCCGCCGAAGACAAAGGGGAGGTCTTGCCGACCCAGCGCATTGAGCAGCGCCGAAATGACGCTTGCGCCGGCCATATTGACGGTTTTATAGCGCCCCGCCTCGATCGCCTTGGTCGAGCCGACAATGTCGGCAGTGGCCAGCGCCCAGCCATCGGGGAGGGGCCGATAGTTATCGATGTCGGCAACGCTTTCGAACTTTGCGAAGACCGGCAAAGAAGCGACAAACGGGTCGGACGCGACAGCTGTTTCCATGGCCATTAGATAGCATATTCCACGGCTTGAAGGTGAAGTCGATTACGCTTGGAAATTGACTTGCGCAGGCTTTCCGGTGATAGGGTCGCGCGATGCGAATTGCCTTCTACGCGCCGCTGAAGTCACCCAATCATCCCGTTGTTTCCGGCGACCGCCAGATGGCACGGATGCTTGTCAAAGCGCTGGAGTACGGAGGGCATAGCGTCGAACTGGCATCTGAGTTGCGCTTCTATCTACGCCAGCCGGAGTCGAAAAGTTTCGAGGCACTAAAGATCGAGGCCGCAGAGGAAGCCGTGCGGCTGACCAAGCTTTGGGATCGTGACGGCAAGCCCGATCTCTGGTTCACCTACCATCCTTATTACAAGGCGCCCGACTTGATCGGGCCGGAGCTGGCGTCGGCCTTTGCTGTCCCCTATGTGACAGCGGAAGCCTCCTATTCCAGGCGACGCGATGCCGGCTTGTGGGCCGATAGCCAAGCATTGGTGGCGCGAGCCATCGAACAGGCGGCGATGAACATCTGCTTCACCCAAAGGGATCGTCAGGGACTGGCGGATGCTATTCCCAAGGCCGCTTTCGGTATGCTTTCGCCCTTCATCGACACATCGGCATTCCGGGAAATCCCGGCACGGGGTTGTCCGACGCGCCTCATTGCCGTCGCCATGATGCGCCCGGGCGACAAACTGGGCAGCTATCGCATGCTGGCGCAAGCGCTCGGCTTGATAGGTCATCTGCCCTGGACCATGTCGGTCGTCGGAGACGGCCCAGCCCGCGACGAGGTCGAAGCGCAATTCGCCGGCCTGCCCGCCGATCGTATCGAATGGATTGGCTCGATCGAGCCGGCCGCCGTGCCAGATGTCCTTTACACCGGGGGAATCTATGTCTGGCCGGGTTATGGCGAGGCCTACGGCGTTGCCTATCTTGAAGCACAGGCCGCCGGCCTTCCGGTGGTGGCCCAGGACATCGCCGGCGTGCCGGAGGTCGTGCGGGATGGCCAGACCGGGTTTCTAACCCCGCCGGGCGATGTCGCGGCGTTCGCTTCCGCCATTGAAAGGCTTCTGGCCCGTGACGACGAAAGAACCATCATGGCCGCGGAAGCCAGGCGTTTCGTTCTCGAAGAACGTTCCCTCGGTGGCGCAGCTGCGCGTCTGGCCGGACTTATTGCGAAGGTCCCGGTCTCATGACGTCCGATCCGATCTGGCAGCCCTTGGTGGAAGAGCTGGCGCGCCTGCAACGGGCGGGCCGCAAGGCGGAGTTCTGGCTGCGCGACGACGACGCCGTGGATCCGACGCCTGCGCTTAATCGGCTGCTCGACCTCACCGGTGAATTCGCGGTTCCGGTCACTCTGGCCGTCATTCCGGCCCTGACCGACGCGAAGCTTGTCGCCCGGCTTGACGAGGCCCCGCATGCCACGGTCGCGATCCATGGCTGGGCGCACCGAAATCATGCGCCCGAGGACCAGAAAAAGCAGGAGCTCGGCGCGCATCGGCCACGCGAGGCGGTGCTCGATGATCTGGCTCGCGGACTGTCGCGAGTAACCGGCCTGCACGGCGCACGTGCCGTTCCGATGCTGGTGCCGCCATGGAACAGGATCGACGCCGGCGTGGTATCCGACCTTGGATCGATAGGTTTTGCGGCCTTGTCAGTCTATGGGCCGCCGAAGCCGGCTTCATTGGCGGTCATCAACAGCAATGTCGACATCATGGATTGGCATGGCACGCGCGGCTGCCTCGATCATGGTCTATTGGTCCAGGCTATCATCACACACTTGCAGCATGCATCCGACGGCGAGCCGATCGGCCTGCTCACCCACCATCTTGTACATGATGAATCGGCCTGGCTTTTCCTCGAACGATTGTTCACAGTCACCGTTCAGGCTGAACCCTGTGCATGGCTTCCGATCAGGACATTGATCGGGCGCCGCGCGGGTAAAGGAAAATAGCTCAGCGCTTTCTGTGCGATGAGACCGGGAATTTGAGCATCTGGCCATCCCGCGCGGCAAAAGCGCCGGCAAACCTGTCCTTGGCCAGCTTCTCCATCTCGTCCAGTTGCTCGTCGGTGCGTGTCGGATCGTGGTGAAACAGCGCAAGCGCCCGTGCACCAGCAGCCTCACAGAGCTTGACGCCCTGTTGCCATGTCGAGTGCCCGTTACCGCGTCGGCGTTCCATTTCCTTCTCGGTGTAGGTGCAATCGTAAATGACGAGGTCGGCATCTTCGATCAGGTCGAGCACCGACTGATCAAGTTTGTCCGGCTCGTGCTCGGTGTCGGTGATCACCGCCACGACGCGGCCGCCCCATTCGATCCGGTAGCCTATGCAGCCTCCCGGATGGGTGAGACTGCCGGTCCGAACCACCACCCCTTCGCGCGGCCGAAGCACGTCTCCGGATACAAAATCGCGGCAGTCGAGATTTGCCTTGCAGACGTTCATTTTCACCGGAAACCACGGCGGCCGTATGAACTCATCGATAATCTGCCGGGTCGTCATGCGTCCTGCAAGATGCCCGGACCAAAGCGTAAGCTTGACGCTCGGGTCGAAGATAGGCGCAAAAGCCGGCAGCCCGATGATGTGATCGTAATGGCAATGGGTGAAAAGCAGGTCGAAATCGGTCACATCCGACGCCTGAAGCGCCCTACCGGCAGGCCGCAGGCCAGAACCTGCGTCGAACAGAAGCGTATGCTTGCCGCATCGCATCTCAATGCAGATTGTGTTGCCGCCATAGCGAGCGAATTCTGGCCCGGATACAGCAATGCTGCCGCGCACGCCCCAAAATCTGACCAGGAAAAAATCGTCGTCCATGCTACCTTTCGCTCATCATAGCTCTAGGCGCTTCGTGCGTCGATCAGATCCGCGGTCGTATGGCTTAGCCGATCGGCAAGAACCCGCAATATCTCGATGGTCATTTCCGGGAACTCCTTCATAAGCCTCAGGAAATGATCCTTGCGGATTCTCAAGGCCTCCAGATCACTTGCCGCGCTGACGGTGGCAGTGCGGGAGCTGTTGCACAATATGGCGATCTCGCCGACGATCGAATTTGGCAGCAGTTCGGCAACCTTTATCGGCCCGCTGTCGGAATCGACCAGAATATCCGCCCTGCCTGAAAGGATGACATAGGCAGCGTCTGCCTCGTCGCCCTGCCGGAAAAGAATCTGGCCGGCGCTGTAATTCACGCGATCGGATGTGAACGCGAGCAGCTTGAGCTTTGCCGGCTCAATGCCGGAGAACAAGGGAACGCGTTGCAGCATTCCAACTTCATCCTTGAGCAGCATTGTCGCAAACCTTCCTAAATTCGCGTCTGCCAGACTATGACAGAAGTTCCTTGAAGATACCGTTCTCTGCCAAAAGTGTCTCGTGTGTACCGTCTTCCACCAATTGCCCCGAGTCAAAGACGATAACGCGATCGAACATCATCGCCATTGCCGGACTCGTCACGACCCACACAATTGCCGGCGAATGGCCGTCGCGTCTGGCTTCCTCGAGCACGTTTCGCAGCACCTTGTCCTGAACGCGCTGGTCGAGCGCCGACAGCGGCCGGTTGAGAATGAGAAAATCGGGACGCTTGAGCAGAGCCCGGGCAACATCGAGCTTCTGTCGCTGTCCGCTGGTCAGCCGCCTTCCACCGGCGCCGACGTTGAAGTCCAGGCCGACATCCAGAAGCTCGGCATAAAGCCCCAGCTCGTCAAGAATGTCATAGACGATGGAGCGTATGCGGTCCGGCGCGTCGGGATGGTTGTTTCCCACACGGCCGAATAGGACATTGTCCATGACGGTGGCCGCGGCAATGTATTTGGCAGGATCATACCGTTCGATCGCGTTGTGCAGCTCGGGCGGCAGGTTTTCATAGAACCGGTTGCGTGCGGCGACGATCTTGCTCATCAACTCGTCGGTCAGCAGGCCGAAGCGGTGCCGGGGCTCGATATAGGCAAAGCTCAAGGTGATGATCATGGCGCGGTCGGCCTCCGAAACCGCCTCGTAGGGGCGGTTCTTGAGCCGCTGCAGCAAGGTCTCGTAGGCGGGGATCTCCTCGGCGCTCATGAAGGCGAGCTGCTGGAAGAACTGGTGATCTGGCGGCAGGTCGGCAAACAGCTCGATCGCCTGTTCGGCGATCTCCATGCCCATCTCGTAGAGCGTGCTGTCGAGGCCGGCCTGCTTCAGCACGGAAGCAAAGTAGGGATTGGCCGCCAGAGCCTTGTCGGCCAGTTCGGGGCCGGCGGCGGCGCCGAAAAGCAGGTTCTGGCCGATCGTCGCTTCCGTGTTGTAAGCGCCCGGCTCGAAAGGAACCACCAGTTCGCGCAGCCCTTCCTGTTCGAGCCGGGTTCGCAGCGCTGCACGCAGTTCGACGATCCGCCCGGCGAGCTTCGTGTGACGCGTGAGGTCGGCCGAAGAGCGCAAGCCAAGATCCAGAATGTCGCGCGACAGAAGAACCGCGTCGAGCACCCGGCGCACCGCTTCAAAGAGGTCGTGCGGGCCGGTAGCACCGGCGGAAGCATAGTCGATCCAGTCGCTGTGGACGTCGAAATCCGGATTGCCCGACCGGCGCGCCTCGTCCATGTTCCAGCGCTGCTGGTCTGCCGCGGTGCCGTCATAAGTCACCGATGTCAGCGGTGCATGCTTCAACCCGTAGAGCAAGTTATCGCGCAGGCTTGCTTGGAACAGGAAAACATCCGACGAGGCGTAGGACATGCGCCGGCCGGTCACGGCTTCGGGGAGTTCAAGCAGGTCATCGGCGCCCAAAGCGACCTTTCCACTCTCTGGCCAGTTCAGACGCGCGAAGGCTTCTGCTAGCGCCTCTGCTCCGCCTGTCGGGGTGCTGACCAGCGCAACCGTCTCAGCCGGCTTGACCTGCATGGAGACACGGTTGAGGAGCATTGCACCGCCATCGTCTGCCATGGACAGACCGACCGCCGACAGCGGGTTTGTCATCGGACCGGGATCGTCGATCGCCAGTGCCGCGATTCCCGGCGCAATGATATCCTCGACGGTGAACTGTTCAACGACCTGCTGATATTTGACCTGGACATCCTGCCGATCCTGATCCCAGTCGATCAGTTCCTTCATCGGTCCGGGCAGGTCCTTGTAGGCTCCGATCACCGCCACGAGCTGACCGACGTCCAGCCGGCCCCCTATGACCAGATACCCGCCGATCATGTAGAACAGAAAGGGCGTGAGCTGTGCGAGAAAATTGTTGAGGAACTTTACCATGAATTTCCATTGGTAAAGATCGAAGCGGATCTTGAAGATGAGCCCTAGCCTAGCAGCTATGTCGGCGCGCTCGTAGTTCGACGTGTCGTGGACGTGAACCGCGCCGATACCGTCGACGATTTCGCCAACCCGGCCGGAAAGCGCGCGCGCCGTCAACTGCCGTTGGCGCCCAAGCACGAGGAGCCGCCGCCGCATCCGCGGGATGAGTACGATCTGGATGATCACGATCACCATCGCTATCATTCCGAGCCAGACGTTCTGGACCATGATGAACAGCATGGCCGTCAGCGCCTGGCCGCCGAGCAGCACCGGCTGCAGGAAGGCATCGCCGATAAAGCCGCCCAGCGGCTCCACCTCATCCTTCACCATGGTCGCCACTTCGGCGGATTTCACCCGCTTGAAGTAAATCGGCGGAAACCGCAGCACACGATCGATCAGATCGAAGCGAATACGCCGCAGCATGCGTTCGCCGAGGCGGCCCTTGTAGGTGTTGATGTAGAGTTTGAACAGGCCGTTGATGACGACCAGCAAGAGGAACACAAGGCTCAGGGCAAGCAGCGTCTCCTTGCGGTCCAGCTGAAAACCGGAGAAGAACTGGACCTCGCCAATGAACGGCAGGTTATAGTGCAATTTCATGAAGGGCAGGGTCGCGCCGGGTTGCTCGAACCCCTTCCCCTGGATCGGGCCGTTGACGATCAGCTTCGGCAGGTCGAAGGACATGAAATATGGGATCATCGAAAGCACGACGATCATCAATATCCAGATCTGCTGCTTCCGGGTGTGCGTCCAGATATAGCGGGCTAGGCTGGGTTCCATATGCGGCTGTCAGTTTGGAGGAAGCAGGCGGTGAAAGCACCTGCTGGCAAACGATGTATCGGCAATGTCTTCGCGGATGGACGCCGCTGGTCCGGACAGACGCAACCGGCCCCCTTCGTGACCGTGCAACGGCGAAACGGCTGGTGGCATAGTCTCATCCGCAAGTCGAACAGCCTTGGGTGAGGCAATATTGCGTTGTGTAGCCCGAAATCCCAACATAGAAGACGAATATGATGGATGTCACGCAAGCACGCAATGCCGGCATTGACGGGCACGAACAAGCCTTGGACCTCGCCCGGGGAATTGCCGCCTATGTCGACCACCCTCTTGTCGCCGGGCTGGCGCGGGTCATCGCCAAGCATCCGACGGCCGATATCGCCAACGCCTTCAACCACAAGCAGGTCGCCTGCAAGATGTGGGCGCTCGACAAGCTGTTCGAAAACGACGGCGGCCGGTTCGGGCGCATATGGGTTCTGGGCGGATGGTACGGCGTATTGCCGGCAATGCTTTTCAACGACGCCCGTTTCGACATTGCGGCGATCGACAGCATCGACATCGATCCTGAAGTCGGGCCGGTCGCCCGGACCCTGAACCGGGAAGCCGGCGACCGCTTCCGGGCGCTGACGGAAGATATGTACGCACTCGACTATGCGGCCGGTCGGCCCGACCTGGTGGTCAATACGAGCTGCGAACACATAGCCGACCTGGGTGCCTGGCTTGCCCTGCTTCCGCGGGGCACGAAGGTGCTACTGCAATCGAACGATTACTTCAGCGAGCCGACGCACATCAACTGCGTGGCTTCGCTTGCAGCCTTCGAAGCAATGGTGGCGCTACGGGAGATCAGGTTCTCCGGCGAACTGCCGACAAAAAAATATACCCGCTTCATGCTGATTGGAACAGTTTGAAGCGCGTTGCGCGAATCCAACCGAGATATGACCTGCGCTAGGATTTCGAGGACCAGGCTCGATGCCGCTCGCGCAGGATTTGCGCCGAGTGACGGGCGCCTTCCAGATCGAGACGATGCGCGGCTGGCGTCGGTCCCGCAAGCGCCTGTTCGATCGCTTGCGCCAGACACTCAGGCGTCAGGTCGTTTTCCCTCAGAACCGTCGCCAAACCCAGTTCTTCGAGCATCAGGGCTCGAACCGTCTGTTCCGTTTCCCCGCCGGCTGCAAAGGGAACGAGCAGCGAGCGACAGCGCGCGCGCAGGACATCGCAGACAGTGTTGTAACCCGCCTGCGAGACCGACAGGCGGGCGCCGGTCAGCAAGCTGGCGAAATCCTCGCGAAACCGAAAGATGGACAGGCCCGGCGTGGCATCGCGTGTAATCGCGTCAAACTCGTCCTTCGGCAGGTTTGGGCCGGTGATCAGACACCATTTCCAGGCGTTGTTGGCATTCCGCGCTGATGCGATGGTGGACCGGACAAGGCTCTTTCCGGCGGCCCCGCCGCCAACCGACACCACAACGTCGAAACGCTCGGAGGCCGCGGGCGCTGGTGGCGCGGCAACGAGCCCCGTGTACGCAACCTCGGCCCTGATCGCTCCCGCCAGTGGAAATGTCTTGTCTAGGGTTGCGAAAGCCGGATCGCCATGGACCATGACAAGGTCAAAATGCCTGTTAACGAGATCGACCGTTTCCTCGTTTCGGCCCGGCTTGACGCGCTCCTGAAGGATATCACGGACGGACGTCACCAGCAGCGGTCTGGGCGACGCCGCGTCGATGGCCTCGATCAGCGGCAAGAGTTCGAAACGCATCTGCCGGCGCCCAAATGGAAACGCCTCGACAATGACGATATCAGGCCTGCAATCCCGGAATGCCTGCAGCAGCATCTCTGAACGCCGTTTCTTGAAATCATCGTCAATGGGCTTGCCCTGCAGGTCGACAAGGCCGGAAAATCCTTCATCACCGGAGGTAACAGATGGCAGGGTTACAGATATTGCCCCCAATCCCGGAAACCCCGCGACCGGCGCTCCGCCAGTGACGATGGTTACGTCAAACCCGTCATCGACCAGAGCCGCCGCGACGCGGCTGGAGCGCGCGAGATGGCCGATGCCGAGCAGGTGCTGGACATAGAAGAAAGCGCGCAGCCGCTTCATTCGGCGGCCCGCCACTCCCGTTCGAACAGCTCCTTGAGCTGTCCAATGCTTGCCATGTGATCGAAATTGCCGCGCACGCGCGCCTCTGCGGTGTCGCCGAGGCGGGCACGCAGCACGGGATCACGGATCAGTCGCTCCAGCGCCTGTGCCAGGGCAATTGGGTTTTCCGTCGGAACCAGTAGCCCGGTTTCATCCGGCGATAAAAGCTCCGGCACGCCGGAAATATCGGTCGACACGCAGGCAAGCCGCTGGCTGGCCGCCTCCACCAGAACATTCGGCAGACCATCGCGGTCACCATTTGCGGTGATCCTGCAGGCCAGGGCGAAGATATCGGCGCGGCGGTAGTGCTCAAGCACCTCTTCCTGCGCGAGCGCGCCTTTCCAAGAGATGCGACCATCCAGTCCGAGTTTTTGCGCCAACGCCTTGAGCCGCTCCAATTCCTCGCCGCCGCCAATATGCTCGAAACGCCACGCTAAATCACCGGGCAAGAGGGCAAGGGCCTCCAGCAAGGTGTCGTAACCTTTCTTTGCAACGGCGCGCCCGACACTCAGAACGATAACCGGTTTGTCCGGCGCCGAGCCGTCATGCTGTTTTCGTGCCTCGCCGAAAATGCCGAAGCGATCAAGGTCGAGCCCATGATAGCTCAAATGCACTGACGAGTTGCCGTCGGCGAGTTTTTTCAGACGGTCGAAGCCCGTTTTCGTGCAAGTTACCGTCCAGCGCGCCGAGGAAAGCTTGCTGGCCAGATCCCAATCCGCCGAAGTCCAGATATCCTTGGCATGGGCCGAGCAGCTCCAGGGCAGACCAAGAAGCTGGCTGGCATAGCGCGTCACCGATGCCGGCGTGTGCGCGAAATGCGCATGCAGCCATACCGCGTCTTCGGGCCATTCGGCCGCTAGCACGAGCGCTTGCCCGAAACGGCGCGCGCGATTGCGCGTAAAGTCGCGCGGCATATCGACGGCCAGCGATCCCAGTGCACGCCAGAAGCCCGGCCGCTGCAAACAAGCAGAAAGCGAGCGAACCACGCGCAGCGGCTCTTCATGCAGATATTCCGGCAGATAATGGACGGGCGCTTTGATCTCGTCATGCACGGGGTGGCGTTTTGCGTCGGTCGGCCGCCTGAGCGCAACGAGTATCAGATCGAACCCCGCACGCTCCAGTCCGAGCAGTTCCTGCGCGATGAAGGTTTCCGACAGCCGCGGATAACCCTTCAGAACCACGACGATCTTGCGATGTTGCAACTCAGTTCATGCCTTCAATAACCGAAAGGTGAGGGCCAGCCTGCCGGTCGAGCAGTTCCGCGACGATTTCGGAAATATGAGGGAGCCCTTCCAGGGTCAGATGTGGATTACTCTGGGATGGACGAGGCCGATTCGGCAGCGCCACCAGTGCATCGGCAAACCGCTGGGAGTCCTTGGCTTCCTCCGGCAAAAGCATTTCGATGAGGCCCAGTTCGGCCGCGCGCCGCGCGCGGATCAGTTGTTCCTGGCGGGGTTCGATGCGCGGCACGATGAGCGCCGGCTTGTCGAAAGAAAGTATCTCGCAATAGGTATTGTAACCGCCCATCGCCACTACCGCCTTGGCGCCGGCAATCAGGTCTTCCATGCGGTTGTCGAACTCGATAATCTTGATGTAGGGGATCGTGGCCCCCTTCTTCAGCAACTTGTTGCGCTTGCGAGCCGGCATGTAAGGCCCAAGCACGATCAGCGCCTTGTGCTGCAATTTCGGATCCTGCTGATAAGCGTCGATGACGTCGTGAATCAATTCGGCCCCGTCGCCGCCGCCACCGGTGGTAACCAGGATATAGTCGCCCTCTGGCCGGTGGCCGGGCAACTGGTTCCGCTGCAGGCTCCGTTGCAGGAAACCGACGAATCTCATTTTTGCCCTGACAGCCGGCGGCACATCCAAACCGGTCAATGGGTCGTAGAAATCCGGCGGGCCATAGGCCCAGACCTTGTCGTAGAACAGGCCTATCTTGCGCATCACATCCCTGCGCGCCCACTCTGCTTCGAGCAGATGCGGTGCATCCATCACCTCGCGCAGGCCAAGCACCAGCGTGGTGCCCCGCGTCTTGAGGTAGGACAGCGTGTCCTCAATCTCACCGCGCAGGCCGAGCGGTTCCTTGTCGACGATGAAGATATCCGGCCGGAAGGTCTCGGCTGTGTGGCGGATGATCGACTGACGCATCCTTAGCGTCTCATGCAGATCGATGTCCTTTTCCAACGAGGTGTATTCGCCGTTGCGCAACTTGATGACGCTGGGGATCTTCACGAAGTCGACACGGGCGCGGTAGTCGAAGGCGCCGGCGATAGTCGCACCCGAAATGATAAGCACCTGAAGCCCACGGAAATCCTCGACTAGCGAATGCGCAATAGTCCGGCAGCGCTGCAAGTGGCCGAGCCCGAACGTGTCGTGGCTGTACATGAGAATTCGAGCGTTTTCTGCGTGCTGGGTCATTCTTGAACGTCTCTTAAAATTCTCGCCTTGAGACCGTGAGCGCCCCCCGGCTTCGAAACCATCCCGGGTGTGAAACACATGGCCGCAATTTCAATTTATATCGCTTCTATGGAATGCCGTTCAGATCTGCTTTCTGATCGCCAGTCCGGAACTAGGTGGGTTGGCGAATATCGCCGCGAGGAGTGAGCAGAGACTTCCTGTTGTATTGTGGGATGGATCGAGGAGGAAAACGATGTCAAAAAAATCGGCAGAAGTCATCCCTCTTGATTCCAATCCGGACTGCTAAAAACGATTTCCCCTATCTTGCCCATATAGCCAATTGCTTGATCGGTATACGAAAGGACAAGGTCGCTGGGCGTCGCACGGCGCATTGTTGTAGAGCTCATTCGTGCGCCATTGCACTCGCCTTAGACCAAAGGTGCTGCCCATTATTCTCTTGACGGGCGGTCTGATTGTGATTCACCGACCAGAAATTGAGCCATCTGTCGCCAAGCTAGCCGGAATTTTAGCAATAATCGAGTGGATGCCAGCGCGGTCGCGCCACACCGCCCGCAGCAGGGTGTGTGCGACACCGGTTGCTTGTCGATCATTATGACCCATGCCAATGCCCTATTGGAGCGGTGACGGTACTTTTTTTAAACGGCTTGGGCAGGCGGTCGAACGTCTTGAGGTACAAAAATCGCCCAATTGGTCCCCGATAGTTGGTGAACCCTCGAAAAATTCTTTGCGGCGATTTCCCTTTAGGACCAAGGTGTAATTTTTTGACGGCTCTGGTGTCGGTCTCTTATGGGGCAATAGAAACATTCTAGTGTAATTTCAATTAGTTATAGGCTGTTTGAACAATCGAGTGGGAGTAGGGGTTAGCGTAGTCTGGAGTGCTCCGGCGTAGTTTCTCGCAAAAAACGACGCGCTTTAAGTCTTTGTTTTCGTGCATGTCGTTGTCCCAAACCGGAACTTTGGGCGACATGCATTAGCCTACCGTCAGCGCATGCCCGCATTTGCGAGATTGGCCGCCGGTGTGTCTTGAGATCGCCTCATTGGCTGACCGCAATCAGAATTCTAGGCGATGCCGCCCAAAAGTTCCTCCGCCCTGGAAACAGCGGCCGCCTGATGTGGCTGCAAGGGTTGGCCGGCATAGCTTTCGAAGACCGGCAGGAACGGGTCGTCGATATGCGTCCTGATGCCGGACAACTGCTCCATCACCGCCAGGCCGCAATAGGGAACGTAGGAGGCGGAATAGCCGCCTTCGTGCGACATCATCAGGCGCCCGCCGCAGAGGTCGTCCGCTGCCTGCATCAGCATCCGCGTCATGTCGCGGTAGCTGCCGCTATGCAGCATCATGCGCCCCAGCGGATCGGCCGCCGAGGCGTCGAAGCCCGACGGCACGACGATAAGATCAGGCTTGTAGCGATTGAGCGCCGGCAGCACGACGCGTTCGAAGACGGACATGTAAACGCCGTGGCCGCAGCCGGCCGGCAGCGGTACATTGATGTTGTAGCCTTCGCCCTTGCCCTCGCCGCGTTCGTTGTGAAGACCGCTGTCATGTGGATAAAGCCCGTCCTGATGGATCGAGATGGTCAGTACCGACGGGTCCGAATAGAAGGCGGACTGGGTGCCGTTGCCGTGATGGACATCCCAGTCGACGCTGGCGACCCGCTCGAAGCCATGTTTGGCCCGGTTCTTCAGGATAGCGACCGGAACGTTGCCGAACAGGCAAAAGCCCATGCCTTGCCCGCGCTCGGCATGATGGCCGGGCGGTCGTACCAGCGCATAGCCATTGTCGACATCGCCGCTCAACACCGCATCCATCACCGCTGCCGTGCCGCCGGCGGCCAGACAGGCGATCTCGTAGCTGCCATGGCCGAAGGGGGTGAGATAGCTCGCATCGCCGCCGCGCCCATCACTAAGCAGCTTGATGCGGCTGATGTAGTCGCGGTCGTGAAACAGGGCGAGGTCATCCTCGCTCACCGCGATGGAGGCGATTTTGGACAGTTTCTCGGTCAGGCCCGAAACCTCCATCAGATTGCGGAATCGGCGTTTCGTGTCGGCATTCTCCGCATGCTCGCCCGGCTCGATGGTCAGGCTCGGCTGAAAGAACTGCGCGGCATTGCCGGTCTCGTGCCAGAGATAGAGTTCGTGGAAATTCCAGCCTGTCGTCATGTTTTGTCTCCTAGCCCGCCAGGATCATTGACGCGGCGCGTTCGGCGATCATGATCGTCGGCGCGTTCGTGTTGCCCGACACCATTTTCGGAAAGACCGAGGCGTCGGCGATGTAAAGCCCGTCCAGCCCATGAACCTTCATCGACGTCGGATCGACGACGGCCATCGCATCTGAACCCATGCGGCAGGTGCTGGTCGGGTGATAGAGCGTCGTGCAGTGGCCGCGTATATAGTCGGCGATCTCGGCGTCGCTCTCGCATTCGGCGCTCGGCGTGATTTCGCCGGCGAGCATTTCGGCAAGCGGCGACTGCGCCGCGATGCGCCGGCTGATGCGGATGCCTTCGACCAGCGTCGCGATGTCCGAGCCATCCTCGTCGCTGATGAAGTAACGTGGGTCGATCGCCGGATATTCGATCGGATTGGCCGAGCGCAGGCGAATCTCGCCGCGGCTGTCTGGCCGCTGCAGCGTGGTGTGCAGCGTGATGCCGGGTCTGGACGAAAGGAACCGAACATAGTCTCGATGCGGGCTGATGGCGCCGTAAAGCTGCAGGTCCGGCTCGATATCGGGCCGGCTCTTGACGAAGCCGCCCGCCGCCACCCAGGGTGAGGAACGCGGGCCGCTGCGCGATGTCTGCCATTCGGCGAAGTCGCGCTGCAGCGTCTCGTCGGTCCAGGCGCCGACGCCGATCTTGTCCTTGGTATAGAAGGTGATCGGAATGTTGATGTGGTCCTGCAGATCCTTGCCCACGCCCGGCAGGTCGTGCACGGGAGCAACGCCGACCTGGGCGAGTTCGTCGGCCGGCCCGATGCCCGAAAGCAGCATCAGCTGGCAACTGCCGATCGAGCCCGAGGACAGCACCACCTCGCTGTCGGCGAAAGCGGTCTCAGGTTCGCCATTGACGAGATAGCGGATGCCCTTGACCCGGCCCTTCTCGACGATCAGGCCCGTCGCCAGCACACCGGTTTTCACGGTCAGGTTGGGTCGTTCCCGCGCCGGGCGCAGATAGGCCTTGCCGGTGCCCCAGCGTTCGCCATTCTTGATGGTGAACTGGAACAGGCCGACGCCTTCCTGCTCGACGCCGTTGAAGTCGCGGTTCTGCTTGTAGCCTGCGGCCTTGCAGGCCTCGATCCAGGCAAGCTCGTTGGGATCGACATGTCCGACATTGCCGATATGCAGCGGCCCGTCGGCGCCGTGCAGCGGGTCGTTGCCGAGTTCGGCATTGCTTTCACTGGCCTTGAACACCGGCAGCACGTCAGCCCACGCCCAGCCGGGGCAGCCCATCGCCGCCCAGCCATCATAGTCGGACGGCAGGCCGCGAATATAGATCATGGCGTTCAGCGCGCCGGAGCCGCCGATCATCTTGCCGCGCGGCCAGAACACCCGCCTGCCGCGGCAGCCGGCCTGCGGCTCGGTGTAGTAGCCCCAGTCGACTTCCGTGTTGAACATGGTCGGCCAGTCCGACGGCACGTCCGAGGCGAGCGGCGCCTCGCGCCCGGCCTCCAGCAGCAGCACCTTGCGGGCAGGATCGGCGCTGAGCCGGTTTGCCAGCACGCAGCCGGCCGAGCCGGCGCCCACTATGATCGTATCGAACATCGTCAGTCTCTCACTTTCCGGCCGGGGTCGGGCTTTGCACAATGCTGCTTGCTGCTGGCTTGCTGTCGGGGCTGGCGCGACGGCGCCCGAGCCAGTCGATGACATCGCCAAAACGGCCGACCAGCCCCTTGGGCATCAGCACCACCGACAGGGCGATGATCAGGCCGAGCCCGAGCGTGCGGAACTCGCCGCTCTCTCGCATCAATTCGTCAGCCAGCACCAGCACCACCGTCCCGACCAGCGGTCCCCAGAACGTGCCGACGCCGCCGACCACGACGATGGCGATGATGAACATAAGTTGCGACATCGACAGCACACCGGGGCCGATCGCCTGGAAATGCGCGGCATAGAAACCGCCGGCCAGCCCGGTGAAGAAGGCGGAGATGCCGAACACCAGAAGCTGCGCCTGGAAGCGGTTGACGCCGCGGGCCACCGCATAGCCCGGATTGTCCTTCAGCGCCCGGAAGGCAAGGCCGATCGGGCTTTTGACGATCGCGTAGGTGAAGACCATGGTGAGCGCGAACAGCACCGCGATGATGGCGTAATTGCCGACCAGCCACTGCGCTCGGAGCAAGGCCCTGGTGCCGAGGTCGCCGAAGCGGGCAAAGCCGACGGCGCCGCCGGTGAACTGGCGGCAGACGGAGCCGACCATGACGAAACATTCGGTATCGGTGACGATCAGCAGATACATCGTCTGGGCGATCGCCAGCGTCAGCAGCGCCACATAGACGCCGGTCAGGCGAAGGCAGGCGAGGCCGACGACCAGCGAGAACAGCACGGCGCCCAGCGCGCCAGGCACAAGTGCTGCCCAGACGTTCCAGCCGAAATAGAAGCAGAGCATCGCCGTCGCATAGCCGCCGAAGGCAAAGATCGCCATTTGCGCCAGCGAGAAGATGCCCGAGAAGCCGAACAGGAGGTTCCACTGCGAGGCGATCGTCGCATAGAACAGCGCCAGCACGATCTGGCCAAGGATGTAGCGGCTGTCGACCAGGAACGGCAGCGCGATCGCAGCCGCGATCAGCATCAAGCTGATGGCAAGATCAGTCCTGGCCGAGCGGGACATGGAGGAACGGGACATGGGACGTGTCTCTGTCATGATGCCCTCACATGCGCCGGATTTCGGCGTGGCCGAAAAGGCCGGACGGCCGCCAGATCAGCACGCCAATGACGACGAACAGCAGCGATGGAAAGCCCCACCTGGCGCCCAAGGCGTACTGGACGAAGGATTCGAGCAACGCCAGCCCAAGTGCTGCTGCGATGGCGCCCGGCAGATTGCCGAGACCGGCGACCACGCACATGATGAAGGCCTTCAGCATCGGGTCGTTGCCGAGTGGCGGCGACAATTGCGTCATCGACGAGACCATGACGCCGCAGATGCCGGCGAGCGCGCCCGACAGCATCAGCACCTGCAGGTAGACGCGGTTGACGGCGACGCCCATGAGTTGCGCCGCGTCGCGGTTCTGCGCCGTCGCTCGGATCGCACGGCCCATCCGCGTGCGGCCGAGCGCCGCCGAGACGACCACCATCATCACGACCACCACAGCGATGATCAGAAGGTTCTGCCAGGGCAGCGTCAGCGGCCCCAGGCGTAAGGCACCGGCGATCGAGACCGGCTGCTTCAGCGGCTGCCCGCCATAGGTCAGGAGGATGGCATTCTCGAGGGCGATGCCGATGCCGACCGTGGCGATCATGACGTTGGCTTCGAATGTCGATTTGTCGTTCTGCAGGAGATTGCGAACGATCGCGAAATAGAGGATGGCGCCGGCCAAAGCACCGGCGACGATAGCACCGGCGAAACCGACCGCGACCGGCAGGCCGAGCGAGGTGATCACCGTGAAGGCGACGTAGCCGCCAAGCGTCAGCATCGCCGCATGGGCCATATTGAGCATGCCCATCGAACCCCAGACCAGCGACAGCCCGACCGTCGCCAGCGCATAGAGCGCGCCCGAGGTGAAGCCGGCGACGAGAATGGCCATGAGAACGTCGGTCATGGCGTCAGCCTCCGAGATAGGTAGCGAGGAGTTCGTCGCGCGCCATCAGTTCGGCGGGCTTGCCTGACCAGACGATGGCGCCGTCGTCGAGCAGATGCAGGCGGTCGGCGAGGTCCTCGACCCGGGCCGGGTTCTCCTCCACCAGCAGGATCGTGCGCCCAGCCTTGCTCAGTTGCGAAATGACGTCGTAGACCTGATCGATGATCAGTGGCGCGAGGCCAAGCGACGGCTCGTCGATCAAAAGGATACGCCCGCCCATCATCAGGCCGCGGCCTATGCCGACCATGCGCCGTTCGCCGCCCGACAGGCTCGAGGCGATCTGGTTGCGACGGTCGGCAAGCTTCGGCAGAAGCGCGTAGACCTCGTCCAGCCGACGCGCGATCTCGGCCTTGTCCGGCGCGAGATAGCCGCCCATCAAAAGGTTTTCGAGCACGCTCATCTGCGCGAACAGCATATCGCCCTGCGGCACGTGGGCGACGCCCAGCATCGCCGTCTCATGCGGCTTGCCGGACAGGCGCCGGCCGGCGATGCTGATCTGACCACCGCGCAGCGGCACCAGGCCGGAAATGGTCTTGAGCAATGTCGACTTGCCATGGCCGTTCGGGCCGACGACGGTGACGAATTCACCGGCATGAACGGTCAGCGAAATGCCCTTGAGCACGTCGAGTCCGTCATAGCCGCAGACGATGCCGTCGAGTTGCAGGACAGGTGGTTTTGCGGCTGCGCCCGTCATGGCGTTCCCCCCACCGCCGGATTCGTCGCGGCAGCTTGCTCATCGAAGAATTTCTTCAGCCGTTTCTGCGTGCCCTGGCCGAGATAGGTTTCGACAACGGTCTGGTCCTCGGCGACCTTGTCCGGCCGGCCTTCGAATATCACCTTGCCATGGTGCATGATGATCACGCGGCTGGAGAGCGCCAGGAGAAAGCGCATGACGTGCTCGATCAGGACGATGGTCAGTCCCTGGTCGCGCAGTTTCAGCACCATCGCCATGATCTGGTCGATCTCGGCGACGTTGAGCCCGCCCACCGGCTCGTCGAGGAAGAGCATTTTCGGCCGGGTGGCGATGGCGCCGGCAATCATCAGCAGCTTGCGGTCGAGCACCGGCAGCCGCGCCACGGTCTCGTCGGCCTTGGCCGCAAGCCCGACGAAGTCCAGCGCTTCGATCGTTGCCTGCCGGACATCCTCGCCGAGGCGGAAGCCGGCCAGCCTTCGCCGCTGCCGGCCGAAATAGGCGGCGATCTCGATGTTTTCGCGAACGGTCAAGCTGTCGAAGGCGGCATTGAGCTGGAAGGTGCGGGCGATGCCGAGTTGGCAGATGCGGTCGGCCGGAAGCGCCGAAATGTCGGTGTCGCCGAAATGCACCCGGCCGCCACTGGCCGGCGTGATCCCGGTCACCACGTCGAAGAAAGTTGTCTTGCCGGCGCCGTTTGGCCCACCAATGCCAACGATCTCGCCCGCATTGACCACCATCGACACGCCGTCGACGGCGGCCAGCGAGCCGAACCGTTTGACCACACTGTCACAAACCAGCATCGGACCGGCGGCCTCAGTCATATTTCTCACCCAATGGAGCCGGTCGGGCAAACGGCCCGGCCGGTGTCGTTGGTTTCATTTCCGCGTCCGGTCACTTGATCCATGGCGGCAGGATGAAGCTGTCCGTGGCATAGAGCACCGGCGCGATCAGCTTCGGATCGGTTTTGTAATCCTGATGCTGCAGGAACTGGTGCGGCATGCCAAGCGACGGATCGGCTACCTGCGTAGGATAGCAGAAGGCCGATTGGCCGGCCGGATCGGCCCGGTAGGTGCCGTTGACCCCGCGATAGACCAGGCGCTTCATCGCATTGGCCACCTTGGTGGTCTGCGCCTTGTCCATCGGTTCGCCTGGACCACCGGCGATTGCCGCGGCAAGCGCCCACATCCACAGGCCGTCATAGGTCTGCGATCCCGTGATGTAGGCCGAGTTCGGACCGAATTTGGCCCGGTAGCTCTCGCGGAACGGCTTGGAGAAATCGTCCGGCAGGCAGCCGATCACCGTCGAATAGACGACGCCGTTGACCGCCTCGCCGCCGATCTCGCGGAAAGCCGGCAGCGATGGTCCGTACTGCATGTAGATCAGGCTGTTGATCGGCTCGGCGAGGAACTGGACCATGAACTGCGCCAGGTCCTGCGGCAGGAAGTGCGTGACCAGGATCGCCGCCGGCGGGTCCTGGCGGAGTTTCGCCAGCGTCGGTCCCCATTGGTTGGTCGGGAACGGAACGGTCTCGAACAGACTAACCTCGAAGCCGTATTCGGCGGCCTTGTCGCGGATCGCGTTGGCGATGACGATCGAATATTCGTTGGCAGACGGGATGATGGCGATCTTCTTGTTGGGCGCCTTCCATTTGCCGTCCGCGGCAAGCGTCTTGAGGAAGTTCAGGCAGCCCGGTCCATACCAGAACTCCGGCGGATCGCCCTGGAAGGAGCTGTAATAGCGGGCAGGGTCGGTCTTGAACTTCTCATTGTGCGAAATCAGCGTGTTGTAGTGCATCATGATGACGTCGTTGTCGGCGGCGACGTCCATCTCGATCATGTTGGTGCCGAGATTGTAGCCATTGATGATGACCGGCGCCTCGAAGCGGTCGATCAGGCGCTGCATCGACTGGCTGACGAGGTCGGCGCCCATTTCCTTGGTGTCTTCGATGTGGATCTCGAGAGGCCGGCCGAGAATGCCGCCCGCCGCATTGATCTCCTCGGCGGCAAGTTCGAGACCGTTCTTGAACTCGATGCCGTCGGCGGCGGCGATGCCGGACATCGGCAGGGCCGAGCCGACCGGAATGGGCTTGGTGTCCTGGGCGATCGCCGCAGTGTTCATATCGGCAAGAAGCGCGGCACCGGCCGCACCCGCGCCGACCGCGCCCTGCAGCATTGCACGTCTGTTCATCATGGCAAAGTTCCCCTTTTTTGGCGTTGGTTAGAGTCTTTTCTTCATGCGAAATCTTTCACACCAGATCTTTCTGGCGAAACGCGTGGGTCATGGGCACGAAAGCGGCTTCCAGGTCGGCTGCCGCCGAAAGCACGCGGGCATCGTCGCCGCGCGCGCCGATGATCTGGAAGCCGACGGGCAGGCCCGCCTCGGTCATGCCGCAAGGGATGACGCAGGCGGGTTGCTGGCTGAGATTGATCGGGTAGCTGAACGCCGCCCATTCGATCCATCGCGAGAGGCCGCTGCCCAGAGGCACTTCAAGGCCAACGTCGAAGGCTGGAATCGATGTCCCCGGCGAAACGATGAAATCATAGTCGTCCAGCAGCCGGTCCATGGCGGCGCCGAATTCGGCGCGCTCCAACTGTGCGGCGACGAGCGTATGGACGTCGAACGCCGCCCCAGCCTGTGCGATCTCCAGGAAGCCCGGATCGATGCCCGCCCGTTCGCTCGGCGGAACCAGCGCCAGCCGCGCCGCGGCGCCGGTGAACCAGTGATGCTGGAACAGATCGAGGAGATCGCCACCGGGAAGATCAATCGGCTCGACCGTCGCGCCGAAGGCGTCGAAACACGTCAAGGCGTGGGAGACGACGGCGGCGATCCCGGAATCCAGCGCTCCTGAAGGCGGCTTCGACCAGTAGCCGATCCGGGCGCCCCGCAAAACTTCTTCGATCCGGCCAAGCGGCGCCAGCGTTCCCACGCCTTGCTGCCAGTCGCTGATATCGCGGCCGGACATGGCGCCGGCCATGACGGAAAGATCGAGTGCTGTCCGCGCCATCGGTCCGATATGGGCGACGGTTCCGAACGCGCTGGACGGATAGGCGGGCACGCGGCCGAAGGTCGGCTTCAATCCGGCGATGCCGGTGAACGAGGCCGGAATGCGGATCGAGCCGCCGCCATCGGTACCGAGATGGAAGACGCCGGCGCCGGTGGCGGCGGCCACCGCCGCTCCGCCGGAGGAACCGCCGGGCGTCTTTTGCGCATTCCAGGGATTGCGCGTGATGCCGCAGAGGCCGCTGTCGGTAATCGCCTTCCAGCCGAATTCGGGCGTCGTCGTCTGTCCGATGAAGACGGTGCCGGCTCTGCGCAGCAGGGCAACGGCGGGGGCATCCTTGTCATAGGCGGCGGAAGTCGTCGTCCTGCTGCCGTAACGCACGCTCCAGCCCTCGACCCAGACGATGTCCTTCAGCGTCGTCGGTATGCCGTCGGCCGCCGACAGCGGCTCGCCTGCCCGCCATCGTTTCTCGGAAGCACCTGCGGCCTCGATCGCACCCTTGCGGTCGATCATGGTGAAAGCGTTGAAAAGCGGATTGATCGCTTCGGCGCGATCCAGCGCCGCCAGCGTCACCTCGACGGGCGACAGCGATCCAGCGCGGTAGGCGGCGCTAAGCTCCGCAGCAGCCAGGCGGCACAGATCATCGGCGTCGGCAATGGGAGACAGCCCATTCGGCATGCAGTTCGAACCCCTCACTTCATGGCCGCTCTTCCGGCAGCCTTGTCAGCCCAGGCAATCTGGCGGGTTTTTTCATCACCATAAAATGTATTGTTGTGGGGAATATTCGCTATTTAATGTAACAAAGAGCCATGAATCTGACCATTCGGCAATTGCGCTATGTCTGCGAAGTCGCCCGCCTTGGCAGCGTGCTGGCGGCCTCCAGATCGCTCTACATCTCGCAATCCTCCATCCTCGCGGCGATCACTCTGGCCGAGGCCGGGATGGGGGCGCGCATTTTCGACAGGCGGCCGGCGCGCGGCGTCTCCATCACGCCGGCCGGCCAACGCTTCGTCGCCGCCGCCCGCATCATGCTGGCGGCGGAGACGGAGTTCAACCGGTCGATCGGAGACCTCAACGGGCGCGTGCCGAAGGTCCTGCGCATCGGCTGCTTCGAGCCGTTCGGCGCGCTGTTCATGCCGGAGATGCTGCGCAGCTACCTCGACAACGTCGGCGATGTCGAGATCGACCTTGTCGAGGCCGACCAGGTCCAGTTGCAGGAACGGCTTGTCGCCGGCCAGATCGATCTGGCCATTCTCTACGACATCGGTCCAATCGGTATCGACAGCGTCACCCGCATCTGCAAGGTACCGGCGCATGCCGTGCTCAATGCAGACGATCCCCTTGCCGCGCGCGACGGCATCTGGCTGGCGGAACTGGCGGCACGGCCGCTGGTGCTGCTCGACCTGCCGCACACGGCGACCTATCTCCTGACCCTGTTCGACGTGCTGGCGAAACGACCGGAGGTGCGCTTTCGCACGCGCTCTTATGAAACGGTGCGCTCGGCCGTCGCATCCGGCTTCGGCATGGCCGTCCTCAACATGCGGCCGATCGGTCGCGCCACCGCCGATGGCGAGGAGATCGTTCGAAGACCAATCCTCGATGAACTGCCGCCACCCACGCTAATCGTCGCCGACATGTACGGGTCGGCAAAGCCACTCTTCGTGCGTGTCTTCATCGACATGTTCCATCGCTTTTTCAGCGCGGTGGGCCCTTCGGGCTTTTCGGTGACGACGCCGGAGCGCGAACCTTTTCTACTGGTCGCCAGGGACGATGGCTGAGCCGCCCCCCTGGCGTTGCGGACATTTACAGGACCGGCATTGCAACCGCGCCGGAGGCGCGGGTTCCTGATCGAGATGTTCGAGATCGACGGGCGGCTCGGCGACAACTCTTCGGTGCGCGCCCACGTTTCACCCAACACCAATGCTCGGTCGCCTGCTCGCAGGTTGGAGCGGAGACGGTACTTTTCGAGACGGCTTGGGCACGCCGTCGAACGCCGCAAAGTGCAAGAAATCGCTCGATTGGTCCCGATAGTTGGTGAACCTTAAAATAGGTGGCTGCCTGCTGAGACGTACAAAGGATCGCCGGAATCGAGCCTACCGGCGCGACAAATGACGAAACCGGCGCACAGATTGCATGAGCACTGGCCATTGCCGCTAAACTGAAATTTCGGCGCAACCACTCGGTTGCGGGCGCGTTTGTGAGCAAGGGCATCGATCGGAGGGATAGATTCGTCAACAGTTCCAAGCACAAGCGCCCGGATTACGAAACTCGCTGCGGTGCGCTGGCTCGCGCTGTGGTTATGCTTGGGAACCTGTTCCAGCTGCTCGGGGGCCCAGTCGGCGCTTGATCCGGCCGGAGAGGAAGCGCGCCAGATCGCTGACCTTTTCTGGCTCATGGCCATTGCTGGCGGTTTTATCTGGCTGACGGTCATCGGTCTTCTGGCCCACGCGACACGTCATGAGCGCACTCCCATAGACGAGCGTGTTGCAAGCCGGCTGATTTTCTGGGGCGGGGCAGCCATTCCTTCGCTACTCCTCTTTCTCTTGCTAGGCTATGCGCTTTGGTTGATGCCTGGACTGAGACCTTTCGCACGAGCCGGCGAAGCCAATGGTCTCAGGATCGAAGTGACCGGTGAGCAATTCTGGTGGCGGGTCGCCTACCACCCGGCTGACGGCGGAGTTCCTATTCTTTCCGCCAACGAGATCAGGCTGCCGGTTGGCGAGCGCGTCGAGTTCTTGCTGAAAAGCACCGACGTCATCCATTCCTTCTGGATTCCCGCGCTCGGTGGCAAGATGGACATGATCCCGGGTCGCGTGAATCGGCTCTCGTTGCTGGCGACCAAACCTGGCACCTACCGCGGCCCTTGCGCGGAATATTGCGGGACCTCGCACGCGCTGATGACCTTCACGGCCGTCGCCATGCAGCCCGCTGCCTTCCGGGAATGGCTGGCTGTGCGGGCGAACCCTTCGCCCGGCGCATCCTTGCCCGGACGCGACATATTCCTTCGCAACGGCTGCGGCGCGTGCCACCGCGTTGCGGGCACACAAGCTGAGGGTGGTGTCGGCCCGGATCTCTCGCATATGGGTTCGCGGGGAACGATTGGTGCCGGCGTATTGCCCACCGACGATGAGGCCGTTCGTAGCTTCATCGCCCATCCGCATTTGATCAAGCCGGGTTCGAAGATGCCCGACTTCAACATGCTGCCCCAACAGGACATCGCCGAAATCGCCGCCTGGCTGAAGGGGCTCGAATGACAACCCTCAAAGCCCGCATCAAGCGAAACGCCTTGCCCTCCGCAGAGAAGATCGAGGAAGAACAGCTGCGCCTCGTCTGGAAGACGCCGATCGGCTGGCGTTACTGGACTTCGGTCAACAATACGCAGGTTGGCCTCTGGTACGGGGGTGCGGCCTTTGCCTTCATGCTGTTTGGCGGCGTTCTGGCGCTTCTTGTGCGCACGCAACTCGCGGTTCCGGGAAACAATTTCCTCTCTGCCGACTTCTATAACCAGGCCTTTACGCTGCATGGCACCGTGATGATGTTCCTGTTTGCCGTGCCTATCTTCGAGGCCGTCGCCATCTTTCTGCTGCCGCCAATGCTCGGTGCGCGTGAACTGCCATTTCCCCGTCTCGGCGCCTTCGGCTTCTGGAGCTTTCTGATCGGCGGTGTCTTCGTTTGCGGTTCGATCTTCTTCGACGCCGCTCCCTCTTCAGGCTGGTTCATGTATCCGCCTCTTGCCACTGACAAGGCATATTCCGGCATTGGTGCCGACATCTGGCTGCTGGGCCTCTCCTTTATCGAAGTCGCCTCCATTGCTGCGGCGGTCGAACTGATCGTCGGCATCATGAAGTGCCGTGCGCCGGGCATGCGCATCAACCTAATGCCACTGTTCGCCTGGTACCTGCTGATCGTCGCGGGCATGATACTATTCGCTTTTCCGCCGCTGATCGCCGGCGACATCCTGTTTGAGATGCAGCGCATGTTCGACTGGCCGTTCTTCGACCCGACGCGGGGCGGCGACCCACTGCTGTGGCAACACCTGTTCTGGATCTTCGGGCACCCCGAGGTCTACATCATCTTCTTGCCCGCCATCGCGCTGATGGCGATGATCGTGCCAACCTTTTCGCAACGTCCGATCGTCGGCTATTCCTGGATCGTGCTTGCCGCTGTCGGCACCGGCTTCCTATCGTTCGGCCTCTGGATCCACCACATGTTCGCGACCGGCCTGCCGCAGATCTCGCTGGCATTCTTCTCGGCCGCCTCGGAAGCGGTCGCGATTCCAACCGGCGTGCAGATCTTCGTCTTCATCGCCACCATGCTGGCCGGACGTGTCATCTTCTCGGTGCCGATGCTGTTCGGCGCCGGCGGGCTCGCTATCTTCGTCATCGGCGGGCTGACCGGCGTGATGGTCGCGCTCGTGCCGTTCGACTGGCAGGCGCACGATACCTATTTTATCGTCGCACATCTGCATTACGTGCTGATCGGTGGAATGCTGTTCCCGCTGGTCGCCGGCGTTTACTATTATTACCCGCTGATCAATGCGCGGATGCTCTCGCCCCGTCTCGGGCGCACCGCCTTCTGGCTGATGTTTGCCGGCTTCAACGTCGCGTTCTTTCCGATGCATCTCAGCGGCCTGCGCGGGATGCCGCGCCGCGTCTTCACCTACCCCGAGGGGATCGGTTGGGACTGGCTGAATCTCATCTCCACGATCGGCGCCTATGTTTTCGCGGCAGGGGTGCTGGTGGTTGTCTTCGATGTTGTACGGCCGAAGCATCGCGAACCCCGCAGCGAGCAGAATCCGTGGAAGGCGGGCACGCTCGAATGGCTGAACGAGCCCGAGGAGAACTGGGGCGTTCGATCCATTCCGATCATCGAGAGCCGGTATCCGCTTTGGGACCAGGCGGATCTGATGCAAAAGGTCAATGAGGGCGCCTATTATCTTCGCAGTGCCAAGGAGAATCGCCGCGAGACGCTCATCACCTCGGTGCTCGACGCCCATCCGCTACAGTGCCAGCGCGTGGCGACATCAACCACGATCACAATAATCTCGGCCGCATTGCTCGGCGGCGTCTTCGTCGCGCTCACCTTCGAACTCTGGATCCTCGCCCTGTTGTCGGGCATCGGTACGCTCTCTGCCGTTCTGTGGTGGCTCTGGACCGGCACCGGCGAAACCCCGGAAAAGAAGACCAAGGATGTCGGCCTTGGATTGCGCTTGCCGCTCTATGCCTCCGGTCCGGATTCTGTTGGCTGGTGGGCGATGTTCATTACGATGGTTGGCGACGGAACTGCCTTCGCCAGCCTCATCTTCGGCTATTTCTTTTACTGGACCATCCATCCCGACTTCACTCTGGGGCAGCCGGGTCCCGGTATGCGGTGGCCGATGATCGCGCTGTCTCTCTTCGTCGCCGCATGGGTCGCGATGCTTGGTGCGCGCCGACTGAACGCAAGCGGGTGGATCGACGGCGCACGCGTTGCGCTTGTTGCCGCGTTTCTGCTGACGCTTGCTGCCTCTGCAGCCGGTTTTGCCGGACCCTGGCAGCATGACATGCAGCCGACCGCGCATGTCTATCCGGCGATCGTCTGGATTCTCGTCATCTGGGCGCTTGCTCATGCCGCGGTCGGATCCGTCATGCAGCTCTATTGCCTTGCGCGCAGCCTCGCCGGTCGCCTGACGCGGGAGCACGACATGGAACTGCACAACGTCGCGCTCTACTGGCATTTTATGGCGATCACCGCTGTCATCACCTTCGCCGTCATCGGTCTTTTCCCGGAAGCGATGTGAGACGGTGATGCGCATCATTCCCAAAGAGGTCGAAACGCTCTGGACGCTCTTCACCGCGCCCGTGATCTGGGCCGGACATTTCCTCGCCTGTTACGCACTGGCCGCAATCTGGTGTGCCAAGCGCGGTGACCTCGGTTTCGCTGTCGTCCAGGCTGGCATAGTGGCTATGACGCTGGGGGCACTCGCGATGATCGTCTTGTCCGGGTGGCTCGCCTGGAGGCAGTGGGGCTTCGGCACGAACGACCCGCCGCACGACGATCCCACAGCGACGGACCGCAACCTCTTCCAGGGGTTTGCCACGCTACTGCTTTGCGGCCTGAGCTTCGTCGCCGTGCTTTACGTGGCGCTGCCGCTGCTCTTCATCGACGGATGCTCCTCATGAGGACGGCAAGCCTGTTGCTGGGCTTCGTCACCCTCGCGCTGGTCTGGGCGGGACCGCTGCTCGATGCGTGGCGTGGCTCGTTCGCGGCTCACATGCTTGTCCACATGGGCGTCGTCGCGATCGCGGCGCCGCTGATAGCAATCGGTATTGCCAGGACGATACGCTCCGTGGCCACCGCCGCTCCCCTTATCGCCTCTCTCGTCGAACTGATTGTCGTCTGGGGCTGGCATGCGCCGGCTGCGCGCCAGTGGGCCGAGACATCGACCATCGCCACCATGATCGAGCAGGTGTCCTTCCTTGGCGCCGGGCTGTTCCTGTGGCTGACGTGCATGGCGCCGCGCAATGCCGATGCGCCGGCTAGGGACGCTGCCGGCGCCTTCGCGTTGCTCCTGACCTCCATCCACATGACGTTGCTTGGCGCGCTGCTCTCGCTCGCCTCGCGACCGCTCTATGGCCTCGGCGAAGTGACGTGCTTCGGCCTCGTGCTCGGGGCGGGGCAGGACCAGGCGCTCGGCGGCATCATCATGTTGATGATCGGCGCTGCCGTTTACCTCGCTGGAGGCGTCTTCCTGCTTGCCAGGCTCCTAGGCGGCAAAACCGAGAGGCTGGCTGGCTGATGCACGTCAACTGGAAACACTTGGCGAGAGGCCTGGCGGTTTTACCCGTCGCGGTGCTTTTCGCGACCTGGATCGGCTTCTTCAACGTTGGCGCCTCGACCGGCCACTGGAAGGTGACCGAGTGGTTCCTGCACTTCGCCATGCGCTCGGCCGTACGGACATACGCACTCACGGTCAAGGTGCCGGACGAGCTGCCGCGCTACGCTATTCAGCCGGCTGCCGGCCATTTCGCCCGCGGCTGCGCCATCTGCCACGGCGCGCCCGGCGAACCGCGCTCGCCCGCCGTCCTTGCGATGCTGCCGCAGCCGCCGGACCTTGTCGGCAAGGTTGGCGAATGGACGAACGCCGAACTCTTCCGCATCGTCCAGCACGGCGTGCGCTTCACCGGCATGCCGGCCTGGCCGACGCAGCAGCGCGACGATGAAGTCTGGGCGATGGTCGCCTTCCTGCGCGAACTGCCGACGCTGGACGAGGCGCGGTGGCGCGACCTTGCTTATGGCAGTAGCGAACCGTCGACTGGCCAAACACAAGGCCTCGAACGCGCACTCGCCGACTGTACCCGCTGCCACGGCACGGACGGGCTCGGCCGGAGCCCCGCAACGCCCGTCTTGGCCTCTCAGCGCGAAACCTATCTTCTTGAAAGTTTGAGAGCCTACGCTGCCGGCCACCGCCAGAGCGGTGTCATGGGAATTTCTGTCACCGCTGTCGACCCTGCACTCCTCGCCGATCTCGCGCGGCATTTTTCCGCGCTGCCTGCGCCTGCAACGTCGACGCAACCGGACCGTGCCCGGATCGCGCGTGCAGATGAGATCGCGCGACGCGGCATCCCGGAGCGCGACGTTCCGGCATGCCTGGGTTGCCACGGTCGTCCGGACCGCAACCCCATCTATCCGGAACTGTCCGGACAGCCCGCCAAATACATTGCGACCCAGCTCGAGCTTTTCCGGGAGGAAAAGCGCGGCGGCACGCGCTTCGCCCATCTGATGCGCAACGCTGCTAAAAACCTCTCGGACGAAGATATTGCCGCACTGGCCGCCTATTTCGCGCAAATGTCGCGTGCCGCCGCAACCGGAACGCCCTGATGGCGTTACGTCACTGTCCCAATCCTCGGGAATATCCAATGCGAAAAATTCTGGGCGTCTTACTCGTCATTGTCGCCTTCGTCGTAATCGCGGGGGCGGGCTTGTTCTTCTTCTCGCGCGAACAGGCCACCGTTCCGATCGAGCAGACCTACGGTCCAAACCCGACGCTTGCCGAACCCAATCCGACCTGGATACCCACTGTCCACGTTGCCGAGGCGACCCCTTGGCCCCAAGGCAAGATGCCGGTCGCCGCCAAAGGCTTCGCCGTCAACGAATTCGCTGGCGGCCTCGACCATCCGCGCTGGCTGCACGTGCTGCCCAATGGCGACGTGCTGGTCGCCGAAAGCAATGCGCCGCCAAAACCTGACGAAGGTTTTTCCATACGTGGCTGGTTCATGAAACTGTTCCAGAGCCGGGCTGGCGCCGAGGTGCGGAGCGCCAACCGTATCTCGTTGTTACGCGACGAGAACGGCGATGGCGTGGCTGAGACCAGGACAGTCCTCCTCAGCAGCCTCTTCTCGCCCTTCGGCATGACGCTGCTCGACGGCAAGCTCTATGTCGCCAATGCCGACGCGGTCGTCGCTTTCCCCTATCGCGATGGCGCCACCGAGATCACTGCTCCGTCCGAGAAGATCGTCGAGCTTCCAGCCGGCCGCAATCACCATTGGACCAAGGACGTCATTGCCAGTCCGGACGGAACGAAGCTCTATGCCACCGTGGGCTCCAACTCCAATGTCGGCGAAAATGGCATGGAGGAGGAAGAAGGCCGCGCCGCCGTGCACGAAATCGACCTCGCGACGCGGCAGACGCGGCTCTTTGCGTCGGGTCTGCGCAACCCGAACGGCCTGTCCTGGAACCCTGAAAGCGGGGAACTCTGGGCGGTCGTCAACGAGCGGGACGAGATCGGCAGCGACCTCGTTCCCGACTACATGACATCGGTCAGGGATGGCGCCTTCTACGGCTGGCCCTACAGCTATTTCGGCCAACACATCGATGTCAGGGCGGAGCCACCGCGTCCGGACCTCGTTGGCAAGGCGATCGTGCCCGACTACGCACTCGGGGCGCACACCGGGTCGCTTGGGCTCACCTTCAACACCGCCGACCTGTTCGGCCCGCACATGAAGAATGGCGCCTTTGTCGGCCAGCATGGTTCATGGAATCGCATGCCGCGAAGCGGCTACAAGGTGATCTTCGTGCCGTTTGCCGACGGCAAGCCGTCGGGGCCGCCGCAGGACGTGCTTACCGGATTTCTGAGCAACGATGACAAGGCATTCGGCCGTCCGGTCGGCGTCGCCATCGACCGAACTGGCGCATTGCTGATCGCGGATGATGTGGGCAACAAGATTTGGCGGGTGATCCCGGCGGCCGACTAGGCCGCCGCATTGCTTCGCGCGTGGAAGGGTTTGGGCTCATGCCAAAACGACCGAGGAGCCGAGCGGATCGGCGCCATTTTTGGCGGAACAGGGTTTCTCGGCCGCGGGCTCGTGCAAAGTTGCCTGGCGAAGAAGTTTCGGATGCGCGCTGTGTCCCGCCATCCTCATCGCGCGAAACCAAACACGGCGACGACCGCGCCTAAGGTGCACGAGCCGGTCGAGGCCGATGTATGGTTCCAATTTGGCTTGCGGTTTGCGCGCCCAAGGCTGGTTTGATCAACTGCACACCAGGACCGTGACGATAACTGAAACCGTCGCGAGCTCCGGCTCTTGGGCCAACGGCCACATAAGTTTATTCGTTTTTGACCAATACGCGCCGGCGGATTCCTGTAATCTTCAGAAAAACACCGGGCTAACCGGGGCCAACCAGAAAGGTCGGGGAATGAAATACGTCGTCGATACGATCGGCGGTCCCACAGGCGGTGATGCCTGGCAAGCCGCTGTTACCGAAGCCTATTTTCCGCTCGACACCGAGTATCGGAACCGTCGTGAATTTTCGGGCACGCTGGAAACCTTCTCGCTTGGGCTCGTCAGCGTGTCTAAAATGCGCTGCGATGCCGTAAGCTATCGCCGCCATCGCCGCCACTTCCTCAACGAACGTGACGCCAGCCTGCTCATCACCATCCCGGAGATGTCGGAGGTGAATTTCTCGCAAGGGTCGAGGACCGTCAATTGCGGTCCGGGGGGCTTCCTCGTTGAGAGGGGAGACGCGCCTTACGAATTCTGGCACGGCAAGCCAAACGCGCTGTGGGTCCTGAAGGTGCCATCGTCGAGCGTTCGGGCGCGGATCGGGTCTGCCGAACGGCTCAGTGCGCTCAGTTTCGACGCGACCCAGGGCGTCGCCGCGCTCTTCCTCGACACGGTGCGAACCACGATCGGCCATGTCGATGAGATCACTGAAGTCGCTCGTGAGATGATGGGCAGGCACATCCTGGAAATGCTGTGCCTGTCGATCGTGAGCGACGATCGCGTGCTGGACAGCAGCATCTCGTCGATCCGGGCCGGCCATTTGCATCGTGCCGAGCAGTATATTCGCGACAATCTGAAGAATTCCGGCCTCGGCCCGCAGGCGGTGGCCGATGCCTGCGGGATTTCCCTGCGTTACCTGCAGGTTCTTTTTCAGGACAGCAACCAGTCGATCAACGGCTTCATCCGCGACGCCCGGCTTGAACTTTGCGCCGAGGAACTGATGTCGGTGACCAACATCAGCAGCGTTGCCGAGATTGCTTACCGCTGGGGCTTTGCCGACCAGTCTCAATTCTGCAAGCATTACCGGACGCGGTTCGGTTGCGCACCGACCGATACCCGTCGCGAAGCAGCGAACCGGGCAGGCCGCGCTTCGACCTCAAGAGAGCGGCACTAGACCCGGCGAAATCCGGGCCAATTCCATAATCTATTGCGACGCCGCCCCGGCAAGGGCGGCGAAAGCCGGGCCTTGCCCGCAAATATCCCGCGAAGGAACTGTCATGAGCAGAATAAGAGTTGCCGTCGATGTCGGAGGGACTTTCACCGACATCTGCATCATGGACGAAGACAGCGGCGCGATCCGCATCGAGAAGACCGCCTCCACGCCTGACGATCCCATGCAGGCGATCATGAATGGCGTGGAGCAGGGCCGCATCGATCTTTCGGAGGTGACGCTGTTCTCTCATGGTACGACGGTCGCCACCAATGCGCTGATCACCCGCCGCCTGCCACGCACCGCAATGGTCTGCACCGAGGGTTTCCGTGATGTTGTCGAGATCCGCCGCGCCAACAAGGAAGACCTCTGGGACACCTACAAGGATGTCGCCAAGCCGTATATCCCGCGCCGCGACCGGCTGACAGTCCGGGAACGGGTCAGTGCCGAGGGCACGATCCTGGAAGCACTGGACGAAGAGGCCGCTCATCGCGTCGCGGAAATTCTCGTCAAACGGCAGGTCAAGTCCATCGCCGTCTGCTTCATGAACTCCTATGTCAACGGCGCCAATGAGCGCCGCATGCGTGAGATTCTGAAGGAGGCCATGCCGGATCTGCCGGTCTCGATCTCCTCGGAGGTGATGCCGGAAATCTTCGAGCACGAACGTTTTTCCACCACCATGGCCAACGCCGTCTGCGCCCCGGTCGTCGTCGATTACGTGTCGCGTCTCGGAGAAAAGCTTGCCGCCGCCGGATACAAACGAGATCTCCTGTTGCTGCACAGCGGTGGCGGGGTCATGACGCCCGCGAGCGTCAGGGATTTCTCGGCCCGGCTCGCGGGATCCGGCATCGCCGCCGGCGCGATCGCAAGCCGCTTCATCGGAAATCTCTGTGGCTTCCCGAACTCGATCGGCTTCGACATGGGCGGCACCAGCACCGACGTCTCGCTCGCATGGAACGGGGAGTCGCGCATCACAAAAGACTGGTACATCGAATTCGGATATCCGATCCGCTTCCCCTCCATCGAGGTGCTGACCATAGGTGCTGGCGGCGGGTCGTTGGCATGGCAGGACGAGGGCGGCAGCTTGCGCAACGGACCGCAGTCCGCCGGCGCCTTTCCGGGCCCGGCCTGCTACAAGAATGGCAACCGCACCGCCACCAACACCGATGCCAATGTCGTGCTCGGTCGTCTCGGCACCAGCCTTGCGGGCGGCAAGATCACGCTCGACCCCGCTCTGGCCACCCGAGCGGTTCAGGAGACGGTGGCGGAACCCTTCGGCATGGAACTCCACCAGGCGGCCGAGGCGATCATCGCCGTCGCCAACGCCAATATGGGCAATGCCGTCCGGCTTCTCTCCATCAGCCGAGGCTATGACCCGCGCGACTTTGCACTGGTCGCATTCGGCGGTGCTGGCGCTTTGCACGGAGCGGCCGTGGCCAAGGAGCTGTCGATTCCAACCGTGATCGTACCGCCCAATCCCGGCGTCACCTCCGCGCTCGGTTGCCTTCTCGTCGACGTGCAGCATGATTTCTCCGAAAGCTTCATGGCCGATGCTTCGACGGTCTCGCCCGCCGAGATGCAGACGGCCTTTGTTCTGATGGAAGAACAGGCCGTTGAGCGCCTGACCCATGAGGGCGTGGCGCGCGAAGACATGGCGCTGCAGCGTACGGTCGAGATGATGTACCAGGGCCAGTGGCGCTCGCTCGCGGTGTCAGCCCCGGCGCGGATCGAGAGCATCTGCTCGCTGATCGAGGCATTCCACAACGAACACGAACGCGAGTTCAACTACCGCCGCGAAGAGGCGCCGGTGTCGATCTTCCGCATCGCGGTCAAGGCGATCGGCATCGTCCCGAAAGCCGAGATACCGCGGCATGAAGTCTTGCCTCATGTGCCCGAGCCCCTCGGCCGCCGCGGCGTCTGGTTCGACGGCGTATCTCATGACGCGGCTGTCTATGAACGCGACCAACTCAGCGCCGGCGCTGCCTTTGCGGGACCGGCCATCGTCGAACAGTTCGATTCCACCACCGTGGTCCCGCCGGGAATGAGCGCGACTGTCGACGGCTTCCTGAACATTCTCATCGTGACGAAAGGCTGAGACATGACAAAGCTGATTGAAACGAGCCCTGGCCTCGATCCGGTAACGTTCGAGGTGCTGAAGAACTCCTTCATCACCACCGTCGACCAGATGGCCGAACAGATGCTTCGCACCTGCTATTCCTTCGTCATCTACAACCGAGACTTTTCGAACGCCCTGCACGACGCCGATGGCAACTCCGTCGCCCAGGGCAACTACGACATCGCGGTCCATGTCGGCACACTGCACAACACGTGCAAGGAGGTGATCCGGGTCTTCGAAGGCGATATGGCACCCGGTGACGTCTACGCAATCAACGATCCCTATGCCGGCGGTACGCATTTCAGCGATGTTAGGCTCGTCCGGCCGATCTTCGATGAAGACAAACTGATCGGCTTCTCCCAGTCGAACGGCCACTGGTCGGATCTCGGCGGCTCGGTGCCGGGTTCCTTCGACGTCACCGCCCGCGACATGTTCCGCGAAGGCCTGCGGATCACGCCGTTGCGCCTTTTCCAGCGCGGCCGCTTCTGCTCCGACGTCGCCAACATGATCGCGGCCAACACGCGCGATCCCGCATCGATCATTGGCGACATCCATTCCCAGGCGCAGGCGACGCAGGCCGCCGAGCGCGAACTGTTGCGGCTGGTCAAGAAGTACGGACGCGGCCAGGTCATGCGCGGGATGGAGGAGGTTCAGGACTACGTCGAACGTGCCGTGCGAAAGCGTCTCGCGGAGTTGCCCGACGGCACCTGGGAGACGGTCGACTACATCGACCGGGATCTCGGTGCCGGCGAAGGCATGATCCCGATCCGCATCAAGATGACGATCAAGGGCGACACGATCCACTACGATTTTACGGGAAGCCATTCGACCATTGCCTCGATGTACAATTCCGCCCCGGGCGCGACCTTCTCGGCCGTGGTCGCCGGCATGAAGACCTTCTTTCCGGACCTCCCGCTCAACAGCGGGTTTTACCGGATGATCGAGGTAACCGCGCCAAAGAACAGCATCGTCAGCGCGGAATGGCCGGTGGCGGTGACCGGGTTCCTGATGCCGTTCGAAAAGATCATGAACGCGATCTTCGAGATGTGGTCGAAGATCATGCCCGAACGCGCTATCGCCTGCGCCTTCAACCTCGAATATCTGCTGGCCGGGGGACGGGACGCGCGCAAACCCGAAAAGCCGATCTTCATGTTCTACGAATGGCTGCCCGGCGGTTGGGGCGGGCGCAACGGCAAGGATGGTGCCGATGTCACCACCGCCTGCTTCGGAACCGGGCTGATGTCGCAGCCGAACGAAGGCAACGAGCGGGTGAATCCCACTCGGACACTCGAGTTCCAGATCAAGCAGGATTCAGCCGGGCCCGGCAAATGGCGGGGCGGCGTCGGCGTGCAGAAGACTTCGTTGCTGCTTGAGGCTGAAAATGCCGTCATGTCCTATATTTGCGACCGCGAGCGCGCTGTCGTCTGGGGTGTCGAAGGAGGCCTGCCGTCGATGCCCCACGGCTTGACCATGAAGCGCGCCGGAGAAGAGACCGAGATTTGGCTCGGCTCCGTATTCTCCGATTACTCCGTCCACACAGGCGACCAGTTCGCTCGTCCGACGGCCGGCGGCGGCGGTTTCGGCGATCCATTGGAGCGCGAGCCCCGCAAGGTGATGGAGGACGTGATCGACGACTACGTTTCCCTGGAGCGCGCCAGGACTGATTACGGCGTGGTGATCCGCGAAATCGACCGCGACCTGTGCCAGTACGAAATCGACGGGACAGCAACCGAAGCCTGCCGTGCCGACATCCGGGCGAAACGGAAGGACTGGGCACGCATGGATCCCGAGGAGGTCGCGCGCAAATACCGCTCCGGCGAGATCGATACGCTCGATGCGGTTCGGCACTATGCCGTGATCCTCGACTGGGAGACTGGCGAGCTGCTCCCCAAAACCACCGCCCAGTTCCGGGAAAGTTTTGAGAAACGGACCGTCGCCCACTGGGTCTGAGCACTAACGAGCGCGCCGCAATCTTGCGGGCGCTCGCGGGATGCCCGAGTTATCTGTTTTTTCGATACGATATTCAAAGAATTACTATTTCACAGGAGCCTAAAGCTGGAGCAACAATGCTGCAGCGCCGCGAAAGTTGGCTGCTTCCGAGGGGTATGACAGATGGCACCAAGCGTGGAACGATCGTTCACCGCAGCCAGCACGATTGAAGAGGCAATGGCCGCACGCCGACAAGGCGCGGCGGTGCTTGCCGGCGGCACCTGGATGATGCGTGATCCACGGCGCGGGGTCGATCTTCCCGAGGCGTTGGTCGCACTCCACCGAATACCCGCCTTGTCCAAGGTCGAAATCGCACCGGACCATGTCGTGATCGGCGCAGCCGTTAGCCATGCAGTCCTTGGCCGCGCGTTGCACGGGGCGGTGGGCTTCGAAGGTCTGGTTGCCGCGGCGGAGACTGCGGCCAATCCCGGCATCCGAAGGGTCGCCACCGTGGGCGGCAACCTTTGTGCCCTGGACTTTGCCGCCGCCGATCTCCCCCCTGCGCTTCTCGTCTGTGAGGCGACGGTGGAACTGGAGACGTTCGAAGGCCCAAAACTCATCGGTATTTCGGATTTCCTCAAAGACAGGCACGCGCTGCTGGCCGAAGCGATTGTGACGAGAATTCATCTGCGCCGCGACCTTGTCGCCAGTGCTCATATCCGCCTGCCGCTTCGGAAAGCCGGCGACTATCCGGTCGCCATCGTCTCGCTTGCGGTAGACAAGGACAAACGATGTCGCATCGCCGTCGGCTCGGTGGAGCCGGTAGCGCGGCGCTGGACGGCGCTCGAACAGGCCATGGCGGCGGACTCTGCCTCTGCGTTCGATCCGGAACGCACCGCCGAGCTTGCGCTGGAGCACAATGATTTTCAGGGCCGCGACGGCAAGGAAGCGGAGGGTTGGTACCGGCGCCAGGTTCTTGCGCCGCTGGTCAAGCGCGGTGTTGCCGCACTTCTCAAGACCGGGCGCCTGGTATGACCGTGATATTCCAACTGAATGGCGAGGACTGCCGCTTTGATGGCGATCCGATGACGCCGCTCGTCGACATCCTGCGGCAGGAACGATTCCTGACGGGGACCAAAGCCGTGTGCCGCGAAGGCTTCTGCGGCGCGTGCACCGTGCATGTTGACGATGAGGCGGTGCCGTCCTGCCTGAAGCCGATTGGCCTGGTCCAGGGATGCGCGGTGACGACCATCGAGGGATTGAGTTACGGAAACCAGGCGCTGCACCCGCTCCAGGCCAATTTCGAGGCCGCCGATGCCGTGCAATGCGGCATGTGTTTCCCGGGAATGGTCATGAGCCTTTCGGCGTTCGTGCGTGACAATCCGCATGCGAGCCGTCCCGAAATCAAGGCGGCGATGGTCGGCAACATCTGCCGCTGCACCGGATATGAGCGGATCGTCGACGCCGTGGCCGACTGCCTCGACCAAGCGCGGAAGGCTGGCCAGTCGGTGGGAGGCATCCATGTCTGAGCTGTCCGCCACCGTGATGAATCTTCCCCGCCGGGATGCGCAGGACAAGCTGCGCGGGCGCACGAAATACACCAACGACCGGGTTCGCCCCGACATGTTGCATGCCGTGCTGCTGCGGTCGACCGTTCCCGCTGGGCGTATCCGCAAGCTCGATGTTTCGGCGGCACTTCGCTGTCCTGGTGTGCGCGCGGTGGCGACCGGCGCCGACGCGCCAGGGCTCTACGGCATCGGCATTGCCGACCATCCGCTCCTGGCCATCGACACCATCCGCTATCATGGCGAGCCAATCGCCGTCGTCGCCGCCGAAACGGAGAAGCAGGCGCGGGCGGCGCTTGCTGTCATCGTGCTCGAGGTCGAGCCGATGGCACCGGTGTCCACCATGGCCGAAGCGCTCCAGCCCGCCGCCCGTCTCGTTCACGAGGGCTGGCGCGGCTATGAGGTGATCACCGAGGGCGGTGCACGTGCCGGCAACATCGCATGGGAGGCAAAATCCAGCCGCGGTGACGTCGATGCGGCCTTCGCCCGTCCCGACATACGCATTGTCGAGAGCAGCTTTACCGTCGGCCGGCAGAGCCATGTGCCCTTCGAACCGCGCGTTGCCATCGGCTCCTGGGAGGACGGTCGTGCTCACATCCAGACCTCGACGCAGGTGCCTTGGACCGTGCGCAACGTCACCGGAAGGGTCATGCAGCTTGCGCCCGGGCGCGTGCGGGTCACCGTGCCGCCTGTCGGCGGCGGGTTCGGCCTGAAATTCGATGCGTCCATCGAGCCGATCACGGCACTTCTGGCGCGGATGACCGGGCGCACGGTGGTCTTGGAAAACACCCGGCAGGAAGAGATGGCAACCTGCCTTTGCCGCGAGAATGCGGAAATCCGCATTCGCTCCGCGGTCACCGCCGAAGGATACATCGCCGGGCGCGAGGCGGTCGTGCTGATGGATTGCGGTGCGTATGGCGGCGAACAGGTTTTTCTGACGACGATGACGGCGCACACGCTGGGCGGCAATTACAGGGTCGGCGCGATGCGGCTCGTCAGCCGCGCCGTGTACACCAACACACCGCCCAACGGCGCTTTCCGAGCTTGCAACGGCGTCTACAACACATTCGCATTGGAGCGGCACACCGACGAAATCTGCGATGCGCTAGGCTTCGACCCAATGGAGTTCCGGAAGAAAAACGTCCTGGGAGATGGCGATCTCGGTGCCACGGGCCAGGTTTTCGAGGCCGACGTGCTGGGTCCGATGCTCGATCGCATGGAGGCGTTACGCGCCAGTACCGGTACATCAGAGGCCGAGGCCGACGGCAGGCTCTATGGAATTGCGACCACGGTCGGCACATGGTTCGTTTTCGTCGGGCCTTCGGCGGCGACGGTGAATTTGAACGCCGACGGTAGCGCAACGCTGGTCACCTCGGGTGTGGAGATCGGATCGGGCACGATGGTGCAATCCCTGCCGCAAATCGTGGCCGGGCAACTCGGCCTCGCTCCCGACCAGGTGATCGTGCGCGAAGCCGATACGGATGCCGCCGGTCTCGATGTCGGCGTTGGCGGTGGGCGCACCACCGTCTCCATCGGTGCGGCAAGTGTGGCTGCCTGCGCGGAAGTGCGGGAGAAGCTGCTGCGGACCGCCGGTGAGATGCTCCAGACCCGACCGGAAGACTTGGTGCTGCGGGATGGTCGTGTCGAGATCACGGGACGTCCCGGTTCCGGCATGTCGATCCCCGCTGTCGTCGCCCATGCGCAGGCAACCACCGGCCCGGTCACCGGAAGCGGAGCTTTTACCGCCAGGAACACTCCGGCAATGTCCGGCTGCGCGATGGGGCACTTCATCGATGCACTCGACATCCCCGTCTTCGTCGTTCACGAGGCCGAGGTGGCGGTTGATCCGGATACCGGTCATGTCGAGGTGCTGGCCTATCGCGTGGTGCAGGATGTCGGCCGCGCACTCAACCCGCGCGCGGTCATGGGCCAGATACAGGGTGGTGTCGTGCAGGGTCTCGGCTACGCCCTGCATGAGGAGGTGACGTTCACCGCTGACGGACGCATCGCGCAGGACGATTTCGAGACCTATCGCCTGCCGCTGGCGCAGGACGTGGTTCCGGTCGCCGCCGACCTCTACGAGGGCGCACCGTCGATCGGGCCTCTAGGCACCAAGGGCGCGGGCGAGGTCCCGATCCTGGCCGTGGGCGCGGCGATCGGCTGCGCTGTGGCACGCGCTATCGGCAAGCCGGTGCGGCAGCTACCACTGACGCCGCCGCGCGTGCTTCGACTGCTGCACGAGCGCGAACCGCCGCCGGAATTCCCGCACATCGCCCCCGGCTGGGCGTCGAACACTCTGGGCTGAGGCAAGCAAACCATGGTCACCCTGAACTGCGACATGGGGGAAAGTTACGGCAACTGGCGTTTCGGCGACGATGCTGGCATCATGCCTCACATCGATTGCGCCAACATCGCATGCGGCTTCCACGCCTCCGATCCATGGACGATGCTGAAGACCGTGCGGCTCGCGCTTTCGCACGGAAAGAAGGTTGGCGCGCATCCGTCCCTTCCCGATCGCGAGGGATTCGGCCGGCGCGAGATGAAACTTCAACCGGAGGAACTGACAGCCGCCTTCCTCTACCAGATCGGTGCGCTGACAGGAATGCTGGCCACCGAGGGCGGGCAGCTCAGCCATGTCAAGCCGCATGGCATCATCTACGGCATGGCCGCGTACGACATGGACACTGCCCAGGCAATTGCCGCGGCGGTCAAGCCGTTCGGCGTCCCGCTCTTCGGCCTGGCGGGAACCTGTCACGAGACGGCGGCAGCCGAGCTCGGCGTTGCCTTCGTGGGCGAGTTCTTTCCCGATCTTGCCTACGCTCCCGGCGGCAGCCTGATCATCCCGCGCGTCCAGTCGGCCATCGACCTGACGCTTGCCGAGCATCGCATGGTGGGGGCGCTTACCCGACGCGAACTCGTCACGACAGACGGTACGATCCGCCCGGTCGACTTCGACACCGTCTGCATCCACTCCGATCCTCCGAATGCGCGCGACGTCGCCGCGCTGATGCGGCGGATCATCGACACCCATTCCAACAGCCTGCCATGATTCGTTTCCCGAATCGTGAAAGCTCCACGCATGGGATCGAGGACTATCTCGAACTCACCGCCCGAACCATTTCCCCAAGCCGCTGAGGACTTCCATGGATGCGCTTTCCAACTCTCTCGCCGCCGCCGACATCGCCACCTCCATGCACCCCTACACAAACCTGCGTCAGCACGAAGAAACCGGGCCGCTGATCATCAGCCGCGGCGACGGCATCCGTGTGTATGACGAACGCGGCAAGGAATACATCGAAGGGCTCGCCGGGCTGTGGTCAGTGGGCGTCGGCTTTTCGGAAAAGCGGTTGGCCGATGCTGCCTATCAGCAAATGCTGAAGCTGCCCTACTATCACACCTTCTCCTCCAAGGCGCATGAACCGTCCATCCGGCTCGCGGAGAAACTCGTGGAGATGACGCCGGAAAACCTGACGCGTGTCTTCTTCACGTCGTCGGGCTCGGAAGCCAACGACACCATCGTCAAGATGATGTGGTTCATGAACAACGCGCTGGGCCGGCCAAAAAAGAAGAAATTCCTGGCACGGACCAAGGGCTACCACGGCATCACCGTCGCCTCCGGTAGCCTGACAGGCCTGCCGGTCAACCATCGCGACTTCGATCTGCCGGCGATTCCCGTTCGCCACCTGACCTGCCCGCACTTCTATCGCTTCGGCATGGAAGGCGAAGACGAAGCCGCCTTCACGGCGCGCCTGCTCGCCGAGCTGGAAGCGGTGATCGCGGAAGAAGGGGCTGACACCATCGCAGCCTTCATAGGCGAGCCGCTCATGGCAGCCGGGGGCGTTCTGCCACCGCCGGTCGGGTACTGGGAAGGCGTGGAGAAAATCTGCCGGGCAAATGATATCATTCTGATAGCAGACGAGGTGATCTGTGGTTTCGGGCGGCTTGGTACGCCCTTCGGCGCTCAGAAATACGGCTTCACGCCTGATATCATGACGGTCTCCAAGCAAATCACGTCGTCTTATATGCCGCTTGCCGCCGTCATTTTCTCCGATGCGATCTATCAAGCGATCGCCGACAACACCGCAACGATCGGCAATTTCGGCCACGGCTTCACTGCGTCGGGTCATCCGGTCGCGACGGCGGTGGGTCTCGAAAACCTCGCCATCTTCGAGGAGCGGGACTTGATCGGAAACGCGGCCCGCCTTGAGACGTCGTTCCAGGCCGGCATCCGCTCATTCGCCGATCACCCGCTTGTCGGCGAAGCGCGGGGCACCGGTCTTATCGGCGCCGTGGAGCTGGTGGCAGACAAGGCGACGAAACGCCCTTTCGCCAAGGTTGGGCGCGCAGGGAGTATCGCAGCAGGGATCGGCCACGAGGAAGGCCTCATCTTCCGCGCCATCGGCGATCAGCTCGCGCTCTGCCCGCCGATGATCTCGACAGAAGACGATGTGAAGGAAATCATGACGCGCATGGGCCGGACGCTTGAGCGCCTGACCGGTGCGGTTGCCAAGGAGGGGCTTGAATGACCCGCATGAAAGCCGAACCGGTTGTTCATATCGACGACGAACGCTTTCGGGTCACCGAATGGCGCTTTGCCACCGGGGCCGAGACCGGCTGGCACATCCACGGACATGACTACGTCATCGTGCCGCTTACGGACGGCAAGCTCGGTCTCGAAGGCCCGGACGGCGCGCAGTCGCAAGCCGCTCTCACCCAAGGTGTGCCCTATTCGCGGCGGACGGGTGTGGCCCACAACGTCATCAATGCCGGCGATGCGCCGCTCGCCTTTCTGGAGGTCGAGGTCGTTGAGGCTGGCGACCTCGCAGCCAGGCGGCTCGCCGTGCTCGACCGGTTCCTCGCGGCATGGAACGCCCGCGATGTGGGCGCGCTGATGGACTGCATGGCTGAGAATTGCGCTTTCCACGGCTCGGCTGGACCCGATGCCGAAGGCCGCAAGCATGTGGGGCGTGACGCCGTGCGCGCCGCCTATGCAGCGCTGTTCGATGCCTTCCCGAAAGCCGCGTGGACCAAGGGAAGGCACGTCGTGACGGGCGACACCGGACTTTCATCATGGCGCTTCGTCGGCACCACGGCAGCGGGGCAGCAAATCGAAGTCGACGGCTGCGATATCTTCGCTTTCTCGGGGGAACTCATAGCGCTCAAGGATTCCTACCGCAAAGCGCGAGGGTAGCGAAAATCTGAATTCATCGGGCGACAAGGGCGGTCCAAGCGGGCCGCCCTCATTTTTTGTCCAAAGGCAAGATCCTCAAAGACGAAAAGCCCGGTCGTCCCAGAGGAACAGGGCCTTTCGTAGATGAAGGGCCGGACTTATCCGGCCCATCTTCTCCTACTTGAGCAAGGCTTCCATCGGTACCGGCTCGGAAATCGTCCAGTTGCCTACAACACCCGGCTTGCCGGCCTTGGTCTCGACGATCAGGTACCGCGTCTGGTTCTGGTGATGCAGTTCCGGCGAGAAGGTACGAGGCCCGAACAGCGTCGGCTCATTCTTCATCTTTTCCAGTTCCGCGACGACCGCGTCGGCATCGGCCGTGCCTGCACGCTCCACCGCCTTGGCCCAGACGTCGACCATGACGTAACCCGGAAAGACATACTGGCTCGAGGGATCGGCGCCTGTCTTCGCCTTGTAGGTGGCATTGAACTTCAGCACGGCCGGATTGGGATCGTCGCCATAGATCGATCCCTGAACGGGGACGTAGAAGTTCGTCAGATCGGGCACAGCCGAGAGCCAATAGCTACCGTCGACGCCCGATCCATTCAGGATCATGGAGTTGATACCCGCGGCGCGAAGCTGCTTGATGGCCGAGACAGCGCCCGGCATCATCGTGCAAAGCATGATCGCATCCGGCTCCTTCGGCAGAGACTTGATGCGGGTGATCTGCGCGGCGATGGAGGCGTCCTCGTTCTTGAAGGTGTCTTCACCGACAAGCTTCGCGCCCTGGGCTTCGAGCTTCGGCATCATCCAGTCGAAGCCGTCGCAGATGCCCTTGTTGTAGGCCGTCCAGGTATCGAGCAGACGGTAGAAGTCCTTTGCGCCCTTTTCCTTGAATGCCCACTCGGCCATGGTTGCGCCCTGCACGGCCGCCAGCACCGACGCGGAGAAGCTGTGCGGGCCGACACCCTGGATACCGGCCTTGACCGATTCCGCGCACAGGAAGAAGGAGATACGGCCCGCGTCCTCGGCCGCGAGCGCAGCCGGCGATCCGAAGTCGTAGTCGCAGGACACGACCACGAGATCCGCACCCTGGTCGAGCACGGAGAGGCCCGCCTTGGCGCCTTCGGCCCGGTCGGACTTGGTGTCGGTCTTGACAACCTTGATCTGCTTTCCAAGCAGGCCGCCAGCCGCATTGATCTCGTCGATGCGGATCAAGGCCGCCTCCTGCGCAGGCTTGTCATAAGCTTCCATGAAGCCCGACTCCGCAGTGGCGAAGCCGATGACGATAGTCTTGTCATCGGCCAGCGCCGGATATGCGATGGACATCGAGGCCAGAGCGGTTGCGACAATTCTCATTTTGTATGTCATGCACGTCTCCTTTTTTGTTTTCCGGTCGGGCTTGTGCCGCCGGTCACTTGTTGCGACTGCTGCGAGGTAAGGTGAGCTCGCGGTTGCCCATGAGTCCGGATGGGCGAAGCGCGAGGATCACGATCATGATGACGCCGAGGGCTATTTCCTGAACCCCTTTCGGGAGGGCGAAAGTGGACTCGCCGAGCGATACGCCTGCCTCCAGCCAGCGCAGCGCCTGGATGAGGGCGGACAGCAGGACGACACCCACCACACCCCCCGACAGGCTGCCCATGCCGCCGACGACGAGCATGGAAAGGGTGATGAAGGTGAGACCGAGATAGAATGTATCGGGTGTGACCACGCCGATTGAATGAGCCATGAGCGCACCGCCCAGCCCCATCACCGCGCCCGATACGACGAACGCCACCAGTCTTTCCCTGGGAATGTCGATACCGGAAGCCGCGGCGGCGGTGGGCTCGTCGCGGGCAGCACGAAGGGCCAGGCCGGACCGGGAGATCGCGTGCGCCCAGGCGATGAAGATTGCGGCCACGGCGCCGATGAGATACGGCCAGATCATGCGCACGATCGGAATGCCGACGACCGATGAGGTCGCTCCGGTCACGCTCTCCCAGTTGGAATAAATTGTGTTGATCATGGCGAGCATCGCGAAGGTCGCGATCGAAGCCGCGATGCCCGATAGCCGCATCAGCACCCGCCCGAAGATGAGAGCGGCGAGGGCGGCGAACAATGCCGCCAGCACGGCCGATTGCCAGTACGGCAAACGGGTCGCCAGCAGCCATTCGGGCAATCCCGGCAGCGAACCGCGTTTCATCATCGGATTGATGGTGAGCCATGCGGCCGCGTAGGCGCCAAGGCAGGTGAAGCCGATATGCCCGAAGCTGAGAACGCCCGAATTTCCGATAAAGATGTATAGGCCCACGACGAGGATGACACGGACGAACACGTCGATCACCGTCTGGTTGAAGGGCCGCGATCCGGTCATCACCGTGATCAGCGCGATGGCCAGCAGCAGCAGAGAAAGCAGGACCGGCGTCAGGATTGTGCGGCGGGCAAGCGCGAAGCGGGCGGGCTTTCGCTCGGCAGCCGCGGCACCGGCAGCGGTAGAGTTGGTGAGGGAGGCGGCGACACCCATGAAATCAGACCCTTTCCTTGGTGCCGCGCGCGGCAATAAGCCCTTGCGGGCGGAAGAGGAGAACGAGGATGACCGCTCCATAGACAAAGGCATCGCGGAACGGCCGGGCGTCGATGGGCAGCATGACCTGCATGATCACCGAGGCGGCACCCAGCAGGAAGCCGGCGAGCACGGCTCCCCCGAGGCTGCCGAGGCCGCCAATGACGGTGGCGATGAAGGCCATCAACATGATCGAGGCGCCCATCTGGATGTCCAGCGTGCCTGTCTGGGCGCCAAAGATCAGTGCAATGGCGGCGGCCAACGCGCCGGAGAGGGCGAACGCGCCCATGATAACCCGGTTCGCACGCACACCCAGCATGCGGGCCATCGAGAAGTTCTCGGCCGCCGCCCGCATCTCCAGGCCGAAGCGGGTTTGACGCAGGAACAGTGTCAGGCCGATCAGGATGACCATCGTGGCGACGATCGTTATGAGCTGGAGGAGGGGAAGCCTGGCACCGAGGATCTCCACCGGCTGGGACAGTTCGGGCAGCAGCGAGATCGATTTCGGCCGACTGGAGAAAAGCATGAGCAGGAAGTAGCGAATGACGAAACCGAGCGCGAAGGAGGCGATCATCATGGTTGCCGGATTTGCTTGGCGGAACCGCCTGAAGACAACGATTTCGCACAGCACCGACAGCCCGGCCCCGCAAAGGAGCACGAAGGGCACCAGCAGGTACCACGGCAATTGGCCAGCGAAGACGATGGCCATGGCGTCTGTTGACGGCCATAGCAGCGCGAAGACGCAGAAGGCGATGACGTCGCCATGCGCGAAGTTCACCAGCCGCATGACGCCGAAGATGAGGGCAATGCCAAGCGCCCCAAGCGCGTAGAGCGAACCAAGCGAGAGTGCGTCGAACAGGATCTGGAGCATCTCAGTGGTCCTCGTAACCGAAATAGGCAGCCTGGATCGCCTCGCCATTGCCGAGCGTCCGCGCGTCGCCATCGAGCACGATCTGTCCGCCACGCATCAGGATCATCCGCCCGCCCACCATCATCGCCCGGGCCGAGCTCTGCTCAACGATCAGGAGCGTGAGCTGGCGCTGCGCACGCAGCGCGATCAGCCGCTCATAGACCTGGTCGTTGATGTTGGGGGCGAGGCCCAGCGAAGGCTCGTCGATGGCTACAAGCCGCGGATTGGTCATCAACGCGCGTCCGATGACCAGCATTTGCTGCTGCCCGCCGGACAGCAATCCCGCCTGCCCATGCCGCCTCTCTTTCAGCATCGGGAAGGTTGCGTAGACGGCTTCGAGTTCGTCGGCCGCTCGGCTGCGCCAGCCGCGTTCGCGGGCGTGCATGCCGGTTCCGACCAGAAGGTTCTCTTCGGTCGTCAGCGAGCCGAAGACATCGCGCCCCTCCGGCACCATGGAGAATCCGAGCCGGGCGATGTTCTCCGGCGCCTGGCCGGTGATCTCATGACCTGCAAGGTCGATCCGGCCGCCCGCCACTGGCGTAACACCGGCGATCGCGCGCAGCAGCGAAGACTTCCCGGCTCCGTTCGGGCCGGTGATGAACAGGATTTCTCCCTCGTCCATGGAGAAGGAGACATTGCGGACCGCCGTGAGACGGCTGTAGCGGATAGTGATATCGGAAAGGGCGAGCAGGCTCATTCCATCGCCTCCAGCACAGGCAGGTCGGTGTTCGCGGCCGTGCCCATATAGGCGTGGCGCACCTTCTCGCTGTCGCGGATCGCGGCAGGCGGGCCTTCCTCGATGATCGCTCCGGAATCGAGCACGACGATATGCTGGCAAAGGCCGAGCACCAGCCCGACATTGTGCTCGATGAGCAGGACACCACAGCCGAGATCGCTGGCGATATGTCTTATCAGGGCCGAAAGCTCCCGCGCCTCCAGCGCGCTCATGCCAGCCGCGGGCTCGTCGAGCAGGATGTACGCGGGCCGTCCCATCAGGGCGCGGCCAATGGCGACGCGGCGCTCGTCCGTATATGGCAACGTTCCGGCGATGCGGGTGCCCAGCGCACCGATGCCTATCCAGTCGAGCATCGCTTCCGCTTCGGCGATGGCAGCGCGCCGGCTCATTCCCAGACCAACGCCGGTTACCTCCAAATTGTCCAGCACAGGCAGGTCGCGGAAGAGCCGCCCACCCTGGAAGGTGCGGGCAATGCCGCGCCGCCGGACCTGATGCGGCTTGAGACCTGTGAGTGCTGCCCCGTCGAGCTTGATGGTGCCTTCCGTCGGTGCCTGGAAGCCGGTCAGCACGTTGACGAGCGTGGTCTTGCCAGCGCCATTCGGGCCGATGAGGCCACTGATGCGGCCGGGCGTAATTTGGAGGTCTACCGATGACAGGGCCTTCAGCCCCGCAAACGATACCGAGACATTCTCCGCGCTCAGATGACTCATGACCCTTTCCTTCTTTCTACCGACGGAAAGGCGCGAAGCATCCGGCCTTGCGGCCAGTCACGTTGCAAATGTCTTCCCCTGTCGGTTCCGGCGGTCTCTAGCGGACTGCTCGGGTGCCAAATTCACGCCGTTGCCCGGCGTCGTCTTGTCGTTTCGCGCACCGGATTTTGTCTTCCGCCACGCACGGTCGGTTTTGGCCGGCCGATCTCCTCGCCACCGGCTCCTCCGCCGGCATTTTCCCGGCTGACGTCAGCCGGCCAGATGCCCTTCAGCACGCGCCAGCGCGGCGCGCTGTTCGGTTCGCGCGGCAAGCGCGTCTTCCAGCGTCACCGGAACGAAGCGCGCCGGGGTGTGCGGCTGGAGCTGGGCGATAAGGTCCATGTCGGCCGATATCACCACGCCCAGCATCATGTACCCGCCACCCGAAACCGCGTCCCGGTGAAGAACGATCGGCTCCGTGCCACTCGGCACCTGGACGGATCCGTAGGGATAGCAGGCATCGACGATGTTCGAGGGGTCGGAGCCCGCACCGAAAGGCTGCTCGCGCTCGACGAATTCCAGCGGCGTCCCACCCCGGAAGCGATAGCCGATGCGGTCGGCTTCGGGTGCGACCTTCCAGGTTTCCTCAAAGAACCGAGTGCCGGCAGCTTCAGTGATCCGATGCCAGTACATGCCGGGAAGCATTCTGAGTTCCGCCGGACTATTGCCCGCGCGGCGCAGATTTGCAGGCAGTGAAAGACCGGCTTTGCCGGAACCTTCGCCGAGGGGAAGCTCATCACCCGCCTTCAGCGTGCGGCCCTGATGGCCGCCGAGTGCGCCCAGAATGTAAGTCGAGCGCGAACCGAGAACCACGGGTACGTCGATACCGCCGGAGACGGCCAGATAAGCGCGCGCGCCGCCCTTGAGGAAGCCGAAGGAAAGCCGGTCACCGGCCATCACCGGAAAACTTTCCCAGGTCGGCCGTTCCTCGCCATTGAGTTTGGGGGGGAGTTCTCCTCCCGTGACGGCGACGACCGCGGATTGGGTGAATTCGAGTTCGGGGCCCATGAAGGTGGCTTCGAGCACCGCGGCACCCGGATCGTTGCCGACAAGCAGGTTTGCGATGCGTGTGGCAAAGCGGTCCATGCCGCCGCCTTCGGGAATGCCGACATGGTAGTGGCCTGGTCGGCCAAGGTCCTGCACGGAAGTGGAGAGGCCGGGAGAGATTACCTTAACGGCCATTGATAAGCTCCATCAGCTTTGCATTGGTGCCGTAAATATCGCTGTTGAAGTCCTTCAGGCTGAAGGTGCACTCGCGAACCGTCGGCTGCCACCGATTGGCTTCGATTTCCTCCAGCGTGGCGTCGTAGTCATCGCGGCCAATGGCCTTGAACTTGACGATGTCGCCTGGCTTGAACAGGCACATATCATCTGAGAGGTAGCGCACCTTCCTGGTCGGGTCGTAGATCGGAGCCGGGGTTATGCCATACATCTGGTAGCCGCCAGCGCCGCGCACCGAATAGATCGCTGCAAAGCAGCCGCCATGGCCAATGGTGAGCTTGGGAGTGTCGGTGCGTGGACGCAAGTATTTCGGCGCCTGAATCTGTTTCTTGCGCTCAACCATCTGGTACAGGAAGGGCAGTCCGGCGACGAAGCCGACCATCGATACGAACCAGGGCTGGCCGGAATAGGCCGCGATAAACTCTTCCACCGTGGCGTAACCGTTGATGCGTGCCGAATATTCAAGATCGGTGGAGGAGGGGTCCTGATGGCGCTCGCGGAAGCGCAAGCAGGTTTCACGCGTCCATGGATCCTGGAAATAAACCGGCAGTTCGATGATCCGGGTCTTCAGCACCGGGTCCGCCTTCGAGGCCGCCTCTTCCATCGACTTCAGTTCGCTGAGCAAATCCTGCGGCTTGATGATGTCGGGGTTGAAGCGAATCTGGAAGCTGGCGTTGGCTGGGCAGATCTCGGTGACACCTCGGATGCCTGCCGTACGCACCGCGTTGGTCATCGAAAGGCCGGTAAAGAAGGAGGTGAGCGACATTTCCTCGGACACCTCGCCGAAGATATGTTCGTCACCGCCGAAGTTGAATCGTATCGACATCGGTCCTCCTTAACCCGCCAATGCTGCGGCGTTTTCGATGAGCCAGCCTTCCAGCCAGCGGGTATGCACGTCTCCCGCCCGCACCGCCGGATCGGCGGCCAGCGCAAGAAACAGCGGCTTGGTGGTCTTGAGCCCGCCGATCTTCAACTCGTTGAGCGCGCGGATCAGGCGCACTATCGCCGCCTCGCGCGTCTCTGCATGCACGATCAGCTTGGCAAGCAGCGAGTCATAGAAGGGCGGCACCTGATAGCCTTGATAGAGCATCGAATCGAAGCGTACGCCCGGACCGCCGGGAATGCGAAGCTCGGCCACCTGCCCGGGGAATGGAGCGAACTCCTTCGCCGGGTCTTCGGCATTGAGCCGGACTTCGATCGCATGCCCCTTGACGGAGACATCGCCTTGCCGAATCCGCAGCTTCTCGCCGCCGGCGATGCGAAGCATCTCCGCAACGAGGTCGATGCCGGTGATCGCTTCGGTGACCGGGTGCTCGACCTGGATACGGGTGTTCATCTCGATGAAGTAAAAGCGATCTGCTTCATCGTCATAAAGATACTCTACCGTGCCGGCACCAGAGTATTTGACCGCCTTGGCCAAAGCGACCGCCGAAGCGCAGAGATCCTCGCGCAGCCTGTCTGAAAGTGCGCGAGACGGCGCCTCCTCCCAAACCTTCTGGCGTCGCCGCTGCAGTGAGCACTCCCGCTCGTAGCAGTGAATGGCATCGCTTCCGTCCGCCAGCACCTGCACCTCGATATGGCGGGCCTTGCCGATCACTTTTTCCATGTAGAGGCCACCGTCGCCAAAGGCGGCGAGGGCTTCTGCTTCGGCCTGAGGAAAGGCTTGTTCGAACTCGGCGAGCGAGTTGGCGATGCGGATGCCCCGCCCGCCGCCGCCTGCCGCCGCCTTGATCATCACCGGAAAACCGGTTGCGGTCAGCACCTCGTGGCCAGCCTTGAGGCCCTCGACCCGGCCAGCCGAGCCAGGCACCACAGGGACACCTGCAGCGGCGGCGGCCGATCGCGCCGAGACCTTGTCTCCCATCATCCGGATCGCATCTCCCGACGGGCCGACGAAGACCAATCCAGCGCCTGTGACCGCGTCGGAAAACGCGGCATTCTCGGCAAGGAACCCATAGCCAGGATGAACGCTGTCGCAACCGGTATCGCTGGCAGCCTTCAGAATTGCTTCGACATTGAGATAGGACTTCTTTGCTGCTGGTGGGCCGATGTTGACCGCTTCGTCCGCAAGCTGGACGTGGAGCGACACGGCGTCTGCGGCCGAATACACCGCCACGGTGGCGATCCCCAAATCTTGCGCGGCCCGGATGATCCTGACCGCTATCTCGCCCCGGTTGGCAACCAGAAGCTTTTTCAGCATCAGTCGAGATCCGCAATAGGTGCGCCGGCCATGATGGGGTCCTCATTGTCGGCAATGAAGCGGATGTTCGTACCGGCCGTCTCGGCCCTCACTTCGTGGAACGACTTCATCACTTCGATGAGACCGATTACGTCTCCGGCGGAAACCGCGTCGCCATCCGCCTTGTAGGGCGGCTGGTCTGGCGAGGCGCTCCGATAAAAAGTGCCGGGAAGAGGCGAAAGAATCTGGGCCATAAAAAGCTCCGGAAAACTGCAGACAGACTAATTTGGAACCGCCTGCGCGGGCGGGTTCGGTCGAGTTCAGTGCCAGGGGGCGATTGCGGTGCGCACGGCCCTGGCTATTTCGATGGCGTTCGGCGTATCGGAATGCACGCAGATGGTTTCGCAGCGTACGGGGAAGAAACTGCCGTCCTCTGCCGTGCCCTCGCCCTCCTTGATGGCGCGGATGCACCGCTCGGCCATCTCTGCGGGGTCCTTGGCGTCATGAACGCGTGTCAAGATCAGCTTGCCGGAGGCATCGTAGTCGAGATCGGCATAGAACTCGGCGACGAATGGGATACCGCGCTCTTGATAGATCTTCTCATGCAGGGTGCCCGTCATGCCGAAGAGGGGTACGCCGAAAATCTCTGCCGCGTCGCACACGCCATGGGCGATTGCCTCCTGCTGCATGGCCATGAAGTAGAGGCTGCCATGCGGCTTGATGTGGTGGAGTTCCACACCCTCGGCCCTGAGGAAGCCGGCAAGCGCTCCCACCTGGTAAATGATGGTGTTCCTGACTTCTTCGCGGGTCATCCGCATCTCGCGCCGGCCGAAACCCTGAATGTCGGGCAAGCCTGGATGGGCGCCGATCTTTACGCCACTCGCCTTGGCGCTGCGGACGGCGGCGTGCATGTGATCCGGATCGGAGGCATGAAAACCACAGGCGACATTGGCAACGTCGATGATGGGCATCATGCCCATATCATCGCCAACCTTGTAGAGGCCAAAGCTTTCGCCCATGTCGCAGTTTAGCGTCACCGCCATCGCATTGTTACCCCTCGAAGCTGCCGTCTTTGCGGCGTTGCAGCATTTTTTGCGCATGCGAGGGCGTTTGTGAAATAGTAGTTTATTGATTGTCATATCAAAAAAACAGATAATGGTTCTGGGCCGGAGCGCACCATGACCATCACCTTGAAACAGCTTGATTATTTTATCGCGACCGCCGAGAGCGGACAGGTCAGTCATGCTGCGGTGGAACTCAACATCTCGCAATCGGCCGTCACTGCGGCGATAAAGACGCTTGAGGCTGACCTGGGCGTACGGCTTTTGGAGCGTAACCACGCTGGCGTAAGACTGACGATGGAGGGCGCGAGGTTTCTTGAACATGCGCGTGTTATCACCGGGGCCGTCGCTGCCGCCGTCCGAAGCCCGTTGCGCGATAGGAAAGGCCTGGCGGGCAAGCTGCGGCTGGGCATGACCTACACGGTCGTCGGCTACTACATGTCGCGCCACTACGCGCGGTTTCGAAAGACCTATCCCGAGATCGAGGTCGAGGTGCTGGAATTGCCTCGAGACGCTCTCGAAAGCGGCTTGATGTGCGGGGATATCGACATGGCCGTGATGCTGGTGTCCAACCTGGAACACACCAAGGAGTTGGCGCAGGAGGTCTTGATGCGGTCGAACCGCCGGCTCTGGCTTTCGGCTGATCATCATCTGCTCGCGCGGCGGGAAATCAGCCTCGCCGATGTGGCGGCGGAAGACTATGTCATGCTGACGGTGGACGAGGCACGCACGACAGCCGCCCGTTACTGGGATGCCGCGGGCCTTTCGCTCCGCGCCGTCCTTACCACCAGTTCGGTCGAGGCCGTGCGGTCGCTCGTGGCTGCCGGCATGGGGGTCACTGTCCTGTCCGACATGGTTTACCGCCCCTGGTCCTTGGAGGGGCAGCGCATCGAAGTGCGCGGGCTTGTCGAGCCCATCCCCACTATGGATGTCGGCCTGGCCTGGTCGCGTGACAGATCAATCGAACCGGCAGCGGCGGCCTTCCGGGCCTTCATGTCCGTGACCATGGGCGGCGGCGGCTAACCGCCTGCCGTCAGGCAGGCGCTATGGCTCAGGCTCGCTGGATGGGTAGCGGAGCGTGGGAGTTGATGCCTCGCATCATCAAGGGGGATTTCACCTTTGTCGCAAATAACGCCAAGGGCTTCACAAAACTCTAAAGAGCCGGTTCACGCCGGCCTCGTCATCGTCGTCTGGCAGGTTGTTCCCGACAAACAGAAGGAACTCCTGGAGAGTCTTCTTGGTCACCACCTCGGGCCGGAACCGGAAAAGTCTCTCATCGGAGGGCGGTGACTTCACGGTTGCGGGCTACGATCTGCTCGTGGCGGAGGGGGGGCGTCGCCTCCATGAAGCCCTTGATCAGTGCGTCGCGAGCTCCGGGTGCGCGCGCCTTTTCCGCCGTGGACAGCGCATGCTGAAGATCAGGCAACGTCAGTTCCGTGCAGTAGGCTGGCGTGCCCGGTTGCTGGCGCCAGGAACTCGCGAGATCGCCGGCATCAAGTGCGTCGAAACCGGTCTCGTTCACCAGTTCGCGTGCGATCGCTTTGGCATGCGCATCATCACCTGCGACGGGGATCGCGATCCGTTCGGCCGTTCCGGCCGCTGCGCCACCTTCGGCGAGCGTTTGGGCGAGGACCGCATTGAACGTCTTGACCACCGGCCGGCCGAGTTGTTCGCTGGACCAGACGCTTTCCGGCTTGCCATCGTCAACCTCCGCGATGTTCCCGTCGCGCATAGGATAATAATTGGAGGTGTCGATCACGACCACGTCGGCTGGTACATCGGCAAAGATGTTGGCGACATCGGGAATCTTCGCAAACGGGATCGATAGAACGATCGCCTCGACATCCCTGGCTGCTTCGTGCGCGGCAACCGGGAGCGCACCAACCTTCATCGCCTTCTCGCGGATATCATCAGGCCCCTTCGAGCCCGCCAGCTTCACCGCGTGTCCGGCCGCTGTCAGCTTTCGTGCGATGGTGGTGCCGATATTTCCCGCGCCGATAATGCCGATGTTCATGTCGATTTCCTTCCAGATAATTGTGATTATGAGTTCAGCGCATGATGCGCGGATCGATCCCGTGTTGAGCGGGACATCCAGATGGTCGCGCAGGGTAGTGCCGCCATACGACCGATGGAACAGCCCGCCTCGAACTTGGTATAGCTCGCTCGCGGCATCTACTGACTGCGCGCGCCAGGCCCCAGGCAGGTTGCCGTACCGTTGCCCAGATGCATGCCGGTATCATCTGCCTGATCATCGTCCTCGTTTCGCCGGCTCATGCCGACCTGTTAGAACAGTCGACCACGGGCTATATGGAGACTGTCTCCGCTTCGACTTTAGATATGGAGAGTGTCTCCGATCTTCAAGGGTTCAAAGTCATGTCTCAATCGTCGATCGCGTCAGCCCTCCGCAGGGACGCGCAACACAATCGGGCGCACATTCTCGAGGTGGCGCGACAAGCGTTCGGCAACGACAGTGTTGACGTTTCGATGGATGCTATCGCGAAGCTGGCGGGCGTGGGGGCAGGGACGCTCTACCGCCATTTTCCAAACAAAGACGCCCTCCTGGCTGCGCTGCTAGTTCTTCACTATGAAAGCCTCGACCATCGTCGCGTTGAAATCGAAGCCGGGGAGAGCGATGCAGGCCGCGCACTCGAACTCTGGGTTGAAGCTCTCGGCGACTGGATGCTGGCTTATGAGGGCTTGCCTGAACCGTTACGGGCCGCTTGCCGAGTAGAATCCCCGCTGACGCCGACCTGCCATGCTGTCATCGCGACGACGGAGCGAATCCTGAAGGCTGCACAGGACGAAGGGCTTGCACGACGGACGATGACCGGGCGCGACATTTTTTTCGGAGCACTGGCGATCGCTTGGGCGAGCGGCGCAACGGCAGCGGGCGAAGACACTCGGAACGTGCTTCGCGACGTCCTGAAGAACGGATGGATGGAACCGAAAACAGCACCGGGCGGCGGAGTTTAGTCCGCCTATCCGACTGCGCAGCCTTTCGAATTTCATAACGACTGCCGCCAGCCCGTGTGCATCAAACAAACGCTTTCTGAATAGGCTGCCGTCGTCTGGATGGACGGCGGCTTTTGGGCCTGGGAAGAGCGGCGTGCGAGGGCGGCAATTGGTGCTGAAACTTTGCGACCAAGCGTGAGCACACGTCTTGGCGCTATGCTATGATTTCTGATCCCGCTTCCTGAAAACGGGGGATTCCGCAGAGCCTGAGGCAAGTCACCACTTCGTCCAGGAGGATATCGAGTGCCTTGGCCACACCGGACTCGCCAGCCACGGCGCCGAACAGGGCGGCCCGGCCGATCGCCGCGACGGTGGCGCCGCGTGCCTTGGCCTTGATGATGTCCGTGCCCGTGCGGATACCGGAATCGATGAGGATCGGGACTTGGGCGCCAAGTGCCTCACGGATGGCGGGCAGGGCATCGATGCTCGATACAGCACCGTCGAGCTGACGGCCTCCATGGTTGGACACCCAGATGCCATCGGCACCAGCCGCGACCAGTCGCGACGCGTCGCCCGGGTGCAGGACGCCCTTGACCAGCAGCCGGCCTTTCCACCAGTCGCGGATCTGGCGGAAATCGTCCCAGTCGAAACCTGCATGGAGGCTGCCGCCAACACGCGCGGCGATCGTCAGGCTGGCGCTGTTGTCACAGAGATAGCCGCGGACGTTCTCGAACTGGGGCAGACCGCCGCTCAGCAGGCGCAGCGACCAGCCAGGATGAAGCATGCCTTCCCAGAGATGCCGGGCCGAAGGCCGCAGTGGGATGGATATGCCGTTCCTAAGATCCTTTTCGCGCTTGCCCCCGGCTTGCAGATCAACGGTCACCACCAGCGTCGAATAGCCAAATTCTTCCGCTCGCCTCACCAGTTGGCGATTGAAGTCGAAATCCTTGAGCACATAAAGCTGGAACCACAGCGGCCCCTGTACGGCTCGCGCCATGCCTTCGATGCTGGCCGTGGCCATGGTGGAGAGTGTGTAGGGGATGCCGCGAGCGGTTGCCGCCCTCGCGATGGCAATGTCGGCTCCGGGCCTGACCAGCGCGCAGGAACCCATCGGGCTGATCACGAGCGGTGTCGGCAAGGTCTCGGACCAGAGCGTCGTGGAAACGTTCGGATGCGAAACATCGGTAAGCACGCGCGGCAAAAGTCTGATCTTTTCGAAATCGCTTCGGTTGGCGTTAAGGGTGAGTTCCTGCCCCGCCCCGCCATCGATGAATTCGAAGATGGATTTCGGCAGGCGACGACGGGCAAGCCTGCGAAAATCCTCGACCGAAACCTGGCGATCGAGAGCGCCCATCTCAAGCCTCGCCCTCGTGCCGGTCGGCAATGAATATCCGGCGCATGAGCGTCTGGCCGACCTTGCGAGGTCCAACAAGATCTATCTTCACCTTGATCATCAGTCACGCCGCTGCCGCGAGCCGGTCGCAGATCGAGCGGGTTATCTCGCTGGTCGACGCCCTGCCTTTCAGGTCGGCGCTCAGAAGCCCGTTGGCCAGGCAGTCCTCGGTCACGCGACGGATGCGCGCCGCGGCCTGGTTGAGCCTCTCGTCGCCATGTTTGTGGCCGAGCCAGTCGAGCATCGAGGCTGCCGACAGGATCGTCCCATACGGATTGGCGATACCTTGGCCGGCAATGTCGGGCGCCGAGCCGTGCGCGGCCTGGAAGAAGCCGTTGGCCGCGCCGATCTCGGCTGAAGGCGCCATGCCCATCCCGCCCACCGTCGCGGCGGCGAGGTCGGACAGGATGTCGCCGAACATGTTCTCGCTGACGATGACGTTGAAATGGCCCGGTTTCAGCACGAGATGCATCGCCATGGCGTCGACCAGCGCGTGCTCGGTCGCGATATCGGGATAGTCCTTCGCCACTTCGTCGAAGACGGAGCGGAAGAAGGCATAGCTGCGCAGCACGTTGGCCTTGTCGCAGCAGGTGACCCGGCGCACGCCGTCACGAGGCGCGCCGCCCGACTGGCGCGCCAGTTCGAAGGCCTTGCGCACGATGCGCACGATGCCGGAGCGGGTCTGCACCAGCGTGTCGACCGCCACTTCGCCGCGCAACAGGGCGCCCGATCCCCGCGCGGCGTAAAGCCCTTCGCTGTTCTCGCGCAAGATGATGTAGTCGATATCGCCGGCCTTCACTCCGCTCAACGGGCTAGGCACGCCCTCGAAGAGCCTGATGGGGCGGACGTTGGCATAGAGATCGAGTTCGAAGCGCAGTCTCAGCGTGAAATCCAGGCCTGCTTCGGTTCCATCGGGATGGACGACGCCCGGCAAGCCGCCCGCACCATGCAGGATGGCGTCCGCCGCGCGGCAGGCCTGGAAGGTCGGCTCGGGAAAGCTCTGGCCGGTCTTCAGGAAATGCTCGGCTCCGGCCGGGTATTCGCTGAAGTGCAAGGGGTTGCCGGGACCAAGCGCTGCTTTCACCACTTGAACCGCTGCGGCGCAGACTTCCGGGCCGATGCCGTCGCCATGCACCACGGCGATTTCGTAGACAGGCTTCATCGCCAACTCCCAAATGGTCTAACGCTCAGATGCACTTGCCGCCGTCGACATTGAGGTCGACGCCGGTGATCATGCTGGCCTCGTCGGAGCACAGGAATGCCGCGGCGTTGCCCATGTCCGCCGGCGTAGACAGCCTGCCGATCGGAATGGTGGTGACGACGCGGGCGCGGTTTTCCTCGCCGGAGCCGATGAAGGTGGACAGAAGCGGCGTGTCGCCGGCAACCGGGTTGATGGCGTTGACGCGGATGCCGAAGGGGGCGAGTTCCACGGCCATGGCCCGGGTGGCGGCAATCGCCCAGCCTTTGGAAGCATTGTACCAAGTCAAATTCGGGCGCGGCGAGACGCCGCCGGTGGAGGCGACGTTGAGGATGGCGCCCGATTTGATGGATTTGAAATGCGCAACGACCGCACGGGCGCCATTGTAGATGGATCGCATGTTGACGTTGGCGATCCGGTCGAACATCTCTGCGTCCATCGTCTCGAGCGCCAGGGGCGGCTGGGCCACGCCGGCATTGTTGACCAGTATGTCGAGACCGCCAAAGGCCGAGCGGGCCAGGTCTGCCGCCGCTTCGAAGCTTGCGAGTGTCGAGACGTCGCCAGTGATTGGCCGCACATTTTTGCCGACTTCGGCAGCAACGCGGGCCGCGGCGGCCTCATCACGGTCCATCAACACGACCCGCGCACCTTCGGTGACGAATTTCCTGACGATGCCTTCGCCAAATCCTGAACCGCCGCCAGTGACGATGGCGACCTTGCCAGCAAGTCTCATATCTGTTCCTCCGTTGCCGGCACCATCGGGGAAGTCGCGTACATTGCACAGTCCGATTATCTGAACGCCCTTTTAGCTTTCCTTGTTTGAGGTCGACCGGCGTGGGAGGCATAGTCGCCACGGAATTGTGAGGAGGAAGGGATGACGCTGAATTTCGACCCGCGGGCGAAGGCCACGGCGCTCTACCACGGCGAATTCCGGCCGATGTTCGTCGGCGGCAGGTGGGTTCCGGCACAATCCGGCCAGGAGATGCAGGCGCTCAACCCGGCGACTGGCGAAGTGCTGGCCACCGTCCCGCGTGGCTCGGCCGCCGACATTGATGCGGCGGTGGCCGCTGCGCGCACGGCTTTCGAAGGGCCGTGGTCAAAATTCTCGCCCTATGAGCGGCAGTGCGTGCTTCTGCGCATCGCCGATCTCTTCGAGACTCATTGGGAAGAGCTCAGCGTTTCCGACACTCTCGACATGGGACTGCCGATCACGCGCACGCTCGCCAACCGGCGGCGCGTCATCGGCATGCTGCGCTTCTATGCGGGCATGGCGACCGCGCTGCATGGCGAATCCATAGACAATTCGATCCCCGGCGAGATCGTCAGCTTCACAAGGCGCGAGCCGGTGGGCGTTGTCGGCGCGATCATCCCCTGGAACGCTCCGACCGCCGCGTCGATCTGGAAGATCGCGCCGGCGCTCGCCACCGGCTGCACCATCGTGCTGAAGCCCTCGGAGGACGCCTCGTTGACGCCGCTGCTGATCGCCAGGCTGATGCAGGAGGCCGGCGTTCCCGACGGCGTCGTCAACGTCGTCACCGGCACCGGGACGGAGGCCGGTGCGCGGCTCGCTGAACATCCCGACGTCAACAAGATCGTCTTCACCGGCTCGACGCTGACCGGCCAGGCCATCGCGCGGGCGAGCGTGACCAACCTCAAGCGCGTTTCCCTGGAACTCGGCGGCAAATCGCCGATCATCGTCTGCCGCGATGCCGACATCGACAAGGCGGTTCCTGTCGCCGCGATGGCGGTGTTGGTGCATTCGGGCCAGATCTGCATCGCCGGATCGCGGCTGTTCGTGGCGCGCGAAATCCATGACGAATTCGTGCGCCGGGTCGCCGAGTTTGCCGGCAGGCTTCGCATCGGCCATGGCATCGAGGCGGAAACCGAAATCGGCCCGCTCATCAATGCCAGGCAGGCCGGCAAGGTGGTGGGCTATATCAAGGCCGGCCGCGACGAAGGCGCGGAACTGATAGCGGGCGGATCTCGACTGACGGGCGAGCCCTACGACGGCGGCAATTTCATCGCGCCGACCGTCTTCGGCGCGGTGTCGGACAAGATGACCATCGCGCGTGAAGAAATCTTCGGTCCGGTGATTTCGGCGATGCCGTTCGACACGCTCGACGAAGCCGTGGCGCGGGCCAATGCGACGCCCTATGGCTTGGCAGCCGGCATTTTCACCACCCATCTGGGCACCGCGCACAAGCTCGCCCGCCGCATCAAGGCCGGCTCGGTGTGGGTCAACATGTACCACGCCATCGACCCGGCGGTGCCGTTCGGCGGCATGAAGATGTCCGGCTACGGCCGCGAGGGCGGCATCGAACATCTGCATGAATATCTGGAGACCAAATCGGTCTGGATCCAGACCGACTGAGGGTGCGCTGATATTCAGGTGAGGCCGGGCTGCGAATGACGGCGTTCCCGCACTATTCTCGGCGCTCGTGCAAGGTGCCTGTCCGAAGGCGCGATGCTCAGTTTGCCAGTTCGCGCAAATTGGTGCGGATGAGGTTCATCAGCTGTTCGGAGAAGGAGTGGTGCACATAGCCCCGCGCGGTGATGATGCCGACGGAGCGGTGGGCGTCGCGATGGTCGATCGGCACCACTCGCATGCGCTCGTCATTGCGCGAAATGGCGATGCCGGGCACCACGCAGACGCCAAGTCCCGAACACACCAGAGCCACCGCCGTCTGTGCGCTTTCGACCTCGTATTGCGGCTTGAGCTCGATGCCTTCCGCCGCCGTCAGCCGATCGACAAGGCCGCGCACGGCGGTCTTGCGGTTGAGCAGGATGAGCGGATAGCGCAGCAGGTCGGAGAGCAGCAGCTTCTTTTCGCCGCCGTATATTTCCGTGGGAATGCAGGCCATCAGCGGATCGTCGAGGATAGACTCGAACTGGAAGTCCGTCAGGTTTGGCAGTTCCGGGCCGATGTAGAACTCGACCTCCTGCTGTTGCAAAAGGCCAAGCGCGGCCTGCGGTGGGCTCTCGATGACCTCGACGATGCTGCGGGGATAGCGCAACTTGAATGTCGCCAGGATATCGCCCAGCCGGCTTGCCGCGAGCGTCGGGGCGCAGGCGATCTGCACCTTGCCCTTGCGCCGAGCGGCGACCTCCGTCAGCCGGTCGAGGCTGGTCTGCACCTGTGACATCACATTGGCGATCTCCTCGAACAGAATCTGGCCTTCCGGCGTCAGGCTTGCACGCTGTGCGGTGCGGATAAACAGCGAGATGCCGATCTGCTCCTCAAGGTCGCGAATCTGCATCGAGACCGCCGATGGTGAACGGTTGCTCTCCTCGGCAGCACGACGGAAGCTGCCGTTTTCGGCGGCAAGCAGGAACGTCTGCAGAAGTTTGAGGTTAATGCTGGGCATATCCGCTCGGGCAGGGTGATCTGACCCCTGACCTATTCAGACGCGGAACCGATTGCAAGGCAATAGGACCGGCCAGACATTGGTCCTGGCTTGACCGGCAAAAGTGTCTCTCTTGTCGGGCCGCTCAATGAACCGCGGCGAACATGACGCGCTCCTCGGTGGCCTCCGACAGCATCATCTCCTCGACCACGCGGCCGCGCTTGACCACCAGAATGCGATCCGAAACGGCGAGAATTTCAGGCAGATAGGACGAGATGACAACGACGGCCATGCCTTGCTCGGCGAGATCGCTGATGAGCTGGTGGATCTCGACGATGGCGCCGACGTCGACACCGCGTGTCGGCTCGTCGAAGATCACCAGCCTCGGCTTCTGGATCAGCGATTTGGCGATCACGACCTTTTGCTGGTTACCGCCGGAGAGCTCGATCATCCGGGCTCGGTCGCTGGTCTGCCGCAGGCTCAGGCGTTCACCCCATTCGCGGGCAAGTTGCCTGGCCCGCGCCAGCGACACCATGGAGACGGGATTGGCGCCCTCGGTCAGTTCACCCATTTGCAGGTTCTCGCCCGCGGTCATGGTTTCGAAGAAACCGTCGACCTTGCGATCCTCGGTGACATAGACGATGCCGTCGCGCACCGCAGGCCTGGGCACCCGGTAGCGCACCGACTTGCCGAGCAGGCGGATCTCGCCGCCGTGGAAGATGTTGCGCTTCAACAGTCCAGCGACGACCTTGGCCATTTCGGTGCGGCCGGCGCCGACAAGGCCGAACATGCCGGTGACCTGGCCCGAAAACACCGAGAAGGAAGAGTTGCGCACCAAGCCGGCGCAGGACAGGTTCTCGACCGAAAGCACCTTGTTGCCATAGGGCCGCGCCGTGCGCTTGACCTCGCCATGCAGCGTTTCGGTCAGCGTACGGCCGACCATGGCCTGCACGATCGAAGCGCGGGTGAAGCCCTTGGCTTCGCCGGACGCGACGATCTCGCCATCGCGCATGACCGTGATGCGGTTAGCGACAGCAAGCGCCTCTTCCAGCGCATGGGTGATGAAGATGACGGCGATGCCCTCCTTCACCAGCCGCTGCAAAAGTTTGAAGAAGTGGCTTTTCTCTTCGGGCGTCAGCGTCGCGGTCGGCTCGTCGAAGATGATGACGCGGGCCTTGTGGTGGACGGCGCGCGCGATCTCCACCATCTGCTTGTGCGCCGCGCCCAGCGTGCTGACCTGCGCGGACGGGTCGACCTGGAAGCCCATGCCGGCGAGGAACTGCCGCGCCTGAATGTAGAGGCCGCGCAACCGGTTGAACATCTTCTCTTCGCCGAGATAGAGATTCTGCGCCACCGTCATGGCCGGCACCAGGTTGGTTTCCTGGAACACCATGGCGATGCCGGCGCGCAGCGCTTCGGCGGGCGTGGCGAAGGACACATCCTTGCCGTCGAAGGTCATCTTGCCCTCGGTCAGCTTGAAGACACCGGCCATGACCTTGGTCAGCGTCGACTTGCCGGCGCCGTTTTCCCCGAGCAGCGCATGGATTTCGCCCTTGCGCAGGTCGAAATTGACATTCTTGAAGGCCGGAATGCGCGCGAACGCCTTGGCGGCGTCCCTGAGTTCAATGATGTTGGCGTCCGACATCGCTTAGCCTCGCTTGCCACTGGCGGCGCTCGCCACGCGCACGATCCGCGATCCGCCGCGCGAGGCGACCAGAAGGTCATCGCCCAGCTCGCAGGCGCTCAGCGTCCCGTGCACCTTGCCGTCGGCGCGCGAATGGAAACTCGACAGCGGCTTCATGTTCTGGTCGCAAAGGACCACCAGCCCGTAGGACCTTGTCACCGCGTATGGCTTCAGCACGTTCATCTGCTTCAACTGGCTGCCTTGCATGGGCTCGCGATAGTCGCGCCATGACCCGAGCGACGGCGCCATCCAGTAGGCCTCGGGGACTTCCGCCAGCATGCGGGTGCGGTAGGTGTCCTCGCGCAGGATGAACTCCACCAGCTGGTTGCGCACGGAATAGAAGGTCAGCCAGTAGCCGGCGTTGAAGGCCGGAGCGATACGCGCGGGGTAGGCCGGCAGATGCTCCAGCACGGGCAGCGTCGCCTTGGTGGCAAGGTCGATCGCCAGCACGCGGTGGCGCCAGGCCTCCGAGACGTAGATGCGGTTGGAGCCGGTGGTGGCGATGCCGGCCGGCCAGGCCAAGCCATCCCTGATCAGCTCCAGCCGGCCGTTTTTCAGATCGAGCCGCCAGACCGAACCGGATACGCTCTTCTGCATCAGGTCGCGACGCCAACCGCTCGCCTGCACTGAGGCCGAGCCGTTGGCCACCAGTAAGGTGTTGCTGTCGAGGAAGGTGAGAGCGGTGATGCAGGAGAGGCGCCGAGCCTCCTCGCCCGTCGCCCCGCGCCCGTCATGCAGGCCGCCGCGGATGACGACGCCCTTGCCGTCGATGGCCATCGCGGTCATGCCGCGGGCATGGGCGAGTGCTGTGATCTCGCCCGGAAATTCCTGCAAGGTTTCGGCATGGCCGTCGGCGCTAAAGCGCATCAGCCGGTTGGCGCTGCTTGCCAGGAGGCCCTTTTCGGTGCGCACGAGATTGTCGGCCTCGGCGAGGCCGGCGAATTGGCCGGCTTCCTCCAGTCCTTGGTTGGGCAGCAACGGCCCGTCGAGCGTCGGCACGGTCACGGCCCACTCGCCACGGCCGAGAAAGCGGTCAAGAAGCTGGTTCAAACCGCTCATGACTTTTTGCCCCAGTAGGAATCCGAGCTGAACCAGTCGGGATCGACGCTTTTCAGGGGCAAAGTGCCCATGCGGTTGTTGAAGATGCCGCAGAGATAGAGGATGCCCTTGTGCTCGCGCATAGAGGTGATCATCGGATGCTTCTCGCCGGCCTGGTCCCACAGGCTTTCGAGGATCTGGCCGTTTTCGTCGAAGCGCAGCACGCAGCCGGTGTTGAGATTGGGCATCAGCCACGCATCTTCCGATACGCGCCGCGCCATGCGGCGGCGGAAGCCCGGCATTTCAAGCGAGAGATCCAATGCCGGCGTGCGCATGCCCATCAGGGCCAGCCAGTAGGTGCCGTCGGAGGCGCGGTTGATGTTGTCGGGATAGCCGGGCAAGCCCTCGATGACGCGCTCGACCTGGCCCTTCTTCGGGCCATCGAAATAGTAGCGGCTGATGCGGCAGGCCCAGCTTTCGGCGAACAGCACCGACTGGCCGTCGAAGGCCGTGCAGATGCCATTGGGGAAGACGAGGTTCGACAGCAGTGTGCGTGTCGAACCGGATTTCGGATCATGGACGATGATGCGTCCATTGCCGCGGCTTTCCAGCGCGTCGGCATACCAGTCATGCATCTCGAAGCGCACTGTCGCTTCCGAGAAGACGATGCGGCCGTCCGGCAGGATGTCGCAGTCGTCGGCGAGCTTCATGGTGGAGTCGTCGACCACCGAGGTCAGTGAGCGGTTGGTCTCGGCGGTCAGCAGTTTTACATGCCCGGCCTGCGAGACCTGGTAGAGGCCCATGCCGGCGACGCAGATGACGAGATTGTCGTCGCGGTCGAAAGCCATGCCGAGCGGCGAGCCGCCAATATGTGCGAACACTTCGCTGTCGGTGTAGTGCGGCGGCTGGAAGCGCAGGATATCGCCTTGGCGGCTGCCGGTGTAGAGGCGGTCCTGCCGGTCGAAGATCACATCTTCCGCGCCGTCGAGAAAGCCGAGGCCGATGACGCCGACGTCCTTCAACCGGTCGTTCACCGCCATCGGCGCGCCGGGCGCGGTCGAGATCGCCTGCGGCATCTTGGCGAAGGTCGGCGAGATGTAGACGCTGCGCAGGATCTTGTGGCGGTTCTTCACCCAGCGTACGTCGAGAAGCACCGACAAGAGCAGCACGATGCCGAGGATCAGGAAATTGACCGGGCCGGGCACGGCCAGCGCAAGCAGGCTGTTCGACAGGACAAGCACGAAGACGGTGCCCATCAGCGCCTTGGCGACCGAGCCGCGCCCGCCGCCGAGCGAGATGCCGCCGAGCACGGTCGCGGTCAACACCTGCAGTTCGAGCCCGGTGCCGATGTCGGAAGCAGCACTGCCGATGCGGGCCGAGAAGAAGAAGCCGGAGAGCGCCACCAGCACCGAGCACAAGACATAGGCGCTGAACAAGATGAAGCGCACATTGATGCCGGCATTGTAGGCAGAGCGCCGCGCGCCGCCGACCGCGAACAGCCGCCAGCCATAGCGGGCGCGCGACAGCACGAGATGGATGATCAGCGCGATGACGACGAAGACCACACAGGATGTCGGCACGCCCCAGATCGTGCCGAAACCAAGGAAATCATAGGCCGGCGAATCCGAACCGCTGGTGACGATCCGCGTCGAGACCTGCGGGAAGACGATGTCGAAGGTCGAGCGGTAGATGATGAGCGTCACCAGCGTGGTGAGAAAGGCCCGCATGCGCAGGAAGCCAACCAGGAAGCCGTTGATGGCGCCGCAGACGACGCCGAGGCCCAGGCACGCCAACAGGCCGGTACCAAAGCTCCACTGCTCGACATTCATGCCATAGAGCGTGACCAGCACGGCGAGCGCGAAGGTCGACCCGACAGACAGATCGATGCCGCCCGATACCATGACGATGGTCATGCCGAGGACGACCAGCCCAAGCTCGGCTGTCTGGCCGCTGAGATTGGTCAGCGTCGCCAGATCGAAGAAGCCCGGCACGATCGAGCCGAAGATCGCGCACAAAATGACCAGCGCCGTGAAGGGGATGACGCTGTCGATCCACTTCTTGGTCAGGATCTCCCCGACCACGTGGTCGGGGAGCAGGCGGTAGCGCCAGCGCACAAGGCTTTCGGCCATGCTCATCAAGGAAGTCCGTTACTTGAGCTCGTCCAGCTTCCAGCAATTCCTGCCGGTCGCATTGGCCTTGTCGACGCGGGTGATCGGGCCGAAGAAGATGGTCTTCTCGCTGCCCGCTTGCCGCTCGGGCTGCTGCAGCAGCTCGGAAATCTGCTGTGCGGCGATCTCGGCCTGGATCGGGGCATTAAAGTTGAAGATCACGTCGAGCAGCCCGTTCTTGATGCTCTCGCAGCCCGTGGCGCTGCCGGCGCCATTGGTAACGATCGTCACCTGGTCCTGTTTGCCGGCGGCCGCGACGGCGGCGCCTGCGCCGACCTCGGCATTGTCCCAGATGCCCATGATGCCGCACAGGTCCGGATGCTGCTGGAGGACCGTCTCGGTGATCTGGCGGGCCTTTTCGCTCATGTAATCGGCCGGCTGGTCGGAGACGAGCTGCAGCTCGGGATTGGCCTTCAGCACCTCGTCGATGCCGGTGCGCATGTAGATGTTGGCGGCGCCCGTCTGGACACCGGCGAGCCAGACCACCTTGTGCGAGACGGCATTGGGGCCGGTGCAGTGTTTGGCCAGTTCGCCCATTTCGAGACGGCCCATTTCGATCCAGTCGTTGCCTACATAACTGTCGGTCTGGGTGGCCGACTGCATGTTGACTTGCAGCACCTTGATGCCGGCCGCCTGCGCCTGTTTCAACAGGCGTGCGTAGGTCTGGACATCGGGGTTCTGCACGATGATCAGGTCCGGCTTCTCGGCGATGGCGCCCTGCATGGCGCGGATGCCGGCATTGGTGTCACCGGAGGGATCGCGCACTTCAAGGCTGAAGCCGTAGCGTGCCGCGTGACGCTGCCACACCACCACCCATGCCTGGTTGAGGTCCATGCCCTGTGAGATCGGCACGAAGATGACCTTCTTGCCCTTGAGCGCCTCGAGATACGTGGAGCGGCCGACCTGGTCGGTTTCCTGCGCCGTGGTGATTTTCGCCGCGCCCAGCAGCGCGAGCGCTGTCATGCCCGCGAACAGGCAGTTCTTGAACAATTTCATGTTTCTCCTCCCAGATTTATGTCTCGGTTCTTGTTTCAGATGTCGCCGCTTTGCGAGGTCTGCTCGTCGCGCGGATTGATGATGGCGTCGATCGCCAGCGCGCCCAGCAGGATCACGCTCTTGATCAGGTTCTGGCTGGTGTAGCTGAAGTTCAGGATCGTCATCCCGTTGGTCAGGATGCCGACCAGAATGGTGCCGACGATGACGTTGCGTACGCCGCCCTGGCCACCGGAGAGGCCGATGCCGCCCAACACGACCACCAGCAGCACGTCGTAGATCAGGCTGGAATTGTAGAGGCGGGTGTCGATGCCGGTGACCAGCCCCAGCATGATGATGCCGGCGGTATAGGCAATGAGGGCGCTGATGACATATTGCGTCACGATGATCGGGCGCGTCGGTAGCCCGGTGGTGCGGGCCGCGTTCGGGTTGTCGCCAGTGGCATAGACCAGCCGGCCGAAGCGGGTCTTCCTCAGGAAGAAACCCATGAGCGCGGCCACAGCCGCGAAGATGATCACCGACATCGGGATGCTGAAGATGGTTCCGTTGCCGACGAATTTCAGCCAGCCAATATCGGAGGGGGCATAGAGCACGTCGGACGCAAAGACGATGCGGCCAGAGCCGTAGACCGAGGATGCGATGGCAAGGGTGGCGAAGATCGGCGGAATTTCGGCCACTGCCACCATGACGCCGGTGAACAGGCCGATGACCGCGACCAGGATGGCGCCGCACATGATGGCCAGCGTGAAGTCGACGCCCCAGGTGGAGATCCAAATGCTGAAGGCGACGCCGACCACCATCACCGCCACCATGGTCAGGTCGATGCCGCGCCCGACGACGATGAACCCCATGCCGACGGCCAGCGTGCCGAGGATCGAGACATTCTTGAGAATGGCAAGGATGTTGCCTTGGCTCAGGAAATTGTTGAGCGTCGCCGAGAACACCAGGAACAGGACGGCCGAGATCGCGCCGACGACGAGTTCCTGGGACATTTTGATGCCCAAGCGCGCGGTGTCGGATTTGCCCGAACCAGCCAAGTCAGTTCCTCCCTCGCTGCCGGTTTGAACCAGCGGCGTGCCAAAGCGGCCTTGCCCCAGGGGCTTTGCCGCGACGACGTTTCCTCCACAGCCCTAAGCCGGCTGCTTGCGTTAAGACCATCGCGACTCAGGGCGGCAGGGGCAATTTCGATTTTCTGATGCGCTGTGCAGTTCGTCAGTGTGGAGAAAGAGGATGAGGAATCGTCGCTTGTGTCCTCTGCCGGATTTCACCTGCCGCTAAGCTCAGTCCGATGCCGGTAGCGTGCCGCGATCCCGTGACGGTACTTTCTTGAGTGACGGGAGTGTCTGGCCCGGCAGTCAAGCGGCTCTGTTTCCCCAGGTTCCGTCCTATAGGCAGTTTCCCTCGATCATCGCCATCAGGCAATCGCCACATTGTGTGCCGCTGATGCCCAGATCACGCACGCTGTTCATGTGGTTTCGGTCATTCAGGCGGAGGTCGCAGACAAAGTGCCCCTGCGCGCGCAAGCGCTTTCCGAAGTCTGCGGCCTGCTGGTGAAAAGGTGACGTTTCCTGATCTCCCACGAGAATGGTCGCTGCCGTCTCCGGGTCATGCCACCGCGTCATTGGGGTGAAGGCAGCTGCCTCCTCATCGGTGATTCCGATTAGCGGCTGGAGGAAGGACGTCTGAAGGGGCTTGAGGTCGTAAAGGCCGCCTAGCAGCAGCGCCGCACGTATGCGCGATGGCATTGGCGTCTTTTCGAACAGGAATGTGGCCAGGTGTGCGCCCGCCGAATGACCACTTACGCTTAGCCGGGCAGGGTCACCGCCATGAGCGGCTATATTGTCCAGCACCCATTGTTTGGCGCGCCGGACCTGGGCGACGATTGCCGCCATCCTGAATTCGGGCATCAGCGCATAGTCGACGATGACGGCGATCGCCCCAGCTTTGGTGACTGTGTTCGCTACATAAGAATAGTCGCTCCTGGAGAACATGCGCCAGTAGCCGCCATGGATGAAGATGTGCACGGGAAGATCCCTGCGCGCGCCGGGCGGAAAGAAGAGGTCCAACCTTTCGGCCTTGCCCTCGCCATAGGCGATATCAGCCGACATTGGCAGGGTCGCCCGGGTTTCGGCGCTGCGGCTTACTATGTCGGCCACGACATCGTCAAAGTCGGCCACATGGTCGCGCGTGCGGAAAGGGTCCTTTGACATGACTGCCGGTTCAGAAGGTGACGGCAATATATTTAGCCTCCATGAACTCGGCGATGCCGTGGTGCTGGCCGCCTTCGCGGCCAAGGCCACTCTGCTTGACGCCTCCGAATGGTGCGGCCGGATCCGACATCAGTCCTCGGTTGAGACCGATCATGCCGGCCTCGATCCCCGACGCCACCCGCATGCCGCGTCCAATATCGCGTGTGTATATATAAGCGGCCAGGCCATATTCCGTGTTGTTAGCATGTGCGATCGCCTCGGCCTCGGTGTCGAAGCGTGTGATGGGTGCCACCGGGCCGAAAATCTCCTCGTGCGCCATCTCCGCATCGGGCGGCACATCGGACAGCACTGTGGGCGGATAGAAGAACCCTTCTTCCTCCGAAATCGCCCCGCCGCAAAGCACCTTGGCCCCCCGGCCCACGGCGTCCTTGACCAGGCGGTCGATCTTGTCGACAGCCTTTCTGGTGATCATCGGCCCGCATTCTGTGTCTGCATTCGGTCCCGCTCCCACCTTAAGTGCCGCCATGCGCTTGCGGAGCCCGTCGGCAAAAGCATCATAAATTCCCGATTGTACATAGAGGCGATTGGCGGCGGTGCAGGCTTCGCCGGCGTTGCGCATCTTGGCGATCATCGCGCCGTCGAGGGCGGCGTCGAGTTCGGCATCGTCGAAGACGACAAACGGGGCATTGCCGCCGAGTTCCATCGAACACGAAATGACATGCTTTGAAGCCTCGCCGAGCAAGGTTCGGCCGACACCCGTCGACCCCGTGAAGGACAGTTTCCTGACGCGTGGATCGGCGAGCATGGCCGAAGTCAGCGGCCCGGGACTGGTCGTGGTCAGCACGTTGACGACGCCGGCAGGCACGCCGGCTTCGCTGTAGAGTGCCGCCAGCGCATAGGCCGTCAGCGGTGTTTCACTTGCCGGCTTCAGGACGACAGTGCAGCCTGCCGCCAGCGCCGGCGCGATCTTGCGGGTCGCCATAGCGGCCGGAAAATTCCACGGTGTGATCAGCACGCAAATTCCGATCGGCTCATAATCGACCACGATGCGATTGCTGCCGGAGGGCGCGGTGCCGAACTCACCGGTGATGCGGACCGCTTCCTCAGCATTCCAACGGAAGAACTCGGCGGCGTACGCCACTTCGCCGCGCGCGTCGCGCAGCGCCTTGCCGTTCTCCAGGGAGATCAGCATGGCAAGCGTTTCGGAGCGTTCGACCATGAGCTCAAAACAGCGCCGAAGGATTTCCGAGCGTTTGCGCGGCGCAGTTTCCCGCCATCCCTTAGCTGCTTTGGCCGCGGCCGCGACGGCGGCGGTGGCGTCCTCGACCGTCGCATCGGGAACCGCCGCGATCACCGCCCCGGAGGAGGGATCGACGACATCGATGAGCCGACCGTCGGAGGACGGCCGCCAAGTGCCGTCGATGTAAAGTCCGTGCGAAAAACCGCGCACGTCATAGCCATCCTGGTCGAGTTGCTGAGCCTTCAAATTCATCGCTTTGTTCCGTTCTTCACATAACGCAGGCGGCGAGGTCGCCGTCATGGGCAGCCTGGACGAGGCGTCGCATCGTGCCGAGATCGAAGGCACGCGGATTGTTCTTGATCAGGCGGTCGATGCCGAGCGCTTGCTCGGCTGTCCAGTCAAGCTTATCGGCGGGGAGGCCTAAATCCGCCAGTGTCGGCGTAATACCGATCGCCGCGAACAATCGCCTGATCTCCTCGATTGTGGCGGCTGCCATCTCGGCGGCGGTTCTGGCCTTGGTCTCCAAGCCAAGTGCCGCGCCGATCTCTGCCATCTCGTGAGCGGCGACGCGGCTGTTATAGGTCATCACGTAAGGCATCATTGTCGCCACGCCCAAACCATGGGCGGTGTGGGTGAGGGCGCCTGCCGGGTATTGCACGGCATGCGCCGCCGCCGTGCCGGCGGTGCCGAATGCGCAGCCCGCCGCCAGCGCGCCCATCATGACATCGGCGCGCGCGTCGGCATCGGTGCCGTCGCTGCAGGCTTTCTCAAGGCTCCGACCAAGCAGTTTTATCGCGAGCAACGCGAAATGGTCGGTCAGCGCAGTCTTGCCGATGAAGACATGCTGTTGCGGCAGATTGGGGTCTTCACCGCGCCGCATGGCGGTGAAGGCCTCGATCGCATGGGTCAGCGCGTCAGCGCCGGCGATCGCGGTCAGGCCAGGCGGACAGGTCATAGTCAGTTCGGGATCGCACAGAGCGACGGCGGCGATAAGGTGAGGGCTCGATATGCCGACCTTGAGCGTCCGGTCCGGGTCGGAAATCACCGCGACCGGCGTCACCTCGGAGCCGGTGCCGGCCGTGGTGGGCACGGCGATCAGCGGCAGTGTCGGACCCGGCACCTTGAACTCCCCGTAATAGTCCTGGAGCTTGCCGCCATGGCTGAGAAGCAGGGTGGTGCATTTGGCGAAATCGAGACAGCTGCCGCCGCCGATGCCGATCACCATGTCCGGCCTGAACCCCTTCGCTTCCTCGACACAGATGCCGACCGTGTCGCGTGGCACGTCGGGCAGAACATGATCATGCACCAGAACCTCGATCGAGGCTGACTGAAGGGACTTGATGATGTCGGCGAATACCATTGTGCCCGCGAAACGCTCATCGGTGCAGACCAGCGCGCGTCGGCCGAACCGGGCGGCGACCGTCGGCAGCACATGGCGCTGCCCTTTCCCGAACAGGATTTCACGCGGCAACCGCAGGGCGGCGAAGAGGGTCATGATCGGTCCTTTGACGGCGGCTGACTGGAAACGGAGGCATTGAACTGGGCTTGGATCGGACGGTCTAAGAGCGTGTCTCTCGCCCCTAAAAAATATCCGCTTTAAAATCGTATAGGATATAGGATTGCATCGACGGAACCATCGTGTTAGCAGTCCTCACTGTCAAGAGGCAAAATATGCAGACCGCAAACTTACCCGACCCAAGCGACGCCACCATTGGGGCTGGTCGCATCCAGCGCGCCAACAGTCTCGTCGAAGATGTCTATGAAGCCATCTTCGCGCAGTTGATGGCGCTGAAAATCCCGCCAGGCTCACGTATTACAGTCGATAGCCTGGTCAAGGAATTCAACGTCTCGCACACGCCGATCCGCGAAGCCCTTGGCCGGCTCGAAGGCGAAGGCCTCGTGCTCAAGACGCATTTGATCGGTTATCGTGCCGCACCCCAGATCACCCGGCGCCGTTTCGACGAATTATACGAGATGCGTCTGCTGCTCGAACCGCATGGCGCCGCAAAGGCCGCCGCAATGATGGACGAGGCCAAGTTCAATGTGTTGCTCGAAGCCGCCGGCGTGATGTCTCGCCGCGAAGGCAAGGATGATCGCGTACGCTATTCGAACTTCGCCAGGCAGGATGCGATCTTCCACGACAAGATCTTGGAGTTTTCTCAAAACGAACTCATCCGCGAGACGTTGAGCCACCAGCACACGCACTTCCACATCTTCCGCCTGATGTTTCATGCACGTGTGACCGAAGAGGCACTTGACGAACACGAGGCGATTCTTGCCGCGTTCGGCTCTGCCGATCCCGATGCCGCCGCAAAGGCGATGCGCATCCATATAGAGCACTCGCGCGATCGCCTGCTCCCGGCATTCGATTGAGGTCGGAACGGATGTCCATTGCCGCGAATATCGCCGGGGAGGGCGGGAGCACGTTGTCCAGCAATGCGCATGGTTCGCTCGAACCGGTGCTGCGCGCCCAGCAATTGTCCAAGCAATACGGCCCGGTGACGGTGTTGTCGGACATCACCCTAGACGTCCTGCCCGGTGAGATCCACGCCATCATTGGCGAGAACGGTGCCGGCAAGTCGACGTTGATGCGGCTGCTGTCCGGCTATGTCGAGCCAAGCCACGGCACATTGTCGATGAACGGACATGCGGTGAAATTTGCCAAGCCCAGCCAGGCACAGGATGCCGGTATCGCTTTGGTTCACCAGGAGATCCTGCTCGCCGAGGGGCTCACGGTCACCGACAATCTGTTTCTCGGGCGAGAGCTTTCGCGTGGCCTTGTCGTGGATGACCGCACCATGCGCCGGCTGGCGGCCGAGAAACTGGCGCAGATCGGCTGCGCGGTCTCGCCAAGGGCATTGGTGCGCGACGTCTCGCTGGCAGACCGGCAGATGGTGCAGATCGCTCGCGCTCTGCTTGACGACTATAAATTGGTTATCTTCGACGAGCCGACCGCCGTTCTGACCGGTGGCGAGGTCGAGCGCCTGCTGGAGATCGTCCTGCGACTGAAGGCTCACGGCATCGCCGTGCTGTATATCAGCCACCGGTTGGACGAGGTGCAACGGGTGGCCGACAAGGTGACCGTTCTGCGTGACGGCAAGATGGTCGGCACCTATCCCGGCAGGACGCTGAGCCAGATGGATATGGCGCGGCTGATGGTCGGGCGCGAACTGGCAGCACTCTATCCCGAAAAAACCGTGGCGCCTTCGGATGTGCCGATGCTGAGCGTCAGCAACGCCACCGTTCCCGGCTATGTGGAGGACGTGTCGTTTACGGTCCACAAGGGCGAGATCCTTGGGTTTGCCGGCATGGTCGGGGCGGGCCGCACCGAACTTTTCGAGGGCATTATCGGCCTGCGCCCGGCGACCGCCACCGTTGAACTCAAGGGCAAGTCGGTCCATTTCCAGTCGCAACGCGCGGCGATCGACGCCGGCGTCGGTTACCTGACCGAGGATCGCAAGGGCAAGGGACTGCTGCTGCAGGAGCGCCTGGCGCCTAACCTGACGCTGTCGGCGCTCGGTGTGTTCCATCCCGGCCTCTCGATGGGTCGGCGCCGCGAAGCGGAGGCCCTGGAACAGGCCGTGGAGGCATATGACATCAGGCTGAACAGCCTCGGCGCCAAAGCGGGCCAGCTTTCCGGGGGCAATCAGCAGAAGCTGCTGCTGGCGAAGGTGCTGCTGACCGATCCTTCGGTGGTCATTATCGACGAGCCCACGCGTGGCATCGACATCGCCAACAAGGCGCAGATCTATGCCTTCATCCAGGAGCTTGTGGCGAAGGGCAAGGCCTGCATCGTCATCTCTTCGGAGATGCAGGAATTGATCGGCATCTGCGACCGCATCCTGGTGATGCGCGAAGGCCGCATCACCGGCGAGGTCAGCGGCGCCGAAATGACCGAAAGCAACGTGGCGGTACTGGCGACCAGTGGCCCCAAGCCAGGGCCAAAAGCCAAGGGAGGCACAGAATGGTTGTCATGACCGAATCCGCACCCGGGCGTCGCGCCCTGGATCTCAATGTCAGTTGGACCGACATCGGACCCTTCCTTGCGCTGGCGGCCCTCCTGGTCGTGGGTTACCTCATCAACCCCGATTTCCTGTCCGCCACCAATCTCGCCAACGTCATCACTCGCAGCGCCTTCATCGCCATTATCGCGGTCGGCGCGACATTTGTGATCTCGTCCGGCGGGCTCGATCTTTCCGTCGGCTCGATGGCCGCCTTCATCACCGGCATCACCATCATGTTCATGAACACGGTGGCGCCGCATGCCGGTATCTGGGCTATTCCCGCCGGCATGGCGGTGGCGATCCTGGTCGGCCTGCTGTGCGGGCTTGCCAACGGCCTCATCGTCACGGTCGGCAGGATCGAACCGTTTATCGCCACGCTGGGCACGATGGGGATTTTCCGGGCGCTGATAACCTATCTGACCGACGGCGGCACGATACCGATCGACCGATCGCTGCGCGAGGCCTACCGGCCTGTCTATTTCGGCACGGTTGCCGGCATCCCGGTTCCAATCCTCATATCCATCGCCGTCGCCGCGGTCGCATCCTTCATCCTGTACAAGATGAAATACGGCCGCAAATGCGCGGCGGTCGGCGCCAATGAGGATGTCGCCCGTTATTCCGGCATCTCGGTGATCAGGACACGGACCGTCGCCTATATCGTCCAGGGTGTCTGCGTGGCCATTGCCGCGATCTGCTACGTGCCGCGCCTGGGCGCCGCAACGCCGACGACCGGACAGCTTTGGGAACTGCAGGTCATCACCGCAGTGGTGATCGGCGGCACCGCGCTGCGCGGCGGCAAGGGCCATGTGTGGGGAACAGTCGCCGGCGCCGTCATCCTGGAGCTCATCGCCAACCTCATGGTGCTGTCGGACTTCGTCTCCGAATACCTCGTCGCCGCTGTTCAGGGCGTCATCATCATCATCGCCATGCTCATCCAGCGGTTTTCTAATTCGAAATAGCGCCGCGTCCGGACCACGCGGATCAACGTTCTTGTAGGTCCAAGGGAGAAGACAATGTTCAGTAGAAAATGGATTGCGGCGGCGACACTTGGCGCGCTGCTGCTGGCCGGCCAGGCCATGGCGCAAGACAAGAAGGTCATCGCGGTGTCGATACCGGCAGCCGACCACGGTTGGACGGCGGGCATCGTCTATCACGCACAAGCGGCGGCCAAGGAAATCAATGCCGCGTTCCCGAACGTCGAAGTGGTCGTGAAGACGTCGCCGTCGGCGGCGGAGCAGGTCAGCGCGCTTGAGGACCTGTCGGCCAGCCGCAAGCTGGACGCTTTGGTGATCCTGCCTTACAGCTCAGAAGAGCTGACTCAGCCGGTCAAGGCTATCAAGGACATGGGCACGTTCATCACCGTCGTCGATCGCGGTCTGACTGACGCCTCCGTCCAGGATCTTTACCTCGCCGGCGACAATATCGCGGTTGGCACCAACACAGCCAAGTTCATGATCGACAAGCTCGGCGGCAAGGGCGACGTCGTTGTGCTGCGCGGCATTCCGACCGTCATCGACGACGAGCGCATCAAGGGCTTCCAGGACACGATCAAGGGTACGAACCTGAAAGTCCTCGACATCCAGTACGCGCATTGGAACAGCGACGAGGCCTTCAAGTTGATGCAGGACTATTTGGCCAAGTACCCCCATATCGATGCGGTCTGGGCCAATGACGACGACATGCTGCTTGGCGTGCTCGAGGCGGTCAAGCAATCGGGCCGGACCGATATCAAGCTGGCGCTCGGTGGCAACGGCATGAAGGACATCGTCAAGAAGGTGATCGACGGCGACGCCATGACGCCGGTCGAGACGCCATATCCGCCGTCGATGATCAAGACCGCGATCTACATGACCGTCGCCAACCTGATCGGCCAGGCACCCGTCCGTGGCACCGTCAAGCTCGACGCGCCGTTGATCACCCAAGCCAACGCCAAGGAATACTATTTCCCTGACTCGCCATTCTAACCCTATCCGATTTCACCGAAAGGCAGGGCGCGGTCTGCGCCTTGCCTAGCTCAAACACTGAGAGGAAGAGCCATGCCAGGCAAAAAGATACTGATGCTGACCGGTGAGTTCACCGAAGAATACGAGATCTTTGTCTATCAGCAGGCGATGGAAGCCGTCGGTCACACCATCCACGTGGTATGCCCAGACAAGAACGCCGGAGATCTGATCAAGACCTCGCTGCACGACTTCGAGGGCGACCAGACCTACACCGAAAAGCTCGGCCACTATGCGCTGATCAACAAGACTTTCTCGGAAGCTGAGAGGCAGCTCGATCAATATCATGCCGTCTACTGCGCGGGCGGCCGCGGCCCGGAATACATCCGCACCGACAAGCGCGTGCAGGCGATCGTGCGCCATTTCCACGAGGCCAAGAAGCCGATCTTCACCATCTGCCACGGTGTGCAGATCCTGATCGCTGTCGACGGCGTGGTGCGTGGCAAGAAGGTCGCAGCACTCGGCGCCTGCGAGCCTGAAGTGACACTGGCGGGTGGCACCTATATCGACCTGTCGCCGACCGAGGCCTATGTGGACGGAACAATGGTTTCTGCCAAAGGCTGGACGGCGCTTGCTGCGTTCATCCGCGAATGTTTGAAGGTGCTGGGAACGGAAATCCGCCACGCGTAAGCTTCTGGAACCGACGCATTCCCCAAGGGATGCGTCGGTTCTCTTCAATAGCGCCTTCATATCCATATCAATTCGGTCGGGATCGCGGCTGTCGAGCGCACCGGTATAGGCGAGATGCTCAAGGAGTGCCGCCTGGTTGCGCTGCTTTCGTCCTTCTTGTGCTGGCGCGCGGCGCTGTTTCGGCGTCCGGATTAGAGGTCGTGTCGTCGACCGTGCGGCCCGTCGTCGCCCCAAGCGATCACGCTCGGTGCCGAGGTCCGGTGAACAAGTTCCCACAAAACCTTCTGACGACCGTTCGATCGGCGCTCAGGCGCGACGTCACCATGAAAGCGGGATGCGCCTGAGTTCAGGCCTGCGTCAGTCAAGCTGGCATCGCGGGCAAATGGTCTCCCGGCGTCCGGGTTGGTCATCGGCCTGACGAAAAGAACGGCGTCTAGGAACGATTCCGGCCGGCTGCCGTTGCCTAACATTAGATATCTCTTATGGAAGTTGCGAAATGCCGCTGTGTCAGAATCTATGCCCTCTTGAAATGACGTTCAAATGCCCGCGTTGCGGATTGGCTTTGCTGAAACCCGGGCGCTGGTTTCAGGTTGCATCCAAATATCGCTGCGAGGGGTGTCACAGCGAAATCCGGATTACTTATCCCGACAAGATTGCACTGTTCCAGAAGCATGCGGCGCAGCGCGAGGCTCCACCTTCGCCAAAGCATAGCTCAGTCCTGACCAAGTCATTCAGCGGCTAGGCCATGGTCCTGCCAGGGGCGGCGGGGCGACTGAACGCTGACTGCCGGCGGCAGGGTTGCCTGTTGCATGGAACGAAATCCGTTCCCTGCGGTTGGAAGGTCATGCCTCCAGCTACACGCAATTGAACCGGCCATGCCCTGCAGTCAGGAGCAGTGATGCAAACATACCTGGTAGAGCAAATGGAAGGGGACGACGTGGTTGCGGCGAGTAATGTCAATGCGTCCAGCCCGTTCACGGCGGCGACTATATCAACAGGACGCCAGGTTACCCTGCGGACATGGGAAAACAACTGGGTTCGTGTCACGGATGAGCTTGGAGGGGAAGTATTCGCATACTGCTTCGTTTCAGGCACTGGCGAAGCGGACCGCAGCGCACAGCCCGACACTTCGGTAAGGTAGCACAGCCGAGCGAGCGCAGGCTGGCATGCTCAACTTCGAACGATTTAAGCGATCAAGACCGCCTCGCGCATCATCCGAATGATTGATGAAAAGATCATGCCGCGGGGCGATAAGCGGCAACAATCCTAGCGTGGGGCCCTTATGTCTCTGGCGCATTTAGAATCTTCGAGGGCGATTCAAACGGTGCAGGCTGACTACCAAGCGGTGGTCTCTTGTCGATGGTCAAAAGTTCCCGATCATGCTCTTGACGAGGGCGGGCCCGTTCTACGTCTGCATCAACGGATGGGAACTGGCTTCGTCGATATTCCGGTCTTTGATCACCTGAGGGAAATCGCCGGGCGTTATTCCGAGAAATTAGCCGCCAGCGACGGCACCAACCGACTGACCTATTCCGAGCTTTTTCGGGCGGTCGAGGCCTTGGCCAGCCGGATTGAAGCCGTCGTTCCCGACGGAAATGCGGTTGGAATACTTCAGGCCAACTCGGTCTGGTACACCGTTGCCATGCTGGCCAGCATGGCATCCGGTCGACCGTCAGTGCCGCTTAACGTGCGAGATCCGGACTCGCGCATCAACGAAATCGTCGCCGACGCGAGGCTCTCCGCCATAATTGGCGACAAAGGCCTCCACGGCCTTGATCTGCCCCAGCACGTTGCCCGGATCGAGATAGCGCAATCGTTGCAGGCAACGCTTCGTCCAGCTGGACACCGTACCGTTTCTGTCGATGCACCGGCAATCGTGCTTTATACCTCCGGCAGCACGGGCCGCCCCAAGGGGATTGTCAACAGCCAGCGGAACTTGCTGTGCCGAGTGCAGCAATATGTCGACGCGTGCCACATCAATGCGCAGGATGTTTTCCTGCCCCTGACCGGCCCGGCAACCATCGCCGGTTGTCGGGAAATCCTTGCCGCTCTTCTTACGGGTGCTACGTTGCAGCTTGTGGAGGTCGAAGCCGTGGGCCTGCGCGCGGTTCGCGGCCGCATGCAATCGGAAGGCGTGACGATCACCTATCTGGTGCCGGCATTGCTTCGCGCTCTCCTGGCGGATGAGCCCGCGGACGCCTTTGGTTCACTCAGGGTTGCCCGAATTGGAGGCGAGAAGGTGTCCTCGGCCGACATCCGCCTGGTGCGCAAGGCTGTCCCGCCAACTTGCCTGGTGCAGATCGGCTATTCATCGACGGAAACGACTGGATCGCAGTGGTTCTTGCCGCACGATTGGCCGGAATTCGATTCCTCAGCTCCCGTCGGTTGGCTGCTTCCGGGTATCAGCTTCGCGATTGTCGATGAAGAGGGTTACCCGGTTCAGCCCGGCAAGATCGGAGAACTGTTGATCAGAAGCCCGTATGTCGCACTCGGATATTGGGAAAATGGGGCAGTCGTTCCGTTTGAAATAGATCCCGACGACCAGACGCTTCGTATCTTTGCGACGGGCGATCTTGTGCAAATTGGGAGTGATGGCCTGTTGCGGATCATCGGTCGCAAAGGGCGCCAGATAAAGGTCAATGGGCGGCGCGTTGAGCCGGCCGAACTCGAACGGGTTCTGCGTGGCGCGCCGTCGGTGAAGGATGCCGTGGTTATCGTCACCCCGGCGAATGAACTGGTTGCGTTCGCCGTCCCGCACGGCGGGGCGGGAGCCAGTTTTTGCGACGAGCTGCGCCAACTTGCCAGGACAAAATTGCCGCCGGCGCTTTGCCCGCTGCGGCTCCACGCAAGCGCCGAGATACCGCGACTGGCCAGCGGAAAGATCGATATGGCAATGCTGGCTGCAATCGACCTTTCGGTTCGGGAAACAACGCCCCCACCGCAAATCGCCCATGCGGGAAATGAAGTTCCTGCTCATCAGATAGTACGGCGTGCCTGGACCAAGGTCCTTAAGACGCGGGTCGCCCTGGGGTGCTGGGATGAAGCGGGGGGAGATTCGCTTAAGCTGCTCCATTGCGTGATGGAAATCGAAAGCGCGATCGGGCAGGAGCTCGGATTGGAAGCCTTCACGGTTGGAATGAGCTTCGATGAGATGGTTGCAGCGGTCATTTCCGCTCAACGAGGCGGAGAGCACGCGCCCGCCTGGAAACACGAGCCTCCGCTGCTTTTCCTTTTCCCCGGGTCGGTCGGTTATGGTCCGAGCCTTGCTTCGTTCGCATCGGCAATAAGCAAGGTCGCCAGGGTGTCTCCCATCAGATATCCGGCCCTGGGCATGATCCTGCAAGGTCAGAACACTGTCGCCGCAATGGTCGAAGCTGCAATCGATCATATCAACCGCGTGCAGCCTACCGGCTGTGTTCGCCTGCTTGGCCACTCGCTCGGAGGAGCGGTCGCTTTTGAGGTTGCCGCGCGTCTGCTTGATCAAGGGCGAGCGGTAGCGTTCACGGGCATTCTGGATACCAGTCTGGTTGGCGAGCGCAGCAAGCGTTGGGAGACCATTACCCGGACATTTCACCGGATCCGAACCAATCGTATATCGGCTAGTCGGGTGGCGTGCCGCGCGCTTGCCAAGGTCGCGGTCAAAATGCACTGCGAATCCCGGCTTGCCAGCTTCCTCGACCGCTATGCCGAGGGTCAGTTCAACCCGACGAGCTTCAGAACCAAACTGGAACTGCAGGAGGTTCTGCGGGCGCGCGCCTTCTTCCAATGGCTGGCAGAACCCAGGCCGATACTGCCGATCACCGGCACCTTGTTCCGTTGCGCGCGGCCCGGAATGCCGCTTGCACTCGGGTGGGACCGGGCATTCGTCCATCTGGACGTCATTCCGATCGCCGGCACTCACATCGACATGGTCGTGGAGCCCCATCTGACCATCAATCGCCCGCTCATCGAAAACGCTGTGACCGAGACCTACTCTTCAGTCGAGTCACGCCAACAGGAGGCAGTGTCATCGACCTGATCGGGGAATTCAGCAGCGATGTGCTGGCGCTCGATGCCCGGCTGGAGATCGATCGCATCGTCGAGACTTTGCGCGAACAGGTTCTCGGCACACAACGGCGTCGCGGAGTGGTCGTCGGGCTCTCCGGAGGCATCGACAGTTCGGTCGTCGCAACGCTGTGCGCACGGGCGTTCGGGAAGGACAAGGTGCTCGGCCTGTTCATGCCGGAGCGCCATTCGTCAGGCGACTCGTTGAGGCTTGGCCGCAGCGTCGCCGGGCAGCTTGGCATCGACACAATCCTTGAAGATATCGAGCCGGCGCTTGAAGGCATCGGCGCCTACGCCCGACAGATCGAGGCCATCCGAACTGCCGTCCCTGGATATGGCGAAGGCTGGAAATGCAAGCTGGTCATGGCATCGGTGCTGGAGAGCAGCGGCCTCAATATCACGCGCCTTACGGTCGAGGATCCGCACGGAAAGATCGACACCGTGCGTCTGTCGCCGGCGGCTTACCTGCAGATCGTCGCTGCCACCAACTACAAGCAGCGGGTTCGCAAGATGACCGAGTATTATCATGCGGACCGCCTCAACTATGCAGTGGCAGGCACGCCAAACCGGCTCGAATATGACCAGGGCTTCTTCGTCAAGCAGGGCGACGGCGTCGCCGATGTGATGCCTATCGTCCATCTCTACAAGACCCAGGTTTACCAGCTGGCGGAATATCTCGGCATTGACAAGGAGGTGCGAACAAGGCCGCCGACCACGGACACGTTTTCCATGGCGCAAACCCAGGAGGAGTTCTACTTCGCCTTGCCCTATCAGCTGATGGATTTGTGCCTCTACGGCACGAATCACGGAATTTCGGCCGGCGTGGTTGCCGCCGCCGCTGGCCTCACTGCCGCGCAAGTCGAGAAGGTCTATAAGGATATCGTCAGCAAACGCCGCGCTGCCCGCTATCTTCACGCACGGCCGCAGCTGCCCGCTGCGATGGACAGGGATTGACCCATGTGCGGCATCGCCGGAATTGTGGCGCTGAACGCGGCTGCGGAGCCTCCTTCACGAGCCGCGCTTCTGAGAATGGCAGCCGCGCTCTCCCATCGAGGTCCGGACGAAAGCGGCCTTTATCGCGACAGGCGAGCGGGGCTGGCGCATACCCGCCTGTCGGTCATCGATCTCTCGACCGGACAGCAGCCCCTCGCCGACACAGGCAATACCACCTGGATCGTGTTCAACGGCGAGATCTTCAATTACGTCGAGCTGCGTGACCAACTCATAGCCCTGGGACATCGTTTCCGCACCCGCAGCGATACGGAGGTCGTCGTGCATGCCTACCGCGCCTGGGGCGTGGGCGCGTTCGAGCGGCTGAACGGGCAATGGGCACTCGCCATTTGGGACTCGCTGACAGGCCGCCTCGTCCTGTCGCGCGATCGGTTCGGCATCTGCCCGCTGCATTTGTGCGAACACGCTGGCCGCCTGCATTTCGCCAGCGAAGTTAAGGCCATCTTCGCAGCCGACCCGGCGATACCGCGGGCCTTCGATCCGGCGGGGGTCGACCAGACTTTCACGCTGTGGACGGTCGTACCGCCGCAAGGCGTATTTCAGGGGATACAGGAACTTACCCCCGGCCATGTCCGCATCTATGACAATGGCAGCGTTCGTGAGCACGCTTTCTGGAAACCTTGCTATCCCGAGAGCGAGGACCTGGCCCATGGCACCTTCAGGGGCTCGCTGGAGGATGCGGTGGACGAAGTGCGCGGCGCCTTGCAGGCCGCGACGGCGCTTAGAATGGTCAAGGCGGACGTGCCGGTCGGCTGCTACCTTTCCGGCGGGCTCGACAGCTCACTTGTCGCCATGCTCGGGAGGCGCTTCGCCGGCGCGCCGCTCCAGACTTTCTCGTTGCGTTTTGCTGACGCCGAATATGATGAAACCCGTTACCAGCGGCTGGTTGCCGGTGCGAGCGGCGGCGAGCACCACGAGGTGATGGTTTCGCGCGGTGACATCGCCGAGATCTTCCCGGATGTGATCCGTCATGCCGAGCGTCCGATTCTCAGGACCGCGCCGGCGCCGTTGTTCCTTCTCTCGAGGCTGGTGCGCGAACATGGCATCAAGGTCGTGCTGACCGGCGAGGGGGCCGACGAGATGTTCGCCGGCTACGACCTGTTCCGTGAAGGCAAGGTCCGCCGCTTCTGGGGGCGGCAGCCCGCATCCGCCCGACGCGCGCGACTGCTGGAACGCCTGTATCCTTATCTCAGCCGCTCGCCGGTCAAGCAGCAGGCGATGGCGCGCCAGTTCTTCGGACACGGTCTCCATGCATATAGTGCGCCCGGCTTCGCGCATGATACCCGCTGGCGCACCACCAGCGCCATCAAACGGCTGTTCTCGGCCGACATGCACGCAGAAGCGGCGCGCCACGACGCAGTGGCGGACCTGCTCTGCCGTCTGCCCGAAGAGTTTCCACGATGGGGTCCTCTCGCGCAGGACCAGTATCTTGAGATCAGGACGCTGATGTCGGGCTACCTGCTCTCCTCTCAGGGTGACAGGATGCTGATGGCCCACTCCGTCGAGGGGCGCTTCCCGTTCCTGGACGACAGGCTCGTGGCCTTGGCGAATTCGCTACCGGCCGACTACAAGCTGCGCATTCTGGATGAGAAACACGTGCTGAAGCGTGTGGCGAAATCGATCGTCCCCGCGGAAGTCGTGGCCCGCAAGAAGCAGCCCTACCGGGCGCCCAACGCACTTTGCTTCATGGGCGATAGCGCACCCGCCTATGTCCGCGAAGCACTCTCGGAGACTGCCCTGCGCGCGGCGAATGTCTTTGATCCGAACTCGGTCGCGCGCCTGCTGGACAAATGCGCTGCCAAGACCGGCGATGGCGATCTGTCCAACTCGGACAATATGGCGTTGGTCGGCGTGCTGTCGACGCAGCTCCTCCATCAGCAGTTTGTCGCAAGCCGTCCATCAAGCGGGCGTGCGGTCGACCTCAGGATAGATGTCGATCGCCTGCACAGGGAAGAGGTGCTGGTATGATGCATGGCGCCGTCCCTCTGCTGCACGACTACCTCAGCCATTCGGCCGGCCGGCTCGGCGACAAGGTGGCGCTGGTGTGCGGCGGGCACCGGCTCGCCTATGATGAGCTTGAGACACGTTCCAACGCGGTCGCCCATCATCTCGTCACGTCCGGGGTCGCCCCCGGTGACCGCGTCATGATCTTCGCCGACAACACCGTCGAGACCGTGGTCAGCTTCTGGGCGGTTCTCAAGGCAAGCGCCGTTGTGTGCATCGTCAATCCGCTCACCAAGAGCGACAAGCTGGGGTATTTGCTCAACGATTGCCTGCCGGCAGCATTGATCACCGACAAACATTTGCAGGCAATCTTTACTGAACCGGCGCGTAACTGTCCGTCGCTGCGGCGGCTCATCGTCTCCGGTCCGGTGGACGTCGCCGAGCTCCGGGGATTGCCGCATGCCGTGCGCTGGGATGAGGCGGCTGCCGGCCACGGCAAAGCGCCGGCCCGCCGCCGCATCGATATCGATCTCGCAGCCATCATCTACACGTCGGGCTCGACCGGCGAACCCAAAGGCGTGATGCTGACGCACAGGAACATGATGGCAGCCTGCACGTCGATTGCCTCGTACCTCGAACTTGGCGAAGACGATGTGATCCTCAATGTCTTGCCCCTGGCCTTCGACTACGGCCTCTATCAGATGATAATGGCATTCCGTACCGGGGCGCGCTTGGTCCTCGAGCGCTCGTTTGCCTTCCCCGCACAGATACTTGCGATCATCGAAAGGGAGAGAGTTACAGGCTTTCCCGGCGTGCCAACCATCTTTGCCGCGCTGTCGGATCTCAAGACGCTGAAGGCAGATGATTTTGCAAGCATAAGGTATGTCACGAACACTGCCGCGGCACTGCCGCTCAAGCACATTCGCCTGCTCCAGGAACTGTTTGCCGATGCTCGCATCTATTCGATGTACGGCCTGACCGAATGCAAACGCTGCACCTATCTTCCGCCGGAAGATCTTGCTCGAAAACCGTTGAGCGTGGGGATCGCCATCCCGAACACCGAAATGTGGATTGTCGATGAGGATGACCGAAGGGTCGGTCCCAATGTCGTCGGCCAGCTGGTCATTCGCGGGGCAACGGTCATGAAGGGCTACTGGGGTAAGCCGGAGGCTACCGCGAGGAAGCTCAAGCCTGGTCCTTTGCCCGGCGAGCAGGTTCTGTACACCGGCGACTACTGCCGAATGGACGAGGAAGGGTACCTCTATTTTGTCGGCCGCAGCGATGAGATCATAAAATCGCGGGGAGAAAAGGTAGCGCCCAGGGAAGTCGAAAACGTGCTGATGGAAATCCCGGGAGTACGGGAAGCCGCGGTCGTTGGAGTTCCCGACGACCTGCTAGGGCAAGCAGTGAAAGCGTTTGTCGTCATGGAGCAAGGAACGATCATGGGCGAAAAGCAGCTGCGGATGGAATGTCAGAAGCGGCTGGAAAACTTCATGATTCCGAAGTCCATCCAGATTGTGTCCAGTCTACCGATGACGGACACGGGCAAGCTCAAGAAAATAGCGCTTTCATAAAGCGACACCTGGAAATCATTTGGATCGGAGGCCAATTCAATGCTGAGCACGAACAACAGAATTGACACCTACAGCGATCAGATACGCGCCTTTCTGGCGTCAAATTTCTACGTGGCCGACCCGCGTGCCCTGGAGGTTGAAACGTCGTTGCTCGACCAGGGCATCATAGACTCGACTGGAGTGCTTGAAGTTATCGGCTTCGTCGAGGAGACATTCGGCATCACTGTCGAGGACAGTGAACTTCTGCCTGAGAATTTCGATTCCATCCAGGGAATTGCACGTTACGTGCTCAGCAAGGAAAACTGATCGCTGGGCCGCTTTAAGGGCGTCCTCCCAACCGAGCGCGCAAACCAATGGCGCGGCTCACGCTGGCGCTTTGGCCCGTGCACAAACCACCCTGGCTTCACCGGCTTTGTTTGCAACCGCGCGAATGCTCTCGTAGGCTTTGGAACGCTCAACCAAACTCATGACCTGCCGGTCCTGGCCAAGCCCGACCTCGAAAAGCAGCATGCCACCTTGCCGCAGATAGCGCCGCGCCTCCTTGATCACCCGCATGTGAATGCTCAGGCCGTAAGGCCCGGCAGCGAATGCCTCACGTGGTTCAAGTTCCATCAGATGCGCGCGGTCGTTTTCGAGCCGCTTCTCGGAGATGTAAGGCGGGTTGCAAACGACCAGATCGATCGTGCCTTCGAGCTCCAGACCCGAGAAGGAATTGAACAGGTCGCCCTGCAGCACCGAAATGCGTCCGGCCAGGCCAAGATGGGCGACATTCCGGCAGGTGGTTTCGACACAGCTGTCAGTGAGATCGCTCGCCCAGACGCGCGCGGTGGGGACCTTGTATCCAATGGCGCAGGCGAGATTGCCCGCTCCGCAGCACATGTCCACGACACGCGGGACCGGCCGATTAAGTTCACGAAGCACATTGAGGGCGGTGCTGCCGAGCAATTCCGTCTCCGGGCGAGGGACGAGCGCGCCGGGCGCGACAACCAACTTCAGCCCCATGAAGCCGATGCGGCCGGTGATGTAGGCGCTGGCGACATCTATTTCACCAATCACGACAAACCCGCTTTCTTGATTTTCCCATGCCCGATTTCTCAGGTCGCCCGGGTCTTCATGCCGTGAGGCGAGGCATCAGCCACTGTCGTTCCCGAGTCGGTTCACGTCGCGTAACTACTGGATCGCCGCGCTCTGCAGGTCGCTGCTGAACCTCACCTCGATGGTGTCTCCAGGCGCGACCTCAGTGTCCTGGTCGACCGGTCGACTTCTCGACGCGTCGCCGGCTCCACCGGTTATTGTGATCCGCGCCTGGAAGGTTTCGCCGGCGACCGGCAGCGGAAGAGCGGACGCCCCTGATGGCTGAAGCTTCTGGCTGGCTGCGTGGAGCCTTGCAGTGGTCTCGGCGAGGCGAAGGTCGGTGTCCCTCAACTCGTTCAGAAGGCCGATCCTTCGTTGATTTTCATTGCGTTCCTGCTGCCTGACGAAGTCTTCCTGCTGGCGCCGCGTTCTCATGAGTTCGACCGAGGTCTCGAGCGCCCGGCTCGACGACATCAGCACTGCACGTCTGACGTCGGCGAGCCTGCTGTTGGTCAGGTTGCCCGATTCGAACGATTTGGTGACCCGCGCCAGATCGTCCTCATCCTGTTTCACCGCTGCCGCTTCCGTCTGCTCGCGCTTGAGCAGAACCTCGACCTCAGCCTCGGCATCCTTGGCTGTCTTGTCGAGATAGCTTTGCTCCTGTTGAAAATTGTTCAGCGAAATTCTGAGACCCTCCGCTTCCGCCTGCGCGACCGCCGATATCAATACATTCGACAGGGGCGAGCCCTGCGGCGGCTGCATGTCAAATTCTGCCTGGTTCTGAAGTTCGGCGCGGATGCGGGCGCCATGAAAGTAGTCCCTGATGTAATCCCCCCAGATCGACTCGTAGTCGCGTCGCAGATCAACGGGATCAGGTCCGCTTTGGCTTGCCCGCGACCGCAGAAGGCTGAAACCGCCGGCGACCGCAATCGCCTGCCGGACTGTCATGAGTGGCCGGTAAGCCTGCTGCCCTGGCGTCAGCACATCGCCAGTCACGTAGATCGGCCGGTACTCCGCGATCACGGCCGTGACGTCGCTCGGCTTGATGATGATCATTTGCTCCCGTCCATCAGGCAGACGCTGGTGGACGATCTTGGTTGGCAGCACCGCTTCCATGCGCGTCTGCAATTCGGCCGGCGTCAACCCGCCAACCGGGATCATCCCGAACTCGGGCAGCGCGATCGAGCCATCCATCTGGACAACCGCGCGTTGCGTTCGTTCCGCTATGGAGGCAATTCCTATCTCCACCGTGTCGCCGGGGGAGAGCTTGTAAGCCACCGGCGCTTCGGCCGCGGTTGCGCTGCTCAAGGCCAGGCACCCGGCAAGCGCTGCAAAGGAAATTCGGCTAATGAAGGCCATTGATGGCAATCTCCCCTTGTTTCAGATCCGGCTGCTGCGGCCAATCGAGATGGGCGACGAATTCGTAGACCGGCCCGCCCGGCACCCCCCAATTGCTCGACCAGATCACTTGCGACCCATCGGGGGACGGGGAGGCGTGTGTCTCGCTCCAATAGTCGAACGGAGCGTTTCGCGTCTGCACGATCCGTCGGACCTCTCGACTGCCGTCGACACGCAGCGCGATCACCTCGCGCGAGTATGGAGCCCATTCCGGCTGGCTTCGAACCTCCTCGGGATTGCCCCCGTAACTCATAAATGCCCATTCGGGCCTGTCCAAAGCACGCAGCGATGCATGCTCGGCCTCGCCGAACTTCATGAGCGACATGACCTTTCCATCTGACAGCCGACGTTTGATCACCTGATATTTGTCGGGGCTGGATTTGCTGATTCCGACGTAAATTTCGCTACCATCCGCGTCGAGAGTCATATCGCCATGGCCGGGCCGATGATGGTCCTTCCACGTCTGGCGCAAGGTGCCGTCGATTGCGAAAATGGCTCGCTGCTCGGTGCCGTCGGCCAGGTTTTGAAAACACAGGATGTTTTCTCCAAGCGGAGAAATGGTGCAGGAACTGGTCGTTCCAGCAACCTGGGCGAGACCGATGTCCGGGTATTTCAGACGCCGGTCGAGGTCATATGCGAAGACGACGGCAGCACCATCATCGCGGGTCGCGCGTACGGCAATGCGGCTGCCGTCACGACTTGGATTTCCCTTGGACGGGCCGAATTTAAGATCCCGATATTTCGCAGCGGCAAAAACTATGTCCTCACGATTGCTGCGGGGCGCCCAGGTCGAGATATTCTGATCATCGACACAAATCATCAGGTCCGCGTTTCGAGGGTGCCATTCGCACTCACCCGGCTTGTTGCGATGGAACAAAGGAACGTAGTTTTTCCCGTCGAGGAAGCACATGCCGTTGCAGCCGTTCATGAGGACGAGGAGGCTCTGATCGGCATTCCACGCTTGCGCGCTCGAGTACCGATGACTGCAATATATTTTGCCGCAGACAATTCCGCCGCCAAGAGCTCCGGGCTTGGTGATCCGAGTGAAGCTGATCCCTGTCGCCGGATCGGTTGCAGGTTTCAGGTAAGCGGGCAGATCCATTGCCGGCTCCGTGCCTGCCGCACCGCTCGGCCGGTTTCCGGCTGTGTGTAGCGCCAGCAGAGCGGCCATCAGCAGCACAGCCGGTATGAGCCGCGGAAAGGTCATGTCATATAGCTCATTTCGCGACGGACGCGGCCCTCGCTGAGGCGCGAACGCCACCACTCGATGGTTCTTTCCAGACCGTCACGCAGGCTTGTATGCGCCCGCCATCCGACTTTACTTTCAAGGTTCGAGGAATCGGCGAGCAACGCGCGAACCTCGGAGTTCTGCGGCCGCATCCGGCTTTCGTCGCGACGGACCGGTTTCCTGGTGCCACTCAACTCGAGCACCAACTCCAAAACGTCCGAGACACTGACGGCGCGCTGGCTGCCGGCATTGTAGGCATGGCCAAATTCAAGCTTGGCGGCCCCTGCCGCCACAAATGCCGCCGCAGTGTCTTCCACAAAGGTAAGGTCGCGGATAGGGCTGGTGTCGCCGACCATGATCGCCGGACAGTTCTCGTCCAGAGCCTGCCTTATGATGGTCGGCACGATGGCCCGCTCGCTCTGGCGCGGCCCGTATGTATTGAACGGTCGCAGGATGACCACCGGCACATCGAAGGACCTGGCATAAGACGCCGCCATCATGTCCGCGCCAATCTTGGATGCGGAGTAGGGGGACTGTCCCTGCAACGGGTGGGATTCGTGGATCGGCATGGTCAGAGCGGTGCCATAAACCTCGCTCGTGGACGTATGCACAATGCGCTCGGTTTCCCAGTGGCGTGCCGCTTCGAGGACATTCACGGTGCCCAGCACATTGGTCTCCACATAGGATTGGGCAGCAGCGTAGGAATAGGGAATCGCAATCAGCGCAGCCAGATGAAACACCACCGCCTGGCCGCGCACGATCCGGTTGATGAACGCGCTGTCACGAACGTCGCCACGAATGCATTGCAACTGGCTTCGAACGTGGTCGGGCAAATCATCCAGCCAGCCATGGCTGTCGAACGAGTTGTAGAGGGCCAGTGCCGTGACATCGGCACCTTCGTGCACCAGCGCTTCCGTGAGGTGGGATCCGATAAATCCATCCGCACCGGTGACCAGGACCTTCCTGCCGCGATAGCTCACGACCGTGCACTCCTTCGATCGTGTGAGCCGTCAAACTGGCGAACGAACAACAATCCATTCATGCCAAACTCCTCGCTTGCCAACTCTACCCACTTGCCGCGGGAGGCAGGGACACACCGAAAACCGCCCTAAAGCCCCGCATTATCCAGACGAGGTCCGATACAATCGTGCGCCGCGGATAGTAGGCGAGGTCGATCGTTGCCTTGGCCGGGAACAGGACCTCTCGATAAAACAGGAGCGGATCAAGGGAGGGCGGGTAAAAACAGGCTTCGTGACGGAAGAGAACCTGGGTTGGGCCGAGCAGGCCAGGCTTCCACTGTAGGACAGCTTCATTGCCGCCGCGGAAACAATCGGCGAAGGCAAGGCTTTCCGGCCGCGGCCCGACAATTGCCATGTCCCCCGTGAAAACGTTCCACAGTTGGGGCAGTTCATCAAGTTTCGTTGCCGCGAGAAAACGGCCTACCCGCGTCATGCGGCTGTCATCGTTCATGGTCAGCGCAAGGCCGAAAGGATCGGCTGTTGTCCTGAATTTGCGGAACTTGTACATGCGAAACGGTTTTGCGCCGGCGCCCAGGCGCGTCTGTACGAAAAACACCGGCCAACCACCTTCGACAAAGAGTGCAACGGCAATCAGGAGCATCAGTGGAGCGAGTACAATTCCCGCTGCTGCAGCGAGGATGATGTCCATCGCGCGTCTGGCAATTCCGTGGCTGGTGCCAGCTACGGCGGGCCGATGCATCGTCACGTCGAGTGCGTTCATGCCGCGGCTCCCGCACGCCCGCTGCTTTCAATCGCGGTGGCTAGTGCAACAACCACCGACTCGATCGCACTTGCCGTAATTTGCGGGTGTAGTGGAATCGTCAGCTCCCGCTGCGCGAAGTCCTCGGTCTTCGGCAGATGGATTTCACTGAACATTTGGCGATAAAGCGTCATCTGGTGCACGGGCGTATAGTGGATTGTGGTCTGTATTCCCTTCGTTCGCAGATGGTCGATTACCGTTTGCCGGTCGATGTCATGCGGCAGGAGGACAGGCATGATGTGGTAGGCCGAGGTCCGCGGTTTGCCGAACGGGACTGTCACAGCCGAGCAGTAATCTGCGATCAGACGCCGATAGAGGACGACCAATATGCGCCGGATTTCATTCCATTCCTGCAGATTTTGAAGTTGGACCAAGCCAATAGCGGCGCGCAATTCGTCCATGCGATAATTGAAACCGAGCATCGTCACGTCGTATTGCGGCGTGCGGCTGTTCAGCCGCTGATGTGTGCCACTGGTCATTCCATGTCCGCGAGCCTGGCGGATCGTTTCACGGAGCTGTGCATCCCGGGCAATAACGGCCCCACCTTCCGCGGTGGTCATGTTCTTGTTGCCGTAGAAGCTGAAGGCCGCAGCCGCACCGTAAGTCCCCACCTCCTTAAGGCCGGGAGCATGCGCGGCATCCTCGACGATATGCAGTCCTCGCACACGGGCAAATCTCTGCCATTCTTCCCGGTCGGCGAGATAGCCGGCAAAGTGGACGAGAATGACAGCCTTGGTGCGTCCGGTGCACTTGGCCTCCGCGTCGCTTAGGGACATCAGTGGCACTTCGGCCGACTCTATGTCGACGAATACCGGTGTTGCTCCTACGTAGAGCACTGCATTCGCGGTCGCCACGAAGGTCAGCGAGGGAACCAGCACTTCGTCTCCGGGGCCGATCCCAAGTGCATGGAGAATGAGATGCAGGGCGGCGGTGCAAGAGCTGACGGCGACGCAATCGACCGCATCGTGCACGGCTGCGAAGGCCTCTTCAAAGGCTCTTACCTGGTCCCCCATCGTCAGCCACCCACTGTCGACAACTTTGGCCAGGGCTGCCTTTTCCGGAAAGCCAAGAATAGGAGCGCTGACCAAGAGCATTACGACCTCCTCATGTTGGCGCGGCAGGGCGTTCAGCCCTCAAGCGGCCGCTGCCGAGACCTCGATCGATGCGGACTGCTCTTCCCAGGCGATGGTTTGTGCGTTTTGAAAATCTTCAACGCGTCCGATATCCAGCCAAAGCCCGTCATGTTTGTAGACGTGCACATTCGTGCCGTTTTGCATCATCTGCAGCATGAGGTCGTCGAATCCAAAGGCGATGCCGTCAGGTATAAAACGAAAAACGTCTGGATTCATGCAATATATTCCCATACTTACCAGATGAGTCAGTGTCGGTTTCTCGCGGAATACTTTAACAGTGTTCCCGACCTCGTCGATGACGCCGAAGTCCATCTTGATGATGCGGGAAGCTGTGGCTATGGTGACTGGATCCGTATGAGTGCGGTGTGACGCCACAAACCGGCTGAGACTGAGATCGGTAAGTACGTCCCCATTGAGAACAATGAACGGCTCGTCCAGTTCCTCCCTGATCAGGGAGAGCGGGCCAATAGTGCCGAGAGGTTCCAACTCCTGGGTATAGCGTATCCTTAGATTCCACTGTGATCCGTCTCCGCACACGGTGCGGATCAAGTGCCCCAGATAGCCGGTCGTGACGTAGACTTCCTGAATGCCGTTCCGTCGCAGCCACTTCAAAAGCAATTCAAGAACCGGTCGAGCACCGATCGGCATGAGAGGCTTGGGCAAGATGGATGTGAAAGGCCGAAGGCGTGTTCCCATTCCACCGCACTGAATGACCGCTTTCATCTCGTCCTCCTGTTGATACGACTGTCGCGGTGTGATGGGTCCAGCCCACCCGGCCGGAAGGTACGCCAGTGTTGGCTTCGCCTCTCCGGAGTGCAGCGATGGTAAGTGGCGCCCGAGAAGGCGTCGTCGTGCATTTGAATGGCACTTTCCCGGCCTTTTGATTTCAATATTCCAGCCGGCAGGGCATGGCGCGGCAGGGCGATCAATCAGAACTGGGGAGCTGTGGCCGCTCGATTGGCAACTGCTGTGCACATGTCCGGCGCCGGTAACGACCTTCTCGGAAGGGAATTGCTACGTTCGTACGAAAAAAACACTTCATTATCTGGCCCTGAAATGTGTGCGAGTGTAAGCTATATTAGAATGTTGAAATGTGCGGATGGGCGGCGGCGAGCGTCGACATACGGGGGATCAGCGGGGCGGCTGATCTGTGTTGGGTCACCGTGCAGTCCATCCAAAGGGAGGTTTCGGCAGCTAGGGACACATGCGGGGCTGCCAAAAGGTGGGTGGTTCATGTATCGTATTATCATCGCCGACGATCACGGCTTGTATCGTCGTGGGCTGCGACTGGCATTGATGGCCGGCATTCCGGACTTGGAAATATTCGAAGCGGCATGTTTTGATACCGTCATAAGCCTGCTTGAAGATCAGGCGCCCGTTGATCTCGCCGTCATCGACCTGCACATGCCGGGACTGTCGGGTCAGGATGATCTTCGCGACGTCTTACCGGCTCATCCCGACACACGGTTTGCTATTGTCTCAGGGACGGATTCACGCGCCGAGATTCTAACTGCCCTTTCGATTGGGCTTCATGGCTATATCGTAAAATCCCAAACGGACGAGGAGGTGGTCCTGGCGGTGAACGAAATCCTGGCCGGCCGCATTTACGTTCCGGCACTTCTTTCACAAAGGTCCAAGGAGTCGGTACGCCTTCCGTCCGAGGCTCCCATGCAAATGCCCCACAGGACCATCAGCGTCAACAATCTGGGGAGGCTTACGTCCAGACAGAAGGAAGTCCTCAGGTTGATGGCCGAAGGTTACTCGAACAAAGAGATTGCCCGCTCTCTTGAAATTGCGGAAGCGACGACGAAGATTCATGCTGCCGCCGTCCTGCGCGAGCTTGGAGCACGAAATCGGACGGAAGCCGCGGTCTTGCTGAAGACATGGGCCGCCAGAGACATCAACTAGCGCCGATTGCTTTTGGCGGCAGCCGGACCGAATATTTTAGTCCGTGATCCAGCATCTCGAGCTTGGAAGAGTGGCCCACGATAGGCTCACCGTCGGCTCCAATAATCAACGACCCAAAACCACGCCGAGCCGAGGTGGAGACCCGGCGCTCTCCCGATTCCGACCATTCGAACACTATGTCGGCGCCGGGCTCCTGGGCTGCGAATTGCCACACGACCTCGATCCGGCCTGCCGGAGTGCCGAGAGCCCCATGCTTCACGGAATTGGTCGTAAGTTCGTGAACGATCATTGCGAAGCTCTCAGCCGAACCCTCTGCCATTTTTACTTCGGGTCCACTGATCGAAACGTTGTGCGTCCCCATATAGGGCTGCAATTCCTGAGCAATGAGGTCACGGAGGGAAGCCGACAGGCTGCCATCGCGTGAAAGAAGCAGATGCGTCGCCTGGAGTGCGCCGATTTTTTCGATCAGTGTCTGCTTGTAACGGGCGATATCGTTGTCGGGGGCACCGACCATATTTACAAGCGCCGTGATCACCGGAAACAGATTGTTGAGCCTATGGCGCTGTTCAAGCATGGCCTGCTCTCGCTTCTTCGCCGCAGCCCGCAGCAGAATGGTTATGCGTCGATCGGTGAGATCCGCGGCGACTCCTATTCGCTGTGCACGACCGTCGCGCAATTCGTCCCGGCCCCGAAGAGCAATCCAGCGGATATGCCCGCCAGCTCGCCTGATGCGGATCTCCGCGTCATAGTTGGCGCCTGATGCAAGCTCTCCCGGGGCCGTCAGATTAGGCAAGTCGGCCGGGTGAACGACAGCGGCCAATTCCTGCAATGGACGGCTCGGCGCGGGTGCCAGTCCCATCATTTCCCAGAACGCGGCTGAGCCATTCACGGATCCGCTCTCGAAATCTATACGCCACGTTCCCAACCGGCTGGACGACAGCGCCAGGTCCAACCATTCCTTCTGAGCCCGGAGTGCCTCGCGGGCGGTTCGCTCTCCAGATATATCGTCCACCATTACAAAGATGCTTTGAGGGAGAGCATCGGCTGGCACGGCCAAAGACAGCGCCAATCTTGTCCACAAAACCGTGCCGTCCTTTTTCAGGAGACGGATCTCCGAGCCGAAAGAAGTCGTGTCCTTGAGGCGAGTCAACGCTTCCGCCAAAGTGTGGTTGTCGTCAGGGTGGACGAGTGCCCTGAGCGGTAGACTCGAAAGCTCTTCCTCGACATACCCTGTCATCTCACAGAGACGTTTGTTGGACCGTTGCAACTCTCCGTTCTCGCTCATGTTGGCAAAGCCGATAGCGGCACGTTCGAATGCCCAGCGATAACTGTTTTCGGTTGCCTCCAAGGCCACGAGTCTAGCCTCTGCAACCTGCAAAAGGGTGCGGTAGTCCTGCCTCTGCCGGTGGAAAGTCAGGGCGATCATCCCCCCTGCAACGAGCAGCAGAATGGCCCTAATCCAAACCTCGACGTTAATTGGGTTGCTCAGGATATCCCGCGCCAACAAGCCGACGGCCACCATCACAAACGTTGCCGCAAGGGCAATCAGGCGATCTTCGAGATATGAGATGGCAATAATGGTGGGAACAAATTCAAAAAAGCCGATGTCGTATGCCATGGAGGCGGGCAGCGCCGTCTCGACCGCAAGTGTCGCGATCAGGAGCGACATCGAGGCAAGGTGGGTTAGCAACTTGCTTGAGCTGTTCGGATGCAAATTGAGCGAAAGCAAACGCATGTGCCAAACTATAACCTTCTGACTAGTCCGTCGAGATTAGACCGAAAAGCGTACAGACTAGTCCGACCGCAGGATTGTTCCCTGGGATTGTAGCGCGCATTTTGTCCGATGTCGGGGGCGGATCGGACCGCAATTCTCCAAGCGACCTGACTGACATGTTGAAGGCACCTCCTTTTGACAGGGAGGCGTTGCCGTTTTGCGGGAGGTAAGAAAATGGCACTGGTTGGTAGGCAAGATGATGGAGTTCTTGGTCGCCAATATGGAGGTTTCGGGGGAAAGCCCGTCTCGGCCTTGAGAACGCAGGGTGGCCATGGTTCCGCCTGGCACCAAGCACCACAAAGGTTCGACGGCGTGGCCGTCGAGCCAAAGCAGAGCAGCCTTGCATCTGTTGTGGGAATGCTTGATCGCATCGGGTGTGGCTATCTGATCCTGAACAGCGACAGGAAGGTCATGGAGTGGAATTCAGCCGCTCAAAACACCTTGGAGCGCGAGGGCGAGGCAGCTGATACGGCCGGCAAGGTGTCGGTTGCTCTGAGGCGGCTGATCGCAAACGTGCCGGGGAATTTTCTTCCCGGCACGCTTTCATGGGTGGTGATCCGCGGCATGGGCGACAGGCCCTTGGTTTTAAACGAGAAGGGCATAGCAACGCCTGACGCGACGAGTATCGTGGCGCTGCTGGATCGTGAAAACAGATCCGGGCCAAATCCCCAGACGCTGCAAAGAATGTTTGGTCTGACGAGTGCCGAAACGCAACTCGCGCTGCGCTTGGCGCAGGGCGATGCCCCTTTGGAGATAGCCCGCAAGCGGCGCTTGAGCCGGACCACGATAAGGTCACAGCTGGCGTCGCTGTTCGCCAAGACCGAAACTCGGCGCCAGGCGGAACTGGTAGCTCTTCTTGGGCGCATATGCGTCCTGCCGTGAGATAACGGCCGTACCATGCGCGCGCGCAACAGGCTTGTGCGCGCGCAATCTGTTGCCGGCGTGCTTGTCCGCCAGACTCACCCTACCGCCGTCGTGTGCGCACCCGGCCCAATCTTGGGCGGATTGCAAACACGTGGTTAAGCACGTGCCAGCCCGCCACCTTCATGACGGAAGGCCGGAAGATCTGAATCCCGTCCAGGAACGTGGTCAACCAGGACTGCTGGTGGAACCTCATGGGAATACGAGCAACCCGCAATGCCCGCAGCAATGTCTCGGGAGGCGGGAGATGGTTGCGGTCCTTGATGAGATTCCAGTTAAGCTGCTTGACGGCGAGGGTCACTTCGTCGACCTCGCGGAAACTCTTTGACGTTGTAATGCTTGGATGGTTCGTCGCATCGTAAAAGGTAAGCGGATCGCTTATCGCCACCATGTCCCCATGGCTGGCTAGATCGACGAAGAACAGTTGATCCACTCCGGCCGGAATCTCTTTGTGCGTGCGCATCAAGCAGCCGGCACGAATGACGTCGCTGTTGATCAACAATGTGGATGGAATAATCCCCAGGCAGCGTGTCGCACGCACCAGATAGAGGTCCATCAGGCACTGCTGGCTGGAATAAAGCGAGATCGGTTCCTGCTCCTTGGGGACTTGGCGAAATCGCACTCGCTTGTCCTCGATTATGTTTGCCGCTGACGTCATGAAGGCGACTGAGGGGTACTGTTTGGCAACTTCGGCGAATGTCCTGAGTGCACCTGGCGCAAGCCAATCATCGTCATGCAGCAACTTGATCCATCGTCCGGAGCAAGCCAGCATAGCGTTGTTGGTGTTCTCCACCTGACCGCGACCTCGACTGTTTTCGATAATGCGGATGCGAGGTTCGCTCCGTGCGTAGTCGGTCACGATAGCCCAGGTCTCGCCCTCCGGTCCCTCGTCGTCGCTCACGACCAACTCCCAATCGGAGTAATCCTGGCCCAAGACGCTGTCGATCGCCCTGCGGATCGTATCCGGTCGACGAAAAGTTGGTATCCCGACCGAGATAAAAGGGCGTGACCATGAGACATCGGCCCGGTCATGCTGGGTGACCGCAACTGCCGCTTGAAGGTTGTCAATCGACGACGAATTCATGGTGTTTTTTCCTCGAGACATTCATGTTGGACGCACGTTGCAGCGCCTGCTGGTTGAGGGTCGTGGGTCAACAGGTACAGTGATGCTGCCATTTTCAGAGCGAAACCCGACGCGCCGCCGGCGGCCATGAAATAGATGACGGTGACTGGCTGCCAGCCCGCCTGGGCGCCGGCGAGCAGTGGGCCAAACACGAGAACCGCCCGTGCGAGGTCGATGACCAGTCTTGTTCCTTGCCGCCGTAACAGAGCGGGAACGTCGCTGAGCGGAGTCGACAACGCCTGTGCCGCGCCCATCAGCGCCAGTGCGGTCATGATTTCCGCAGTGGGCATCCAAGGCTCGCCCAGAAGCGGAACGACCACATAAGGCGCGGCGAGGCCGAGCAGCAAGATTGGCACCGCGGTAAAGGCGGCGGCCAGCAGGAGAAGCCCGCGCGCCACACCAAGCAGGTGTCCACGATTGCTGTTCCGGTTTGCTTCGGCGACAAAAACATTGCTGAGCGGTGTGGCGATCAGCGTCACCGGACCGGTGACCAGCCGCGCGGCCACGCCCAAATATCCGGCAAATGCGGTGCCGAACAGCCCGCCGACAAGGACTGCTGGAAGATTGTTGATTGCTATGCTCGCGAGCGTTGCGGGAATATCGAACAGAGGAAATTTGTATTCCCGCCGAGCCTTTTCCAGCACCGCACGCCAAGGTGCCCAGGCGATGCCACGCAAATCCTCCCAACTCATCACCCGACAGCCGATCAGCCCGATGAAGACGAACTGGCTCAGAATATGCGCATGGATCATGGCTTCGCCGCCGAGGTTGGCGATGCCGAAAGCCAATTGCAGTGCAGCCATGCTCGCCGGCAGGATCAGGCGCCCGAGAGCAAAATCGCGCAAAAGCCCGGCACGCAGACTCCAGCAGTTCATGGCTTCGACCAGACCTGCGCCTCCCATTCCAATCGGAATGAGCCAGGCGAGCGAGCCGAGGCGATCGGGAGCAAGGTTCGACAGCATCTGTCCGGCCGAAAAGGCCAGGACGGTCGTCACGAACACAGCCAAGAGAACAAGCTTGACCGTCACATAGGCCTGCGCGCTCCCCTTGACCCCATAGAGCGAAGCCTCGAAGCGCAATGCCGCGACCCCGGCGAGTATATTCACGATCGACAGGTAAATCGTAAAGACGCCGAAATCGGCCGGCGAATAGAGCCGCGCCAAAACCGGGATTGCAGCAAGAAGGGTGAGCTGGCCGACAATCGCCATTGCCGACACTCCGCTTGCCGCACGAATGATCGAGCCGATCGGGCTCGGCCGAACAACGATGATGGCTGTGCCGGCCGCAGGAACCGTCTTGGGTCTCAGAAGGTCGCTTGGTGCCATCGGTTCGCGCTTCCGAGGGAGGCAAATATCGGGGATTTCCGGAGCCTACGATGCACACCGGACCTTGCCATCATTCACCTGAATGACGCGCTCTGCTGACAGGCTGCACCGTGAATCGTCCTGGCCGCTCCCTGGATGAACCGCCCCCGGATCGTTCGTAGCCCAAGGACGAGCCTGTGGCCGTCATGCTATTTGCTCGCGCAAGAGGTCAGCGCTGTCCTCGAGCCGATATCCGGCATGTTTCTTCAGATTCACGCGCGTGAGGACACTGCCGACAGGTATCGCAAGAGAACCGTTGCCCTGAAGGAGTTCCAGCACCCCGCGAGCGAGGGTGCGTGGCGTTTTCCTCCACCGGATGGCGAAAAGAACCACGTCCGCCCATCCGGGCAGAAATTTGGCTTCCGGCCGCCCCAGCGCCGACGGCAGGTTTATGATCACGATGCGATAGGTCGCGTGCAGATCCGCCATCACTTTGCCTCCATCCTCGCACGATAGCAGCGCCAGCAGGTCGTCCGACGGAGCGGCGGTCATCACGTCGATCCCGATTTCATGCAGCCTGGCAACGGCACCTTCCAGGTCGCAGCGATTGCAAACATAGTCAGCGAAGGAATGGCGGTTCTTGCGCTCGCTGAACTGGTGCAGGAACTCGAGCGTGAGCTGAACGCCCTTGCGTTCAAGATCGACCAACAGGACTCGACCGCCCAGTCGCGTGCCGGCGAGCGCCAGGCTCCACGCGAGCTCGGTCCCGCCATCCTGCGGCATACTGGAGGTGACAAGCGCCGTGTACGACGAACGAGCCCTTAGCGCATTTGGTGCCGCCGCGATCAGCAACGACGTCACGGCGCGGCTATATGCGGACCTGCGCTCCCCCAGCACGAGGTTTCGCAGTTGTTTGGCATGCATTCCGCATGCTTCGGGGATCTGCCCCATACATGGAACCTTGAGCACCGCTTCCGCCTCGGCCTCGCCACGGAAAGTCCGGTCAAAATGATTGCGCATCGTGACGTACATCGCCCCAAGGATAGCGAATAGGATCATCCCGGGGGGAACCAGGAAGATGGCTGGCAATGTCTGCGGGATAGTCGGCGGCCAAGCCGCAGACAGGATCGAAATTCCAGCCGAGGGAACTCCGATACGCCGCGTCAAATCCTGTTGTCGACCAAGGAGTTCGTTATATCGCTGGGTCAGCAGGCTGACCTGCGGCTCGAGAGCCCGCAAGCCGGAAAGCCGGCTGGCGGTGTCGGCCATGACCGCATCCAGGATGTTCTTTCGGCTTTCGAGAGCGGCGATCTGTGCACGGAAAATGTTTGCATCGGCAGCAATCTTGTCGACGCCTTGTTCGATCTTGCTTTGCGTCGTGGCTCTGAGTTCCTGGTCTGCCGGCGCGAGAGCCTGTCGAGCCGCAAGGTCGGCAAGTTCAGGCGCGCCAATAGCTTCGGCCAGGGTGATGAGAGTGGCCCCTTGCTCTCGAAGCTGCTGGACGTACCGTAGCCGAGATTCCACGGCGGCGAGATCCGCCTTTGACATCGACAATTGCTGGCTGAGGTCGGCCCGTTCCCTGGCTGCATTGTCCGCCGAGCCTTGGTCGATGGCTCCGTGGCTCAGCCGATATTTCTCAAGGCGGTCAGCCGCTGCCTGCAGATCATTTTGCAGCCCGGGCAGACTGGCGGTGATTGCATCGAGCTCTTGCTGGTCGGATGCCTGCCTTTTCTTCGTTAGGGTGTCGACATAAACTTGAGCGAATGTGTTGGCCACGAGCGCCGCCCGGGCGGGGCTGTCATCGGCGAAAGCGACGGAGATCACTCTCGATCGCAGCTCCTGCCCGACCCGCATGCCTCGCCGCAAAGCTCTCAACTCGGAGGCATCCACGGCTTGTGGACCGTTGGCTGCCTGGTCCGCCCCTGGCCACAGCCGGTCCAGTAGACCGCCGGCAAGTGAGCGTGTCCTCGGGGGAGGGGTGGCAGACGGTTCAAGCCGTGAATTCCTGCTAGCGGAATTGTCCTGTCCGGTTTCCGCCGCACCTGTCTTGCGCAGTGCCGCCATGACGCGGCGCAGGTGATCTTGCGACGATAGCATCGTGATGTGGTCATCTATGCTTGAATCAACGAGGTCCTGCGAAGACGGGGCGCCGACGGGCAGTGAACCGCGCGAGGGGGCGTCGACGATAAGCTGGGTTGTTGACTCGTAGAGAACTGGTCGAAGGCTTCCCAGCAACCCCGCCAACAAGCCGCCCAACACAGCGAAAGCAATAATAGACCATTTTCTCCTTGCCAAAATCACGAAGAGTTGGCGCGACGCGGTGGGCGGCTCGACATATTCACGCAATGACCGCACGTGCACTCTGCCTTCGAGAACCGGTGCTGGCAGTTGATTGACCCGTGGCAGCTGGATCGGGCTGATTGCGGAACCTACCATCTTACACTCCTGCCAGGTCGAGTTCATGAGTTGGGCCGGTTTGCTGTGCTTGCCGATTGGCCTTGCTCCGCCAGGCCTGGAACATCAACGCGGACCACAATTCGCGGGAGCGGTTCTGGCCATCAATGTGATCGCGCCAGCAGGCGTCGATCTTCGCGGTGTCCAATACGTCACTGCTTTCGGTTCGCATATCGGCGAGAAGATCGGTGGCCCAGTTGCGCAGCGGACCCCGCAGCCATCCAGCAATAGGGACATCGAAGCCTTGTTTCGGACGCTCGATCAGGTGCTGCGGGAGATAGCGGCGTAGCAATTGGCGAAGGATCCATTTGCCGGCGCCATCACGAACTTTCATGTTGGATGGCAGCCGCCAGGAGAATTCGACAACGCGGTGGTCAAGGAGAGGACACCGACCCTCAAGGCTGTTGGCCATGGTGGCACGGTCCAGCTTCACCAAGATGTCGCCAGGCAAGTAGCCCGCCATGTCATCGTAGAGAAGACGGGAGAGCAGGTCGTCAAGCGGCGGATCGCCGTAGCCGTAGGTTGGTTCGGTCGGCCGCTGATATCCCAGGTTTTCAGCCTGTGGCCGCGCCAGCCGCTGAAACAATTCGTCTTCATTCGCCGCCGTCAGCAGCCGGGCGAGGCGTTCCATTCGGTCGCTCCGGATAAAATGCCTCGCGCTCGCAGAGAGCGGCAGTTTGCCAACGACATCGTCACGTCCGGCGCGTGCGAAAAAACCTGCTCCTGCCGCCAAGGTTCGGCGCAGTTGTCGGGGCAGGCGCAGGTGCCGTTTCAGCCGCTCCGCCATAAAGTGGCGCCCGTATCCTGCGAAGCACTCGTCACCGCCGTCGCCCGACAGCGCTACGGTGACGTGCTGACGAGCGAGCCTGGCAACGAGTAAGGTCGGTATTTGTGATTCATCGGCGAAGGGTTCATCCCAGACCTGGGGCAACTCGGGAATGACGTCACGTGCGGCGCTTGGCGAGAGGTGAAGTTCGGAGTGGTCGGTACCCAGATGACGGGCAACGGCCGCTGCATATGGAGCTTCATCAAAGCCGCCCTCTGCGAACGAGATCGTGAAGCTGCGAACCGGCTTGCAGGATTGGGCCTGCATCAAGGCGATCACGGCTGAGCTGTCGATGCCCCCCGACAGGAAGCCGCCCAGAGGCACGTCGGCGATCATGCGTTCCCGCACAGCCAGCCGAAGCCGGTTGTCCAGTTCGTCAATGAGGTCTTCGTCCGTGCCGATGACGGGGTTCCGTCGCCCATCGGCAGCGACGTCAGCCAGCGACCACCAGCGGTGAACGCATCGGGAAAGACGGTCCGCGCTGCGGTCTTCGGCAAAATTCGCCGCCGTGACGGAAAGGACAGAACCAGGCGGCAGTTTGAACACGCTTCGCCAGATACAGCGATGGTCCGGCACCCATCCCGTCGAAAGCATTGCCGCGGCGGCATCAAGATCAAGGTCGGGAGAAAAGCCCGGAAAGCAATTGATCGCCTTCAGCTCAGAGGCGAAAACCAGCGCATCTCGGATCGATGCGACATAGAGGGGCTTTTTGCCCATTCTGTCGCGGGCCAGATGCAGGGTTCTTGTCTTGAGATCCCACAATGCGAAGACGAACATCCCGGCAAAGCGATTGAGGGCGGCCTCAAGCCCCCAATGCTCGATTGCGCACAGCATCACTTCGGTGTCGCTGGCGCCTTGAAAGGTTTGGCCCGCACTCTCGAGTTCGCAACGCAAATCGCGAAAATTGTATATCTCACCGTTGAAGGTGATCACGTACCGACCGCTGGCGGAATGCATCGGCTGGTGCCCGGCGGCTGACAGATCGACAATTGCCAACCGCCTGTGGCCCAGTGCGATTCCAGTTTCGCGGTCGATCCAGAGCCCCTCGCCGTCCGGCCCCCGGTGACGCAGCGATGCAGTCATCCGCCCGATCGCTCCGAGCGGCTTTATGTCCGCGGCGTCGGAAGCCAATAGAATTCCCGCGATCCCACACATTAGGACACCCTCGGTTCAGCAAGCTGCCGCCGAAGTGCGGTCGGATTTCCGGCAACGAGGCAGAAAGCCAGCGAAAACCACACGATCGGATGGCGAATGATCAGGTGAGGCATGCTGAAGATTATCGTCGAGACACCAAGCACCAGCAGGGCGTCGAATCCTCCTCGCCAGGCGAAGGACATGGCGGCTCCCCCGATCCAGACCAACGCGATGACGGCGAGCAATCCGCCCTGCAGGTAAAGGTCGAGAACGGTATTGTGCGCTTCGAAAGGTCGCTGCAGAAATTGACGGTCGACGACGGGTGGCCGCTCAAGGTGAGGACCAGGACCCAGTCCCAGCGACCCGGATTTCAATCCTTTTTCCACGGCCTCCTGCCACAAATAGAGCCGGAGTTCGAACGTTTCGATGGTCCCTTCCCCGCCTTCGTCTTTGGTGAGGTTCTTGGCAAAATTGGCGACGCTGGTCTCTTCGGTGAGCGCGTACGGCGTCATTGCAAGCGCTAGAGGCAAGGAACCCGCCAACAGCAGAATTGCCGCCATGCGGGGCATGCTGGCGCGGCCACTCGTTGCTATCCATGCACGAAGCCGCAATCCGATAAAGATGAGGCAGCTCAGGATGCTGGTGTAGAGATAGGTGTCGCTCTTCGTCAGCCGGCCGACATAGAAGGTCAGGAGCAGGCATGAGAATGCAAGCAAACGAGCCCATGGATTGCGGGTGGTCGTAGCAAGATGCAAAGCCAGTGGGCCAAAAAGCGCGCAATAGAGCGCAAGTTGGTTCGGGTTCTCGGACCAGCCACGGAACCGGTCCCAGAACCAAGGATCGACGCCGGACTGGTGGATCGCACCATAAGCCAAACCAAGCTGTATCACAAAGGCCCCATTGGCAAACGCGACCACGCACCATGCGCTGCGGCGCAGATGCCGATCGGCGTCCGGCTCCGCCGCGGCCAGGCACGTAAAGCTTGCCAGCAACACATAGGCCATAACGTCATGCATCAGCCCGGTCAGATAAAGAACGGTGGTCAGGTAACCGACGATCGTGCCGATCCCCAAAGCGAGCGACAGGAGCAGCCAGAAGCTCGCCAGTTGGACAAAAGCGGGTGTGATCTGGAGACGACCGCCGGCGAGTATTCGTCCAATCGCCAGCATGATCCAGATCGCGATGAACAATTCGCCATAGCCGAGCGGCAATCCCGGAACGCCTAGTTGCGTCGCATAGGACATAGCAACGCCCAGGGCGAGCAAGGCGTCCCGGATCATTGATGTGCCCCGCCTCGGTGATTTGCGAGGCCGCCTCCAAGCCCAACGGCAGGGAGCGGTCGCATGTGCCCCGCGCGGAGTGTGTTGTCGTAAAGATCGCAGTACTGGTCGACCACCAGTGGCAGGGCAAATTGCCTCCGGACAAGTTCAACAGAACGGGCGCCCATCGCCTTGGCCGCCGCGCGGTCGGACAGCAAGTCTATCGTTCGCGAGGCGAGGGCATCGGCATCATGCGGCGCAACCAGGTAGCCATTCCATCCGTCTTCGACGATGTCGCTGCAGCCTGGCATCCTTGAGGCCACGATGGGCAGTCCCGCCAGCCCCGCCTCCAGCAATACACGCGGAACCCCCTCACGATACTGAGTGGGAAAGGCGAATACATCGGCCATGCCAAGGAGATCGGCGACATCGCGTCGTGGACCCAAGGCCAGCACATGAGGTGCATGCCGATCGAGCTCCGATTTGTCGATTGCGAATGAGCCCTCGGATTCTCGTGGGCCGACGAGCACAAACCGCGCCGCGGGCCTTGCGGACAGGATGCGAGGGATCGCATTGAGAAGGGTCGCCACGCCTTTCTGGCGCGTCAAACGGCCGACGAAGATCACCACTTCGGCGGACTGAAGGCCGAGGTCCTTTCGCATCTTCGCTGCTGAGGACCCGAGATGGCGCACCGTTGCGAACGCATCGACATCGATTCCGGAACTGCGTATCAGTCGCGAAGTTCCGCGGCCGATCAGCCGAAAGCGCTCGAAGAACAGTTGGTCGTCGCGATTTTGGAATACGGTCGCTGCCGTCCAGGAAGACGCAAGCCATTGCAGTGCGCAATAGACCGGACGCAAGGCCAGGGCTCGAGGCTCCAGCGATGAGAACGTCCACCCCAGTCCGTTGATGGTGCGAATGACCGGAACAGTTCCCCGTACCGAAAGGGGCGTCAACAGATTTGGCTTGGTGTCGAAGCTCTGGATGATGTCAGGCTGAAGCTCCTGCATCAAGCGGCGCATCGTTCGGAGGGTGCGCCATTCCCCGCCTCCGCTTGCAAAGCGGTCGAAGGAGAACCTGTGATGCGAAATGTCATGCCGAAGAAACGGTACGGGAGAACCGCTCGAGACCGCCGTAACGCGAAAGCCTTTCTCTCGCAGCGCGATGAGGAAGGGAACTCTCAAGGCGTGATCCTCGCCTCCCACGCAGACCAGGTGCGGGTTCATCTGCCTCTCCCAAGCGCACATGGCCGATTGGCTCTCGATGCTGCCATGGCCCGGTTTTCATCACCTCTGAGCGCATGCCGCCCGAGTGCACGCTAGGGGGACACCAGGTGCCTGTCCTCGTCCGTTTGAATGACACAGGTGATGTTTGGAAGGGTGGCGACCAGCGAGGCGAGATTCCCTCGCGATTGCCGGAGCGTTCATGTGACTCGTGTCTTGCGGGATGAGCGCGGTGGCTGGTCTGCATCACCTTGGTTGTCCAAGGTTTTCGAGTGTCCAATTGCGGCGGCGTGGCGCCTGAGCTCCGCGGTTCGCTGATGGCAAAAAGTCTTTGATGCGTGGTTGCGCTGGGCCGTCAAGCCGGCCTTCGGCCCGCGTCACCCGGTCTTCAGGACGGAACCCGCACCAGCTGTTGGTCCACTCATCCGGAACATCTGTCGGCGAGGCTCAGGGGCCTCGCCGACTTCTTAAAGCATTTCTTCGCTGGGCTGGTTCAGGTGACCAGGAAAGACGATGCGGTAATCGACAGATGCGGAGAGAGGCTCGCGAAATGGATCTGGTTTGCGCCTCCGACGCCGTCGCTGTCGAAAGAAAGAGCTCCCGTCGAACTGTTGTAGATAATGTGATCGGAATTGTCATGCGCGGTTTTGCCGGCAAAGAAAGCGTCCGACGAGAGGCCCCCCTGATCGAGACCGGCAAAGATGGAATGATCGAGGTGGATCTTGTCCTGGGCTTTGTTGAAATCAGTGATCCTGTCGACATTTCCAGCACCAAGGGCGGTACTGAACACGAAGGCATCACTGCCGCGGCCACCGGTCAAAGTATCGGCTCCACCGCCGCCGTCGATCTTGTTGGCGCCGGCGTTGCCTTTGACGGTTTGAGCGAACTCATTGCCCGTCAGGTCGATCGCGGCCTTGCTGGACGCCTTGCTGGTCGCGAGTTGTTCGATGTACGAGCCAGCCGATAGGGCGAAACTCACAGAGGCGAGGACTTTATCGATGCCGCTGCCCTTCTGCTCCACCACCTTGTCGTGAGCATTGTCGACGGAGTAGGTGTCATTGCCACCATATCCGGTCATCTTGTCGGCGCCACCGCCACCATTGATCTTGTTGGCGCCGCCATTCCCGTAGATGGCTTGGCCGAATTCATTGCCGGTCAGGTTGATGGCCGTCCTGCCCCCAGAGCTGGCAGTGGAGAGCTGCTCGATATGTGAGCCCGCCGTAAGAGCGTAACTGACCGAGGCCATGACCTTGTCAGTGCCGCCGCCTGGCGCTTCCATCACCTTGTCATGGGCATTGTTGACGAGATATTTGTCATTGCCCGTGGTCGCGTGAAAAACGTCTGCGCCGCGCGTGCCATGGAAGACATGATCGCTGTCCGACGGGGCCGGCGCGGCCGGAACTGGAGCGGCGGCGTCTGTCGGAGGCGTGGCCGGAGCAGGGGCGGCGACGTCGGTTGGAGGCGGGGTCGTGGTATCGATCGGATCGGTTACTGGCGGGGCGGCCGAGCCACCGGTGCTTTGGAGGTTGTGCTGTTGGAACAAAGCCTGCAACTCCGGCGAATTTTCCAGAGCTGTGTCACCGTTCTGCGAGCCCCAGGCATAGGCATAATCGAAAGCAGGCGACGGAACCAGTGCTGCCCAATGATCTATCATCGTTTGCATCTGGTCCGGCGTCGGCATCTGATGCTTCCCGCCCGTGTCGGTCGTCCAGTTGCCACCGCCAAAAGTCTGGTAGACCGGAATGATTTTGTCGATGGGGATGCCGGACTTGACGGCCGCAGCCACGGCCCTGTCGATCATGTTGTAGTCGACCGTGCTCACGTCATCGCGCACCGGGTAGGGGTCCAACCCATAGTAGTCGATGCCGGTATTTGCCGGATTATACGTGTTGGAAAAATCCGGGTTCGTTGGAGAGCCCATATTCATCATGGTGATGAAGGTCTTGGCGCCTGGAAAATGGGAATGGATCCAGTCCGACTCCGCCTTCAGGGTTTCGGCACTTGCATATGTGCCCCATCTGCCGGTGGGATCTGGCTCGTCCATCAGGAAGAACCCGAACACCTTGGGATTGTTGAGAAAGGGCGTAACTTGTTCGATGAAAGAGGAGGTGACGCCGTCGTGGGCGCTGAGATAGACGAGGCCTTTCATGCCGTCCGGCAAAGCATTGACCTGCGAGAGATATTGAACATCGACCAGGTTGAACCCGGCGGCTGCGACTTCGGTGGCTGATCCACCGGACGCATAATGGAGTGTCATCCAATGATCCTTTGGTTGATTCGATTTATGCCCCGCGTCTGCTTAGGTGATTGCTACATTAGGATGAAATCAAATACGAAACACAGCGAGATAGAATGTTTGATTGATCTAAGTAGTTGCTCAGTAGAAGGTATTTTGCTCGGCCGACCGTGGCACCTTTGAAAGTGTTTGGGAGCAAGGACATACGCCTCTTTTGCCGGCTCCGTTCTGACCAGTTCCTTTAGCGAAAATCGTCATTTTTCGGGAAGTTATCCCCAGACAGGGAGACGTCGGCGGTCGCGTTTCGCTGGTTCACGCCACGAATCCGCTGCATTTTCCTCAAAGTCGACGTATGTAAGCAGAGCATAAATAAGGGGGGCGACGGATAGCGGCTGCTATGCGCACTAAGAAAGGTTTGAGCCATTACAACTTACGGAAGTAACGGCGCGGCAGTGTCGCGCGAACGGCCGCTGGTCATGAAAACATCGGGGGCCGGATCTCCCGAGCTACGTTCCGCCATTCTCGCCTGCATGCCTGGGCTGCTTGGCGTGGCGCTGTTCTCGGCAGTGATAAACATTCTCGCTCTGACCGGTTCGGTCTATATGTTGCAGATCTACGATCGCGTTCTGCCGTCGCAGAGCGTTCCCACCCTGGTGGGGTTCACGATCGGAATGCTGGGTCTGTATGCGGTCTATGGGCTTCTGGATTTCGTGCGGCTTCGCGTGTTGGTCCGCATCGGCAGCCGTCTCTATAGGAATTTGCAGCAAAAGGTGTTCTCCATCTCCCTGTCCCTGCCGCTTAAGGCAGGGCGTGATGCGGACCGTCTGCAGCCTTTGCAAGATCTCGACCGACTGCGCGGCTTTCTCTCCGGAACGGGACCGACGGTCATATTCGACGCCCCGTGGATCCCCTTTTATCTGCTGATCATTTATTTGCTCCATCCTTCGCTCGGCCTGCTGGCGACGGTTGGTGCGATCGCGGTGGTCCTCTTAACAGGGATCGCGGAAGTGTTTAGCCGAGGCCCCGCCGCGCGTGCCTCGGAGGAACTGCTGTCGCAGCGGGCGCTTGCCGATTCCGGCCGCCGCAACGCCGAGGTCGTTCACGCAATGGGGCTGTCTGGTCGATTGGCTCGACGCTGGAGCGACGTCAGCCGCGCCTATCTCGCCCAGCAGGAACGTCTCTCTGACGTCGTTGGTGGCGCCAGTTCGCTGTCGAAGGCCCTGCGGATGGCGTTGCAGTCCTGTGTTCTCGGTCTCGGCGCTTACCTGGTGATCGGCGGCGAAGCTTCACCTGGGGTGATCATCGCATCTTCCATTTTGCTTGGCCGCGCCTTGGCTCCGGTCGATGCTGCGATAGCAAACTGGAGAGGCTTTCTGTCGGCCCGGCGCAGCTATTCCGAGCTGGCGGCGGTCATGGCGGCATTCGGCCGCCAGGACGAGCCAATGGAGTTGCCTCGGCCGCAGGCGCGGTTTGCGGTCGAGCAATTGACCATTGCGCCGCCCGGCTTGCCAAAGCCAACCGTGGTCAATGTGAGCTTCCATCTGTCGAGAGGCGCTGGGATGGCCGTAATCGGCCCAAGCGGTTCCGGCAAGACAACTTTGGTGCGTTCGTTGGTCGGGGTGTGGAAGCCGCTCCATGGCTCGGTGAGATTGGACGGCGCCTCTCTCGATCAATGGAACTCGGAACAGCTCGGCGCCCATATCGGCTACATGCCGCAGGATGTGGAGTTGTTTGACGGCACGGTAGCAGACAACATTTCGAGGTTCCGAGGCAAGACGGATCCAAAAGGCGTCCTTGCGGCGGCAAGAGCAGCCGGCGTCGAGAAAATGATAATGCAACTCCCCCACGGATTTCAGACCCGCATCGGCGAGGGCGGAGCGGCCCTGTCGGCAGGGCAGAGGCAACTCGTGGGTCTCGCCCGAGCACTTTATGGCGAGCCGTTTCTTGTCGTGCTCGACGAACCGAACTCGAACCTCGACGTGGACGGGGACGCTGCCCTGGCCGGCGCCATACGGGCAGTGCGTCAGCGCGGAGGCATCGTCATTGTCGTTGCGCATCGTCCCTCAGCTCTCGCCAACATCGATCAGGTACTGGTTATGTCGAATGGGACGGTTCATGCCTTTGGCTCGCGCGAAGAGGTCTTGGCGAACGTGCTCCGACCGTCACCGCCTGTTCCACCTCGGCCATCTTCTTTGGCGCCGATACCGGGGGTTGCCGGGCATGCATGAGGCTCTGCTCGAAACATTCGTCACCTTCTCGTCGTATGCTCGGACCCTTCGTGGCAGCAAACCGCCTGCCGTGAGCGCGCCAGATCTGTCGGACGGTATACGGGCCAACCTGATATTCGGCTTGGCGATTACCGGTCTGCTGGTTCTTGGCGGTGGTCTGTGGCTGGGGTTGACCAACATCGCCGGCGCTGTGGTTGCACCAGCCACCGTGGTGGTGGAAACCAACGTCAAGAAGGTCCAGCATCAAACCGGAGGCACAGTGGGCGGGATCTTCGCGCAGGACGGAGATCATGTACGAGCCGGCGACGTGCTGGTCAGACTGGATGACACGCTGACTCGTGCGAACCTGCAAATCATCAGCGAGGATCTCGATCGCGCGACCGTCCGCCTCGCTCGGCTGGAGGCGGAGCGAACGGGCCTGGCGGAAATGCAACTGCCGGTCGACCTGAAGGCGCGAATGAACCAACCGGAGCTGGCTGCGCTCGTCAATGGCGAGCGCGCTCTCTTTGAAACGCGCGCTTCGGCTTTGGCTGGACAGAAGGCACAGTTGAGAAGCCAATCCCAGCAACTTGAACGTCAGATCGACGGCCTTAAGGCGCAACAGAGCGCGGTGGATGAATCGGTTGCTCTGCTGAACAAGGATTTCGCGGACGTTGATTCCCTCTACGCCAAAAAACTCGTCTCCAAGGAGAGGCTAAGCAACATCAAGCTGGATGCCACCCGGGCCAGGGGAGAATCGGGGCGCCTCGCTGCAGCAGTAGCTGAAGCGCAGGCGCGCATCAGCGAAACGGGGTTGCAGATGCTGCAACTGGATGACCAAAGGCGCACTGACGTGACGACCGAACTCCGCGAGACGGAAGCTAAGCAGACCGAACTCAACGAACGGAGGATTGTGGCCCAGGATGAATTGACCAAGACAACGATCCGCGCGCCGCAGTCCGGAACGATACAGGAATCGGCTGTCCATACCGTCGGCGGCGTTATCGCGCCTGGCGAGATGCTCATGACCATCGTACCTGATGCCGATGATCTTGTGGTGGACGCGCTGATCCCGCCGTCGCGGGTCGACGACGTCCGCCCGGGGCAGCCGGTATCGATCCGTTTTCCGGCGTTCGACGTGGGAACCACTCCGGTCTGCCAAGGGTCAGTGAAACACATCTCGGCAGATCTGATTAAAGATCCGCAACGTCAGCTTTCCTATTTCTCGGCGCGTATCAAGGTTGAAAGCAAATCGAACTGCCTGACCGAAGCGAAGGTGCTGAGGCCAGGTATGCCCGCCGAGGTTCATATCCGCACCGATGAACGCAATGTCTGGTCCTATCTGTTGAAACCCTTTGTGGACCAGATGTCCAAGGCGTTTACGCAGTGATGGCGAGGTGGAGGAGGGAGAGCCAATAGGATATCGGGATTTCTGGCGGCCCGACGGCTTTTGGGGGCGGGCGGCCGTCGAGCCTAACCGGCGACGCGGGGATGAAGCGCCTCCGGCTGGAGGAAACATGCGCGTTATGTGACGCCACCGCATCATTCGAATAGCCAGGCTGGATTACCGCCCCCAGACGACGGCATTCTCGTGCCGTTTGATGATGTGCTTCAGATTCTCGAAGGCGGTCGTGACGTGGCCGGCGAAGCGCTCTGCCGCGGGCGAGCGTGGCCCGCTGACCCGGCGCAGGATTCCAAGCGAGCGGCTGGGCTGCGGAATTTCATAGGGTAGCACCGTCACCCGGTTTTCCTTGCGCTGCGCGAAGACCACGGAGAACGGCAGTACCGCCAGCGCATCGGTTTCGGCAAGGAAGTTGATCACGCTCATCAGCGAGCCTCCCGAATAGCGGACGTTGAGGTCCGACATGCCGATGCTCATCAGGATCATCTGCAGGTCCGACATCAGCGGAGAACCGGGTAGCGGGGCAACCCAGGGAAAGCTGGTCAGGTCATGCGCCCTGAGGCGGCGATTTCGCAGCAGGGGATGGTCGGGCCGGCAAGCCACGACGTTGCGTCCGGGCAGGATTTCCGTGAATTCGAAGCCGGGTCCCAGGTCGAGCACGCCGATCGGCACGATCCCGAGATCGATCTGGTTGCTCTCCAGCGCCGCGACCATCTCGGGCAGGTTCATGTAGCTTTGCTGGACGGTGACCTCGGGCTCGAGCTTCTGGAATTCTCCGATCATCCGGCTGATCATCGCATCCATGAAGAAAGGCACACCGCCGACACGGACGACGCCCTTGGTGCCTTTCATGAAGCCCTGCACCGCATCCGAGGCCTTGCGCGACGCGGTGATGATCGTGCGGCCCTGCGCCGCCAACTGGAAGCCGAGCGGCGTCGCCTGCAGCGGCCGGCGACCCTTGAGGAAAAGCGGCTCGCCCACCCGTGCCTCCAGCATGGCCAGCGATCGGCTGACTGCCGGCTGGGTCAGGCCCAGCATGGCGGCTCCTTCCGACACGCCGCCGGCATCCAGCACCGCGGCGAGCTGCATGAGGTGGCGCTCGTTCAGCTTCATAGCAAAACGCTATACAAGGGACGTCACATCTCATCAAGCACCGCGTCGGGCCGTGCTATTCCGCTTGGCAAGGGGAAGGGAGGCCCCGGCGGAATGCACGGCCAGCACGACCCGAAGCGAGATGAATTCTCCAAGGCGATCTCGACGCAGGCCGAGGAATTCTCACGGCGCCTGACGGCAATGGGCCAGTCCCGCCTGGCGGCGGCGGCACAGGCAGCCGTCGACGGTTTGCACGCGCTGATCGTCGAGTTGCGGCCCTCCGGCGAGGAATTCCGGCAGGCGATCGATTTTCTGACCGAGGTTGGCCACTACGCCGATGCGCGGCGCCAGGAATGGGTGCTGTTCGCCGACGTCCTGGGCGTGTCTTCGCTGATCGAGGATCAGAACAGCCCGCGCCCTGTTGGGGCGACCCCAAACACCCTGGCCGGCCCCTTCTACCGGGCCGACGTGCCGGAGATGCCGCTCGGCGCGAACATCTCGCGCGATCACAAGGGTGAGCCGCTGGAAGTTGCCGGCCGGATCGTCGCGCTCGACGGCGCGGGGATCGGCGATACGATGGTCGAGATATGGCAGGCCAATGCCGAGGGTCTCTACGAGAACCAGGAACCTGATAAGCAGCCTGAATTCAATCTGCGCGGACGCTTCCGTACCGATCCGCAGGGGCGGTTCCGCTTCACGACGGTGAAGCCGAAGGGCTACACGCTGCCGTCGGACGGCCCAGTCGGCCAATTGATGTCGGCGCTTGGCCTTGGCCTCGAGCGGCCGGCCCACATCCATTTTCGCGTCTCGGCGGAGGGCTTCGAAACGCTGACGACCCACATCTTCGACCGGTCGGACCCCGCGATCGGCCGGGATGCCATCTTCGGGGTCAAACCCGAACTCATGGCCGAGTTCCGCGCGCTGCCGCCCAACGGAGGAAAACGGAAGCACGCGCTCGACCTCAACCTCGTGCTCTGCCCGCAGCGGCGGGGCGAAACCGAAACCTCTGGGAGGAGATGACCGATGGCACGTGTCAGCGGCTACCACCATTTGACGCTCTCGACGGACAGCGCTCAGGAAGATTTTGATTTCTATACCAAGGCACTGGGCCTGCATTCGGTCAAGCGCACCGTCTTGTTCGATGGCGTCATCCCAGTCTATCACCTCTATTACGGCTCGCCCAACGGCGATGCCTCGACGATCATCACCACCTTCCCGTTCCGCAAGCCAGGCGTCTATGGCCGCCGCGGGTCCAACCAGTCGCGCACCATCATGCAGTCGATCCCCAAAGGGGCCGTGGATTTCTGGGTCGACCGGTTGAACGCGCGCGGCATCGAGGCCATCAAGATCACCCGTTTTGGCGCCGACCGTGCGGCTTTCGCACATCCCTGCGGCATCCCGCATGAGCTGGTGGAAAGCGACAGGGATCCACGCGCGCCCATCGCCAACGAAACGCAGGGCATCGGCAAGGCCCACGGCATCAAGGGAATCTACGGCGCCGTGGTGGCGGTGATGGACCGCACCGCCATGGACGACTTCCTGACCATCGCATTGCCGATGGAGAAAGAGGCCGACGACCACGAAGGGCTGGTGTTCCGCGTGCCCGACGCGGCCGGCGTCGCTCAGCGCGTGGAGGTCATTGTCGACCGCGACAGCCCGCAGGGCACCTGGACGCTGGCGGGCGGCACAATCCACCACCTCGCCCTCAACACCGGCGACGAAGAGAACCAGTTGAAACTGCGCGCCCATATAGAGGGCCTCGGCTTCACCGATATTTCGGAGCAGAAGGACCGCAACTACTTCAAGTCCTGCTATGTCCGCTCCCCCGGAGGCGCGCTGTTCGAAATTGCCTGGACCACGCCCGAAGGCTGGGCCAAGGACGAGCCCCCGGGCCAGATCGGCAAGACGCTGGTCTTCCCGCCATGGTTCAAGGACCGCGAGAGTGAATTGCAGGCCGGCCTGGAAGAGGCGGATTTCACGTGAGTTCAGGCAGCGGTCCGCTCCGGCTTGGGCCAAGAGGTCCGGAGGCGAAGGCGATTTGCGTCTTCGTCCACGGCCGCGGCCAATCGCCCGAAGAGATGCAGTCGCATGTGCTGTCGCGGCTTTCCGCGACCGCCGTGGCCTTTATCTTGCCGCGTGCACCACACGGCATGTGGTGGGAGGCGCGTGCCGTCGACCCGTTGACGCCGGTCGCCCGCGCGCAGCTTTCCGACGCGCTCGACCACCTTGCGGCCGCAATGGTCGCGGCGCGGGCCGAACTGCCCGGACTGCCGCTTCTTCTCGCGGGCTTCTCGCAAGGGGCGTGTCTGTCGATCGAATATCTCTGCGCGGGGCTGCCGCCGCCGGACGCTTTGGCGGCCTTCACGGGCTGCCGTGTCGGCGTTCCGGCGGACGAAAGATCCGAGGCGGCGCCGGCCGGAATGCCGATCTATCTTTCCGGCGGCGATGCCGATCCCTGGATACCAGTCTCGGCGTTTGCCGATGCCGCGCAATCGCTGGGCCGGATTGGCGCGAGCCTGCGGGCCGATCTGTTCCCGGGACGGGGCCATGAGGTCTCGGACGCCGAGATCGTCATGCTGGGCACGATCCTCGACGACCTCGCGGCCGGGCGCGGCCCGCGCATGGAGGCGGCGCGATGATGGACAGCTTCACCTTTCCGGGCCTGACGACACGGGTGGTCTTTGGTGCCGGCACCATGGCTCGCGTCGAAGAGGAAGTCCGGCGGCTCGGCCATGACAAGGTGATGGTGCTTTCGACACCGCATCAGATGGGCGATGCGGAAAGACTGGCCGCAAGCCTTGGTGGCCTCGCCGCCGGGATATTTGCCGGCGCGGTCATGCATACCCCTGTCGATGTCACGGAAAAGGCCGTCGATGCCTTCCGCAGCAGCGGCGCTTCGGCGGTCGTCAGCCTCGGCGGCGGCTCGACCACCGGGCTCGGCAAGGCCATTGCCGTGCGCACCGGCGCCGACCAGGTGGTCATTCCCACCACCTATGCCGGCTCGGAAATGACCGACATCCTCGGCGAGACCGCGGCCGGCGAGAAGACCACCCGCCGCTCGCCGGACATCCGCCCCGAGACGGTGATCTACGACGTCGATCTGACATTGAGTCTGCCGGTAGGTCTCACCGTGACCTCGGCGATGAACGCGATCGCCCATGCGATGGAGGCCTTCTATGCCCCCGATCGCAACCCGGTGATCGTGCTGATGTGCAGGGATGCCATGATTGCCTTCCGGGACGGCATTCCAAGGCTGATCGGCAATCCGCAGGAGCGCGCAGCGCGGACGCAGGCGCTCTATGCGGCCTGGTGCTGCTCGACCGCACTCGGCTATGTCTCGATGGCGCTGCACCACAAGCTGGCGCATGTCTTCGGCGGCTCGTTCGATACGCCGCATGCCGAAACCCACGCCATCCTGCTGCCCTACACGACCGCCTTCAACGAAGCGGCGGTGCCTGATCTGTTGCGCCCCATCACTGAGGCATTCGGTGGTGGCTCGGCGGGCGGCGGGCTCTGGGATTTCGCACAGTCGGTCGGCTCTCCGCTGAGCTTGAAGGCGATCGGCATCGAGGAGACCGATCTCGACCGCGCGGCGGCGATCGCGGTCAAGAATGCCTATGCGAATCCGAGGCCAATCGATCGGGGATCGATAAGGGAACTCCTTCAGGCGGCGTGGGAGGGACGCCGTCCGGGGGCTTGAGAATAAAACAAGAGGGAGGAACTGCAGTGATCACAAGACGCAGCCTACTGAAAGCCTCGGCGGCGACAGGCCTGGCGCTCGCCGGTTCGCGCCTGGCGACGCCGGCCATCGCGCAAGGCGCCAAGATCCGCCTGGGCTATGTTTCGCCGCAGACCGGACCGCTTGCCGGCTTCGCGGAGAGCGATGCCTACAACATCAAGGCCTTCCTCGCTTCCGAGGCGGGCAAGAACTTCGAGGTCATCGTCAAGGACAGCCAGTCGAATCCCAATCGCGCGGCCGAGGTGGCGAAGAGCTTGATCGTCGATGACGAGATCAACCTGATGCTCGTCGGCTCGACACCCGAGAACACCAACCCTGTGGCCACCACCTGCGAGGCGGAGGGCGTGCCGGTCATCTCGACGATGGCGCCGTGGCAGCCCTGGTTCATCGGCCAGCAGGGCAATCCGGCCGATCCGGCCTCGTGGAAGCCTTTCAACTTCGCCTATCATTATTTCTGGGGTCTCGAAGACATCATCGCCGTCTACACCGGCATGTGGAAACAGCTTTCCACCAACGGCAAGGTGGGCGGGCTGTTCCCCAACGATGCCGACGGCAATGCCTGGGGCGACCCGAAGAATGGATTGAAGCCCGGCCTCGATGCCGCCGGCTTCAGCCTTGCCGATCCTGGCCGCTATCAGAACCTTTCGGACGATTTCACCGCGCAGGTCAACGCCTTCAAGGCCGCCAATGCCGAGATCGTTACCGGGGTGGTCATTCCCCCCGACTTCACCACCTTCTGGAACCAGGCCCGCCAGCAGGGCTTCAAGCCCAAGGCGGTGACGGTCGCCAAGGCGATCCTTTTTCCGCAATCGGTCGAGACGCTCGGCGATGCTGGCCACAACCTCTCGTCCGAGGTCTGGTGGTCGGCCTCGCATCCGTTCAAATCGTCGCTGACGGGCGAGAGTTCGGCCGAACTCGCTGCGGATTTCACCGCCAAGACCGGCCGTCCCTGGACCCAGCCGATCGGTTTTGTCCATTCGCTGTTCGAGGTGGCGGCCAATGTCATGGGCCGCGTGTCGGATCCAACCAACGCCGAGGCGATCGCGGCGGCGATAGCGGCCACCGACATGACGACGGTGGTGGGCAAAGTGGCCTGGAGCGGTGCGGGATTGCCACCTTTCGCCGCGAAGAACGTCTGCAAGACACCGCTCGTTGGCGGGCAGTGGCGCAAGAAGGCCGGTGGCGGCTTCGATCTGGTGATCGTCGAAAACGCCGGCGCCTCCGAGATACCCACCGCCGGCAAGATGGAAGCCCTGGCCTGACGCTGCCGAGGGCGGCTGATACCGCCGCCCTCGTTCGGCGCGACCCAAGGATGACAGTGATGATACTCAGGCTGGAAAACGTTTCGAAGTCCTTTGGCGCCCTGAAGGTTGCGGATTCCGTGACCGTTAGCGTACCGCGCGGCGAAGCGCTGGGCATTATCGGCCCGAACGGCGCGGGAAAATCGACGCTCTTCAACCTGATCACCGGAAACTTGTTTGCCAATGAGGGTCGCATCGAATTGCTCGGCCGCGACGTGACCCGTGCTCCGGCGATGGAGCGGGTGCGCATGGGCGTTGGCCGCAGCTTCCAGATTCCGCAGCCTTTCGAGGGGCTGACCGTGTTCGAAAATCTCTTGACCGCTGCCGCCTTCGGTCGCGGCGGACGCGAGGCCGAGATGGTCGACGATTGCGCTGGTATCCTCGAGGAGACGGAGCTTCTCAGGAAGGCCAATTTCGTGGCCGGCTCGCTGAGCCTTCTCGACCGCAAGCGCCTCGAACTCGCCCGCGCCCTGGCGACAGGCCCTGAGCTTCTGCTTCTGGACGAGATCGCCGGCGGTCTGACGGAGGGCGAATGCAAGGCCCTGGTCGCGACGATCAAGGCGATCCACGCCAGGGGCACGACAATCATCTGGATCGAGCATGTGCTACACGCCCTGAATTCGGTGGTAGAGCGGCTTCTCGTGCTGGATTTCGGGCGTGTGATCGGGATCGGTGCGCCTGATGAGATCATGGCCTCGAAGGCGGTTCGCGAAATCTATCTGGGGCTTGAGGTCTGATGCTGGAAACGCGTGGCCTCACCGCGAATTACGGCCAGTTCCGGGCGCTGTTCGGTGTGGATATCAGCGTGGCCGCGGGCGAATGCGTGGCGATCATCGGCGCCAATGGCGCCGGGAAATCCACGCTGATGCGCTCGATCACGGGCGTGATCGGCAACGAGCCCGGCATGGTGCTGCACAGAGGCGAGCCGATCGGCGCGCTGTCTTCGGCCCAGATCATGAAGCGCGGCATCGCCATGGTGCCGGAGGGGCGCCGGCTGTTCCCTTCGCTCACCGTCGAGGAAAACCTGCTGGTCGGCGGGCAAGCGCGCCAGGTGCCGGGGTCGTGGAACCTCGACGCCGTCTATGACCTTTTTCCGATCCTGCGCGAGCGTCGCAAGAGCCCCGGCACAGCGCTCTCGGGCGGCCAGCAGCAGATGGTGGCGATCGGCCGGGCGCTGATGTCGAACCCCCAATTGCTGCTCTGCGACGAGATCAGCCTCGGCCTCGCGCCCGTCGTCATCCGCGACATCTACGCAGCCCTTCCCAGGATCCGCGAAAGCGGCGCCGCGATCGTGCTGGTGGAGCAGGATATCGGCAAGGCGCTGGCGGTCGCCGACCGCGTCTACTGCATGATGGAGGGTCGCGTCACGCTGGCCGCCAGGACGGCCGAGGTCACGCGCGAAGACATCCATTCTGCCTATTTCGGGGTGGCGTCATGACCAGGGATCCGAGATTCCGTCATCTGCTCGCACAGCGCTCTCATGGCCTGATCGAGGTGGCGCAGCGATGATCTGGCTGGACACCCTCGTGCAGGGGATTCTGCTGGGCGGGCTCTATGCCCTGTTTGCAGCGGGATTGAGCCTCGTCTTCGGCATCATGCGGCTGGTGAATCTCGCCCATGGCGACCTCATCATTCTTGCCGCCTATCTGGTTTTGATGGGCGTCACGCTGCTCGGCCTGTCGCCCTGGATCGCTGCCCTGGTCGCCATGCCGGCGATGTTCGCGCTCGGCTGGCTGCTGCAGGCCGCCGTGCTGAACCGCGTACTGGGCAAGGACATCCTGCCGCCGCTTTTGGTCACCTTCGGCCTGTCGGTCGCCCTGCAGAACGGCCTGCTCGAGGCCTTCTCCGCCGACAGCCGCCGCATTCCGGTGGGCGCGTTGGAAGGGGCATCGCTCGATCTCGGGCTGGTCACGGTGGGGATCATGCCGCTGATGACCTTTGCCTCGGCGATCGTGATGATCATTGCCCTGAACGGGCTCTTTTACCACACCGCGCTCGGCCGTGCCTTCCGCGCCACCTCGGACGACGCCGTGACGGCGGGGCTGATGGGGATAGAGCCGAAGCGGATTTTCGCGATCGCCACCGGGATCGCCATGGTCGTGGTGACGCTGGCGGCCCTCTATCTCGGCATGCGGGCAAACTTCGATCCTTCGATCGGGCCGGCGCGGCTGATCTATGCCTTCGAGGCGGTGATCATCGGCGGCCTCGGCAGCCTATGGGGAACGCTCGCGGGCGGGATCATCATCGGCGTGGCGCAGACGTTTGGTGCCGCGCTCAATCCGGAATGGCAGATCCTGGCCGGCCACATCGCCTTCCTGGCCGTGATGCTGCTCAAACCGCGCGGGCTTTTTCCGCGCGCAGTGGATTGAGGGGCGGCATGTATCGACTGACAACCCGCACCCGCGCCGGAACCGTAACCGCGATCACGGTGCCGATCGTTATTGTCGCCGCGCTCGCGCTGCCTGCCGTGGCCTCGCGGGGCGTCATACAGGATCTGTTCTTCATCCTCACCATGCTGACGCTGGCGCAGATATGGAACCTTCTGGCGGGCTATGGCGGCCTGGTCTCGGTGGGTCAGCAGGCCTTCGTCGGCATCGGCGCCTACGCGATGTTCGCCGGCGTGATCCTGCTTGGCTGGAATCCGGTCCTGGCGATCCCACTGGGGGGGCTTGCGGCGCTGGTGCTGGCGGTTCCGACGGCCTTCTTCGCATTCCGTTTGCAGGGCGCCTATTTCGCCATCGGCACCTGGGTGATCGCTGAAGTGACGCGCCTGCTGGTCGCGCAGTGGAAGGCGCTCGGCGGCGGCACCGGCACTTCGCTGCCGCGCGAGGCGACGAGCAGCATCCTGGGCACCGATGCGATCAGGGCGCTGTTCGGCGTCCGCGAGGCCGCGGCACGCGACGTCCTGGCCTACTGGCTGGCCTTGGCGCTGGTCGTGGCGGTGACCGGCGGCATCTATTGGCTGCTGCGCAATCGCCTCGGGCTGGCGCTGGCGGCGGTGCGCGACAATGTCGACGCGGCGCAATCGGTCGGCGTCGATACTGGTCGGCTCAGATGGGCGGTCTTTCTGATCGCCGCGGCCGCCACCGGGCTGACCGGCGCGCTGATCTTTCTGCAGACGGCCCGCATCTCGCCGGGAGCGGCCTTTGCCGTCACCGACTGGACCGCCAACGTCATCTTCATAGTCGTCATCGGCGGCATCGGCACCATCGAGGGGCCGATCCTCGGTGTGCTGGTCTTCTTTGCGCTGCGCTCGGCGCTGGCCGACTACGGCAGCTGGTACTTGATGACGCTCGGCCTCATCGCCGTCGTCGTAATGCTTTTTGCACCAAAGGGGCTGTGGGGCCTGATCGCGTCCCGCAAGGGCCTGCACCTGTTTCCGGTTCGCCGCAGGCTGACCGGTCCGAAGATCGAGGGAGGAATTTGATGGCGGATATCGAAACCGACGTGCTGATCGTCGGCACTGGCCCGGCCGGCTCGGCCACCGCCGCGCTGCTGTCCAGCTACGGCGTCGCCAACATGATCGTCAATCGCTATCGCTGGTTGTCGAACACGCCGCGTGCCCACATCACCAACCAGCGCACGATGGAAGTGCTGCGAGACCTTGGGCCGGAGGTAGAGGCCGAGGCCATGATGCACGCCTCCCCGCAGGAGCTGATGGGCGAGAACGTGTTCTGCGAAAGCCTGGCCGGCGAGGAGATCGGCCGCATGAAGAGCTGGGGCGTCCATCCGCTCTCCAAGGCCGAACATCTCCTGTCGTCTCCCTGCTTCATGAACGATCTGCCGCAGACCTTCATGGAGCCGATCCTGTTCAAGTCGGCCTGCGCCCGCGGCACGCAGGCCCGCATGAGCACGGAATATGTCAGCCATGTCCAGGATGCGGACGGCGTGACGACGACCTGCCACGATCGGCTGTCGGGCAAGGATTTCACCGTGCGGTCGAAGTTCCTCGTCGGCGCCGACGGCGGCAACTCGCTGGTGGCCGAGCATCTGGGCCTGCCGCTCGAGGGCAAGATGGGCGTCGGCGGCTCGATGAACATCCTGTTCAGGGCTGATCTCTCGAAATATGTCGCCCACCGGCCGAGCGTCCTCTACTGGGTCATGCAGCCCGGCGCCGACGTCGGCGGCATCGGCATGGGTCTCGTGCGCATGGTGCGGCCGTGGGACGAATGGCTGATCGTCTGGGGCTACGACATCAACCAGCCGCCGCCTGAAGTGACGCCGGAACTGGCCACCAGCGTCGCGCGTCAACTGGTCGGAGATCCCGCGCTCGAGATCGAGCTCCTGGGCGCCAACACCTGGACCGTAAACAACTGCTTCGCCACGCACATGCAGAAGGGGCGGGTGTTCATCATGGGCGATGCCGCGCACCGGCATCCGCCCTCGAACGGGCTCGGCTCGAACACATCGATCCAGGACGGGTTCAACCTCGCCTGGAAGCTTGCCAAGGTCGTCAAGGGGCAGGCGGGGGTCGGGCTTCTGGACAGCTTCTCGGCCGAGCGCGCACCGATCGCGCGCCAGATCGTGACACGGGCGAACCAGTCCATCGCCGAATTCGGACCGATCTTCGAGGCGCTCGGCATGGACGGCGGCGTGGATCACGACAAGATCCACAGGAACATGGAGGCTCGCGCCGATGCGACGCCCGTCGCCGAAGCGCAGCGCGAGGCGCTCCGCAAGGCCATCGCCTTCAAGAAGTACGAGTTCGACGCCCATGGCGTCGAGATGAACCAGCGCTATGCCTCCGGCGCGGTGGTGACCGACGGCCAGGGCGAGCCGCCTTTCGAGAAGGATCGCGAGCTGCATTATGCGCCGACAACGTGGCCCGGTGCGCGCTTGCCGCATGTCTGGGTCTTCGAGCGCTCCGGCAGGAAAGTCTCGACGCTCGATCTTTGCGGGCATGGCGAGTTCACGCTGTTGACCGGCATTGGCGGCGAGGCGTGGGTCGCAGCGGCGGAGACGGTGGGCGCGGAACTCGGTCTGCCGATCCGCAGCCATGTGATCGGCCCGCGTCGCGCGATCGAGGATCATACCGGCGACTGGGCCGGTGCGCGGGAGATCCGCGACAACGGCTGCTTGGTCGTTCGTCCCGACCATCATGTTGCCTGGCGTTCCGAAACGCTGGCGGCCGATCCGGCGGCCGAACTGCGCCGGGTCTTGAAATCCGTTCTGGCGCGCTGAGGAGGATCGCATGATCGACGAACACGAATCCGGCTATTTCACCGAAGCGAACTCGGCCGAGGTCGTGGTGGCGCGCAACAGGAACGCCAAGGACGAGCGGCTCAAAGAGGTGATGGAGGTCATCACCCGCAAGCTGCACGAGGCGGTGAAGGAGATCGAGCCGACACAGGAGGAATGGTTCGGCGCGATCATGTTCCTGACGCAGACAGGCCAGATCTGCAACGAGTGGCGGCAGGAATACATCCTGCTGTCGGATGTTCTCGGTGTCTCGATGCTGGTCGATGCGATCAACAACCGCAAGCCGTCGGGCGCCTCGGAATCCACGGTGCTGGGACCCTTCCACGTCGCCGACGCCCCCGAACTGCCGATGGGCTCCAACATCTGCCTCGACCAGAAGGGCGAGCCCATGTTCGTGCATGGCCACATCCTCGATACCGAGGGCAACCCGATCGCAGGCGCCAAGATCGACGTCTGGCAGGCCAATGACGAGGGCTTCTACGACGTGCAGCAGAAGGGCATCCAACCCGACTTCAACCTGCGCGGCGTCTTCCGCACCGGCGCGGACGGGCGCTACTGGTTCCGCGGCGTGAAGCCCAAATACTACCCGATCCCGGACGACGGCCCGGTCGGCAAGCTGCTGGGCGCGCTGGGGCGTCACCCAAATCGTCCGGCGCATCTCCACTACATCGTCGAGGCCGCGGGCTTCGAAGCGCTGACCACGCACATCTTCGACCCGGACGACCCGTACATCGATTCAGATGCCGTCTTCGGCGTGAAGAAGAGCCTGCTCGCCGAATTCCGCAAGGTCGAGGACGCCGAAGCTGCCGCCAGGGTCGAGGTTGCGGCCCCGTTCTACGACGTGGAGTTCGATTTCGTGCTGTCGCACAAGGGAGGAAACTGATGGCCGCACTTGAAAAGATGTTCGATGTCAGAGGCAAGTCGGTGATCGTCACCGGGGGCGCCAGCGGCATCGGGCAGGCCTATGCCGAGATCATGGCCGAGCACGGAGCGAAGGTCTGTATCTTCGACCTGAACCCTGCCGGGCTTGACGCGACCGTGGCCGCGATCAGGGCGGTGGGTGGCGATGTCTGGGGCCAGGTTGTCGATGTCGGCGACCGCGCGGCCATGGCCGCAGCCTTCGACAAGGTCGCCGGGAAGGCAGGCTCGATCGATGTCGTGTTCGCCAATGCCGGGATCGATGCCGGGCCGGGCTTCAACACCCCGACGGGCGAAAGGAACCCCGAGGGCGCCATCGAGAACCTGCCCGACGAGCACTGGGACAAGGTGATCGAGATCAACCTGACCTCGGTCTACACCACGATCAAGCATGCCGTCCGGCACATGAAGCCGAATGGCGGCGGCCAGATCATCGTCACGTCGTCCATTGCATCGCTAATCAACGAGAGCATCGTGGGCACGCCCTACATGCCCGCCAAGGCTGCGGTGAACCATCTCGTTCGCCACATGGCGATGGAGCTTGGCGCCTACAACATCCGCATCAATGCCATCCTGCCCGGACCGTTCATCACCAACATCGCCGGCGGCCGGCTGCGCAATCCGGCGGACCGCAAGGCCTTCGAGGCCCAGTCGCTGCTCGGTCGGATCGGCGACCCGGAAGAGATCAAGGGCCTGGCGCTTTATCTGGCGTCGCCGGCCGCGTCCTACGTCACGGGCTCGCTGATCGTTATCGATGGCGGTTCACTGCTGAGGATGACCTGAAGCCGCAGTGAATGGAGACCGGCACCGCCGATTAGGGCGGAGCGGGGAGAGCTTAACAATGGGAGGAACCGACAATGACCTACTACAACAAACTGGTGAAATCGGGCTTGCGGCCCAGCCGCCGAAGCGTCCTGAAGGGGATTGGAGCCGGCCTTGCCGCCAGCACGCTGGGCATGCCGGCCTATGTGCGCGCCGCGACGGCGGGGAAGATCAAGCTCGGCTATCTCAGCCCGACGACCGGACCGCTCGCCCTGTTTGGTGAAACGGATGGCTACACCTTGCAGAAGATCCGCGCCCTGCTCGGCGGCCAGCTGCAATGCGCCGACGGCAACACTTACGAAATCGAGATTCTTGACCGCGACAGCCAGTCCAATCCGAACAAGGCATCGGAAATCGCCGGCAATCTGATCCTGAACGACGAGGTGCATCTGCTCGTGCCGGCCTCGACCACCGACACGATCCTGCCCGCGGCCGAGCAGGCCGAGCTTTATGAAACGCCCTGCATTTCCTCGGGCGCTCCCTGGCAAGCGGTGATCATGCCGCGCGGCGGCGGCAAGCAGACCTTCGACTGGACCTATCATTTCTTCTGGGGCCTCGACGAGGCGTTGAACACCTTCGTCGGGCTCTGGAACCATCTGGAGACCAACAAGAAGGTCGGGATGCTGTTCCCCCAGAACATCGACGGCGAGACCTGGGGCAACGACGAATATGGCTTGCCAGCGCCGACCCGCAAGGCCGGCTACGAGGTCGTGGTGCCCGGCTATTTCCAGCCCCGCACCAATGATTTTTCCGCACAGATAGCCGAGTTCAAGAAGCAGGGCTGCGAGATCATCGGCGGCATTACCTATCCCGACGATCTGAAGACCTTCGTCACCCAGTGCAACCAGCAGGGCTTCAAGCCGAAGGCGGTCACGGTGGCGGCGGCGCTCTTGTTCCCGGGTGGCGTCGAGGCCATGGGTCCTCTAGGCAACGGCATGTCCTCGGAGGTCTGGTGGACCCCGGCCTTCCCGTTCAAGTCGTCGCTGACCGGCCAGGTCAGCAGCGACATCGCCAGCGAATGGGAAGCCGATACGAAGCGCCAGTGGACGCAGCCGCTGGGCTATTCGCATGCCTTGCTCGAGGTCGCCCTCGACATACTGAAGCGCTCTTCCAATCCGCTCGACCGTGCGGCCAATCGTGACGCTCTGGTCGCTACCGATCTGCAGACGCTGGTCGGTCATATCAAGTTCGACGGCTCGCCCCACAAGAACATCTGCAAGACGCCGATCTTCGGCGGCCAGTGGGTGAAGGGCGAGAAATGGCCTTATGACCTGAAGATCGTCGACAACACTGTCAATCAGCTCTTCGCGCCGCAGCAGGCTATCCAGCCGATCGCCTGGTGACATGAGCGGGAACGCGGGCAGAGTTATGGGTAGGGAAATCCTGCTGAAAGCGCACGGCGTGTCGAAGTCCTTCGGCGCTGTCCGCGTCCTGCATGAGGTGAGCTTCGACGTGCATCGGGGCGAGGTGCTGGGCATCCTCGGCCCGAATGGGGCGGGCAAAACGACGCTGTTCAACATGATCAGCGGCGATTTGAAGACGTCCGGCGGCGAGATCCAGCTCGGCGACACCGCGCTTCGCGGCGAGCCGCCCTTCCGGCGCTGCCAGATGGGGATCGGGCGGACCTATCAGATCCCGCGTCCCTATTCCGGCATGACCACCTTCGAAAACCTGCTGGTCGCCGCCGCTTTCGGCGGCGGCCGGTCCGAGAAGCAGAGCTATGCTTTCTGCGCCCAGGTCCTGCGCGATTGCGAGCTCTCCGACAAGGCCAATGTCTCGGCCGGCGCGCTCACTCTGCTCGATCGCAAGCGGCTGGAGCTGGCGCGCGCGCTGGCGTCGGATCCGAAGCTGCTGCTGTTGGACGAGATCGCGGGCGGGCTGACCGACGATGAATCGAAGGCGCTGGTGGCGCTGGTGCGCCGCATACGCGACCGCGGCATCACCATTGTGTGGATCGAGCATGTGCTGCACGCGCTGCTGGCGGTGGCCGACCGGCTGTTGGTGCTGAACTTCGGCGAGAAGATCGCTGAAGGCGTGCCAGCCGAAGTGATTGCGCTGCCCGAGGTCCAGCGCGTCTACATGGGGATCGAGGCATGACGGCCGTTCTTTCCACCCACGGCCTGTTGGCCCGCTATGGCGATTTCCAGGCGCTCTACGGCGTCGACATCGAGCTGCACCAGGGTGAGGCCGTGGCCTTGATCGGCGCTAACGGGGCAGGAAAATCCACACTCCTGCGTTCGATCATGGGCTTGCTCCCGGTTGCGCGCGAGATGGTGCTGCTGCACGGCGAGGCCGTTGGCGGCACCACCACCGACCGCATGGTCCAGAAGGGTGTCGCCATCGTGCCGGAGGGCCGTCGGCTCTTCACCGGCATGTCGGTCGAGGACAATCTGCGCGTCGCCATCGACCAGGCCGCGCGCATGGGCGCTAAGGGCGGATGGACGCTGCCGCGGTTGCACCTGCTGTTCCCGATCCTAAAGGAGAAGGCCCGCACGCAGGTCCAGAGCCTCTCGGGCGGGCAGCAACAGATGGTGGCGATCGGCCGCGCGCTGCTCTGCCAGCCGCGCGTGCTGCTCTGCGACGAGATCAGCCTTGGTCTTGCGCCGAAGGTGATCCGCGAGATCTATGCCGCCTTGCCCGAAATCCGCGCCACCGGAACGGCGATGATCGTGGTCGAGCAGGATGTCGGCCTCGCCCGAACCGCTACGGACCGCCTCTACTGCATGCTGGAGGGGCGCGTGACCCTGACCGGCAGGTCCGCCGAAATCACGCGCGAGCAGATCGGCAAAGCCTATTTTGGAGCGGGCCATGGAGTGGTTTGACGCCTTGGTGCAGGGGGTCCTGCTGGGCGGCATGTATGCCCAGTATGCGCTCGGCATGGCGCTGATGTTCGGCGTCATGCGGATCGTCAACATCAGCCATGGCGATCTGGTGATCCTTTTGTCGCTGATGGGCATTTCGATAGCCACGGCCTGGGGTCTGGGACCGCTGCCTGTGCTGATCTTACTGGTGCCGCTCGCGGTGCTGATGGGCTGGGTGCTGCAGAAGGCCGTGCTGAACCGCGTGGTGGGCAGCGATCCGCTGCCCTCGCTGATCGCCACCTTCGGACTGTCGATCGCGCTGCAGAACCTGATGCTGCAGATATGGTCCGCGAACAGCCGATCGCTGCCCGGCCATGGAATAGAGAGTCAATCCATCGAGATCGGCGGTATCTATGTCGGCCTCCTGCCGCTGATCGTGCTGGCCGTCGCCACGGGGTTGACAGGAGGCCTCGACCTGACTCTGAAGCGCACGCGCTTCGGTCGGGCGCTCCGCGCCGCGTCGGCCGATGTCGAGGCAGCGGCGATGACCGGCATCAATCCGCGCGCCGTCTATGCGATGGCGACAGCGGCAGCGGTCGGCATCCTCGGCTTTGCAGCCGTCTTCCAGGCGTTGCGGTCGACCGTCGCGCCGGCCGACGGACCTGCCCAGCTGATCTATGCCTTCGAAGCGGTGATCATCGGCGGCATGGGGACGGTATGGGGCGCCTTCGCCGGCTCGATGGTCCTCGGCATCTCGCAGGCCATCGGCTTCCGCATCGATCCGGGCTTCGGCGTGCTCGCCGGACATATCGTCTTCCTGATCGTGCTGGCGACCCGCCCGCAGGGCTTGTTCGGAAAGGCATTGTCATGAGTGCGATCCCCTATGTGGCAACCGAGGTGCCTGAGGTCCTGGTCCAGCGCCAGAGCCGGTCCGGTCGCATCGCGATGACGCTGGCTGTGCTGGCGCTGATCGGTGTCGCCGCCATGCCATGGTGGGCCTCGACCGGCACGATCCGGTCGATTCTGGTGCTGTGCTGCTACATCGCCGTCGCTCAGATGTGGAACCTGCTCGCCGGCTTTGCCGGCCTCGTCTCGGTGGGTCAGCATGCCTTCATGGGAGCGGCCGGCTATGCGCTCTTCGTGTTGGCCCAGACTTACGGCATCAATCCGTTTGTGGCGGTCTTCCTTTCGCTGCTGGTGCCGGCCGCGCTGGCCGTGCCGATCTACCTGCTGCTGCATCGCCTGGATGGCCCCTATTTTTCGATCGGCACATGGGTGGTGGCCGAGGTCTTCCGGCTGACCGCCTCGAACCTGCCGCTCGTCAATTCCGGCGCGGGCATGTCGCTTCGCGTGATGAAGGACTATTCGGCCTTCGAGCGGAATGTCGCCATGTCGCTGCTCTGCGCGGGGATGCTGCTCGTCACGCTGGGCGGCAGCTACTGGCTGCTTCGCTCGCGCTTCGGCCTTGCGCTGATCGCCATGCGCGACAATCCGGTCGCGGCCGCAAGCCAGGGCGTGAATGTCGTCAAGCTGCGCTTCCTGATCTACGTCGCGTCGGCGGTCGGCTGCGGTCTTGCCGGGGCGATCTATTTCATGGCGCAGCTCCGCATCACCCCGGGTTCGGCCTTCGATCCGATGTGGGCCAACGTCGCGATCTTCATCGTCATGGTCGGCGGAATCGGCTCCATCGAGGGCGTTCTGATCGGATCCCTGATTTTCTTCATCGCGGACCGCTGGTTCGGCGAATACGGCGCGACTTATTTCGTTGTCCTCGGCCTGATGACGCTTCTGGTCGCGCTCTACGCCCGGACGGGCATCTGGGGCCTGATCTCGAAACGGTGGGATGCACCATGGTTCCCGATCCGACGCAAGCTCGTCGACCCGAACCGCTGACGAGGAGGATTCATGAAAGCCGCCATCTTCGATAGGGTCGGCGTCCCGCTGCGGATCGGCACGGTGCCGGACCCGACGCCGGCACCGGGCGAGGTCGTCTTGCGTGTCGCCGCCTGCGGCATCTGCGGCAGCGATCTGCATATCACCGAGGACCCCGTGCCTTTCGGCATCGAGGCAGGCTTCGTGCTCGGCCATGAATTCTCTGGGGACATCGTCGCGGTCGGATCGGAGGCAACAGGCCTTCGGATCGGTGACCGTGTCGCCGTCGCGCCTATGCGCGGTTGCGGACACTGCGAAGCCTGCGAGCGCGGCGATCCGGCGCGCTGTCGCGAGATGGAGCTGATCGGCGGCGGCTATGCGCAATACGCGACCGTGGCCGCACGCCAGTGTCATATCCTGCCCGGCGATGTGGCGCTCGAGGATGGTGCGTTGGCCGAGCCACTGTCGGTCGCTCTGCATTGCATCGTCCGCTCGGGCATGAAGCCGGGGGATCGGGTCGCCATCCTGGGCGCTGGGCCGATCGGACTGCTCGTCGCCTTCTGGGCGCGGCGGATGGGGGCGTCGCGTGTCGTGGTGGCCGACATCCACGGCCATCAGCGCGAGCGTGCGCTTGCTCTCGGCGCGACCGGCTTCGCGCTTTCGGGCGAAAAGCTGACCGAAAACCTCGCCGATCTCTGTGGCGGAGCGCCAGACATTGTCTTCGAATGCGTCGGCAAGCGCGGCCTCATCGGCGCGGCGGTCGAAGCGGTGCGGCTGCAGGGCACGGTGGTTGGCGTCGGCTTGTGTATCGGCGGCGACGAATGGGATCCGTTCATTGCGCTGACCAAGGAAGTGAACCTGCTGTTCTCGGTCTTCTTCCATCAGCGCAACGAATTCGGCGTCGCCCTCGATGCGCTGCGCGGCGGACCTTTCGCACCGCAAGCTCTGGTCACCGACCGGATCGATCTCTCGCCAGTTCCGCAGATATTCGAGAGCCTTCGCCGCCGCACCACGCAATGCAAAGTGCTGATTCAGCCGGACCTTGTTTGAGGCCGCACCTGTTTGAGGAGAGTGAAAATGGCCGTTCAATTCGAAACGCTCGAATACGATATCGGCGGCACGGAAACGGTGGTGAAGGCCATCGGTAGAGGCAAGCCCGTGCTGTTCCTGCACGGCGCCTCGACGCTTGAAGGCTTCGGCTTCGCGGAGGGCCTCGCCGACCGCTTCCGCGTGCTCTGCCCGAGCCATCCGGGCTTCGGCTTTTCTGGCCCGGCGCCGCATGTCGCTGCGATGTCCGACCTGGTTCTGCACTACCTGAACCTGCTCGATGTTCTGAACCTGCCGGAGAAGCCTCATCTCATCGGCTTTTCCATGGGCGGCTGGATGGCGACCGAGCTCGCCGGCCTTGCGCGCGAGCGTTTCGACAAAGTGGTGCTGATCGCTCCCGCCGGGCTCAACGACCCCGCGCATCCGGCCACCGATCTGGGCGCGGTCGCGCCGCAGGAGCTGCCGGCCTATCTGGCGCATGACGTCTCGGTGGCGCTGCGCTATTTCCCGGACGGCTCAGACCCCGCCTTTGCCGAGGCCTTCGGCGCCGACCGCGTCCGCGAAGGCGAGACGCTCGGCCGGCTGCTGGCGCCGTTCGGCATGGGCCATCCGAACCTGCGGCGCTTTCTGGCGCGTATCGCCAATCCGACGCTGGTCGTCTGGGGCACCAGGGACCGTCTGCTGCCGGCTGGCCAGGCGCCGCTCTTCGTCGAAGCCCTGCCCGACGCACGCCTGATCCTGGTCGAGGATGCCGGCCATTTCGTCATGCAGGAGAAACCCGAAACACTCAGGAAGATCGGCGATTTCCTCGCCGGCTGACCGCATTGAAAAGGAGGAGAAGACAATGAACAAACCCATCAAGCACGGCTCGTGGGGGACGACCACCGACTATCGCGACTTGCTCAGCAAGATCACGGAGATCGGGCCGGCCCTGGAAGCCAACGCTACCGCCGATGAGGAGAATGGCGAACTGACTGCGGCCACGTTCGAGCTGCTGAAGCCGCTGCGCATGTCGCATATCTTCGCCGCGGAGAGCCTCGGCGGTGCGCAGCTGCGACCCACCCAGGGTCTCGAACTGCTGGCGGCGATCACCTGGCACTCTGGGGCGGCTGGTTGGGTTTCCATGGTGCATTGCTGCATCGGTGCGATGTCGGCAGCCTTTCTGCCGGACAGCGCGGTCGAGCGGTTGTTCGCGCCGGGCACCGAAAACCGGTTCTCGGGGCAGGGCGCGCCGCTCGGTATGCTGAAGAAAGTCGATGGCGGCTACCGGCTGAATGGCAAGTGGAGCTATGGCAGCGGCTTCAGCCACGCCACCTACAGCCACAGTGCCGCCTTCGTCGACGACGGCACCGGCAAGCCCGCCAAGGACGAGAAGGGCAACTTGATCATCATGTGCGCCCATGCCCCGATCTCTCAGCACAAGCAACTCGGCAATTGGGACGTTCTGGGCCTCGGCGGCACCGGCAGCATCGACTATGCGGCCGAGGACGTCTTCATCGCCGACGATCTCGTCTTCCCGATCCTGACCGCACCGCCGCTGCGTCAGAAGGAGTTCTTCAGTCTCGGTGTCGTCGGCCTCGCCGCAATCGGGCATACCGGTTGGGCTCTCGGTACTGGGCGGCGGATGCTGGACGAGATCGCCAAGTTCGCCCGCAGCAAATCGGGTCGCGCCGGCCTGATCGGCGAGAGCGAGAAGTTCTGGCACGATTATGGCCGCGCCGAAGCCCGCTATCGCGCTGCCCGCGCCTTTGTCTTCGAAACCTGGCGCGACATCGAGGCGACGGTCGAAGCCGGCAACAGCGTATCGACGCGGCAGATCAGCCTTGTCCATCTGGCCAAATCCGAGATTCACGAGGTTGGCGTCGATATCTGCAGCTTCGCCTACCGCGCGGGCGGCGGCGCGTCGCTGCGCGCCGGCGTGATCCAGCGCACCTTCCGCGAGATGATGGTGGCGGCCAACCATTTCACGATCGCGCCGTCGATCGTCACCTCGGCCGGTCGCGACATCGGCGGCCTGTGGAGCGATCGCACCTGGCAGTTCTACGACCTGATCGAGAAGAAGTAGTCCGCAAGGGCCGGACGGCAGACGCCGTCCGGCCCTTATTCACGCTGCAGAAGAGAGACGTCGATGAGCTTCCCGCATCCGATGACCAACGCCTTCCGCGAAGCCTTTCGCCACCATCCGGCCGGTGTTGCCGTGATCACGGCCGATCCCGGCGACAGGCCGGTGGCGATGACCGTATCCTCGCTGATCTCGGTAAGTGCCGCGCCGCCGGTCGTCGCTTTCTCGCTCTCGATGAAATCGACTTCGTCCGAGCCCTTGCTGCGGGCCGAGACCATGGTGATCCACCTGCTGCGCTTCACTGATATCGACCTGGCGCAGCTCTGCGCGTCGAGCGGCGCGGAACGTTTCCCGCCGGGAGGCGCCTGGGCGCGGCTGCCCACCGGCGAACCGCGCTATACCGGCGTTTCGACCTGGTTCCGCGCCCGTCGGCTCGGCGTTCTGCCGATTGAGGGCGCGACGCTTGTCGCGGCCGAACTCCTTGACGGCGAGGTGCTGCCGGACGAGGTCCCTCCGGAGGCGCATTCGCTGGTTTATCTCGACCGTCGCTGGCATCGCCTGCACAAGGAACTGGACGGGGTGGCTGAGCTTCTTGAGTCGTCGCGTTTTCTTTGAACGGCGCCGAAGCGGCGCGGGTTGTCCGGTCGTTGCGCAGGAACTCGCAAAGCCAGTCGAAGCGCGTTCGTCAATCTACCGTGCTCTCTGGCTCCCAGCGCGGGGTTGAAGGCTATCCGGCCAGTTGGGCACTAGCCGGAACTTCGTCCGCATCGGATGCGGTACGAGGGGATGGCAATTTTCGTCGCAGATAACGTCAGACATATCCGCAAAATATCTCACGTATTGACGTTAACTTAACATGCTATTATGGTCTTTTTACCGCGTCGGATGCGTCGCTTTTGTATCACCGTTGCTCGTTGATCGTCGTCATGCCTGTCATCCCTATCCCAACCTGCAGGTTTGCCTTGCAGCGCCCTTCACCAGTTGCTGAAAGCGGCGGCGCCCATGCCCAGTCTGCTCGGAATCGATAACGGTCTCACGGTCACCAAGGCGGTGATCTTCGATGCCGATGGCACGCAGTTGTCGGTGGCGCGTCGGCGCGTCCCGCAGTCGATGCCCCATGCGCGCTGGGTGGAGCGCGACATGGCAAGGCTATGGCAAGCCACCGCCGATGCCATCCGCGAAGCGATCGCATTGTGCGGCCGGCCCGCCAACGATATCAAGGCGGTGGCGGCGACCGCACACGGCGACGGTCTCTATTTGCTCGACAAGGATCGCCGGCCGCTAGGCCCCGGTATCCTGTCGCTTGACAGCCGCGCCGGCGAGATTGTCGAACAATGGTCGGCGGATGGGGTCTTCCAAAATGCGTTGGCGCGTACCGGACAGGCGCCGCACGTTTCGGCTCCGTCGGCGCTGCTGGCCTGGATCAGGAAGAACCAACCCGACCGCTATGGCCGCATCGGGCATATACTGGCCTGCAAGGACTGGCTGCGCTTTTGCCTGACCGGCACGATCGGCACCGACCGTACCGAGGCCAGCACCTCATTCACGGATTTCCGCACGCAGGATTACGCGCTGGAAGCGATGCGCATCTTCGAACTGGACGATCTTTTCGACGCGCTGTCGCCGATGGCGCATTCGGCCGAGATCGCCGGCCACGTTACCGCCGAGGCCGCCGATATGACCGGCCTTGCCAAGGGGACACCGGTGGCGAGCGGCCTGCATGACGTAACTGCCTCCGCACTTGGCATGGGCGGCCATGAGGAGGGTGTGCTTGCCATTGTCGCCGGGACCTATTCCATCAACGAAGTGGTCTCTTCGCAACCGCGCGTCGACCCGCGTTGGCTCTGTCGCAACGCCATCGACGCCGGCCGCTGGAACAACATGGCGATCTCGCCGGCCTCGACCGCGAACTACGATTGGTTTCTCGACACGTTCTGCCGCTCGGAACAGGAGAGGGCATCGGTCGGTGGTGGCTCGATCCACGAGGTTTTGGCAACAGAGATCGACGAGGCGCTTAAAAAGCGGTCGACCATCCTGTTTCATCCCTATCTGTTCGGCTCCCCCTTTGGCGATGTCGCCAGCGGCAGCTTTGTCGGCCTTCATGGCTGGCATAATCGTGGCGATATGCTCAAGGCGGTTCTGGAGGGCATTGCTTTCAATCATCGTACCCATGTCGAAGCCTTGCGCGACGGCTTTGCCATCAGCGAAATCCGCCTGACCGGCGGCGGCTCGCGCAATCCGGCCTTCGTCCAGATGTTTGCCGATGTGCTGAACGCCCCGGTCATCGTTACCTCGACCGACGAGGCCGCGGCGTTTGGCGCTGCGCTTTGCGCGGGTGCGGCGGTTGGCATCTTCGCGACGCCGCAAGAAGGCGCCCGGCAGGTCGGCATGACGGCGCGCCAATACGAGCCAGTGCCGGCCTCGAGTGCTGTGTTCAACGAGCGCTTTTCCCTCTATGGCCGCATAGCCGGTGCGCTCGCGCCGCATTGGCCCGACATCGAGAAGCTGGCGCGGCCAGACACCGAGGGGACCGCATGATCAAGGCCGACGAACGACGCGAAGAGATCGCCGACTATGTGATCAAGCTCGGCCAGGTGCGCATCGACGATCTGGTCGAGCATTTCGGCGTGTCGCGCATGACCATCCACCGGCACATCGACCGGCTGGCGCAGCAGGGCGTGTTGCGCAAGCTGCACGGTGCGGTCACGGTTCAGCCTTCCGGTCTCTACGAAAGCGCCTTCCGCTACCGGGTGACGGTCAACCGGGCCGAAAAGGATGCGCTGGCGCGGACAGCACTCGATTATATCGAAGCTGGCCAGGTGGTGATGCTGGACGATTCGTCAACGGCAAATGCGGTCGCTACGCTCCTGCTCGACGTCAAGCCGCTGACCGTCATCACCAACTCAGTGGCGACGGCTGCACTGCTGACCCATGTCGACGAACTCGACTTCATCTGTCTCGGCGGCCAGTACCACAACACCTACAACGCCTATATCGGCATCGTCTGCGAGAACGCGGTGGCACAGCTTCGCGCCAATGTGCTGATCTGTTCGGCTTCGGCCATCACCGGAACCACCGCCTTCATCCAGGATCCCAATGTCGTGCGGGTCAAGCAGGCGATGATGGCCGCATCGGTCAAGCGTATCCTTCTGATCGACCATGCCAAGTTCGACAGGATCGCGCTGCATGTCTTCGATGATCTGACCAGCTTCGATGTCGTGCTGGCGACCGAAGGCCTGGGCGATGCGCGGGCGCAAGCCCTCGAACGGGCCGGCGTGAAGCTGCGCATCGTCAAGACGAAAGCGCCATGAGCTCGAGCGAAGCAATACGTACGGAAAATCCAGCCGGGCGTCTGGCCGCCATGGCCGGAGCCGGGGAGGTCGACGTCGTCATTCTTGGCGCCGGCATCAACGGGGCAGGGCTGTTTCGCGATCTGTGCGCGCAAGGCGTCAGCTGCCTGATCGTCGACAAGGCGGATTTCGGCTCCGGCACGAGTGCTGCGCCATCGCGGCTCATTCATGGCGGTCTGAAATATCTCGAAACCGGCGAGTTCAGGCTGGTGGCGCAGTCGACGCTCGAACGCAATCTGCTTTTGAAAAACGCGCCGCACTATGTCAGCCCGCTGCCGACCGTCATCCCGATCTTTTCCTGGAGCAAAGGCATGCTGGCGGCGCTGCGGACGCTGTTCGGCTCGACCAGCGCGCCGCGCAGCCGTGGCGCCGTCCTGATCAAGATCGGCCTGATGATCTATGATTTCTATGGCTCGCGAAATCAGGTCATGCCGCGTCACCGCATGGTCGGGCGGCGCCAGGCGCTCAGTGAGATGCCGGCGCTCAACCCTTCGATCGTCGCCACCGGCACCTACTACGACGCCAAGATAAGCCATCCCGAAAGGCTGGTGCTCGAACTGATCCTCGATGGGCTGCAGGCAAACGCGGCCTCCGCCAGCGCGAACTACACGGCGCTGGCGAAGTCTGCCGATGGCGTGCTGACCTTCCAGCCGGAAAACGGCGCGGCCTTTTCGGTGCGGCCGAAGCTGGTGGTCAATGCCGCCGGTCCATGGATCGACGATGTCAACGATTCGCTAGGCGCGCCGTCGAAGATGATCGGCGGCACCAAGGGCTCGCACATCCTGTTGAAGCACGACGAGCTGGTCAAAAGCCTGGCCGGACGCATGCTGTATTTCGAAGCCGATGACGGCCGCATCTGCCTTGTCTACGACTATCTCGGCCTGGCGCTGGTCGGCTCCACCGACATCAAGGCCGACAACCCCGACGCGGTGCGCTGCGAACCTGACGAAGTCGAGTACCTGCTCGACAGCGTACGGACGCTGCTGCCGGGGATGGCGTTCGAGCGCGACCAGATCGTCTATGCCTATAGCGGCATCCGGCCGCTGCCGGCCTCGGATGCATCGGTGCCGGGCTTGATCAGCCGTGACCACTCGGCGCCCGTCGCCGAGCCGGATCGGAACAGACCTTTCGCAGTCATCTCGCTGATCGGCGGCAAGTGGACGACCTTTCGCGGCTTCGCCGAGGAAGTCGCCGACACCGTGCTCGGCCGCCTGCAGCGCAGCCGCAAGGTGACGACGCAGACCATGCCGATCGGCGGCGGCAGGGATTTCCCGGCTGATGCTGCAGCGCGAGCAAGTTGGCTGGCTCTGGCTCACTCGGAGACGGGCGCTGGAGAACGGCGTCTCGAGGCGCTGCTGTCGCGATATGGCACCAGAGCCACGCAGATCGCCACACATGAGCCGGATGATGAGGGCCGACTGCCGGATTCAGAAAGCTACAGCCGATCGGAAATTGACTACATCGTCCGCACCGAGTTCGTCGAACATCTGGCCGATATCGTCATGCGCCGCAGCACCCTGGCGATATCAGGGTCACTGACGGGCCGGGATCTGCAGGAGATTGCGACGATTGCCGGACGGGCGCTGGGTTGGAGCGCCGGGCGCCTCGCAGAGGAAGTCGAGGCCGCCGCCCTGGAACTCGAGGACCGGAACCTGATGCGGCTGGGCTGATCATTCCGTCGCCGATGCTCTTTCCCAAGGCAATCCGGTCGGTTTGCCTAAGGATGCGTCGCATCCCCAATCGCTCAACTCACAGGCGGATTGGGATTTTGCCGATATCAGATATTATTCTGGAGAAACAGTTGGTTAGCAAAAAACTGGATAGCCGATGGCTGTGCAATTCTACTGGCTCATGCACGAAATAACACAGATTGACGTTAAATTAACATAGCCGTATGATCAGGTAACATGCTCACCTCCTAATAGGTCGATGTTGCCCGCCGAAATGCCGGCAGACCGGCGTTTCGGGAAGGGCGAGACCTGTGAATTCCCCATATGTGCATGCGCCAAATCCGGCGAGGGATTGACAGCGATGCAGGGATGTGAAAATTTTTGCACACAAAGATAATAATATCATCTCAGGGAGGAGATGTCTTGAAATCCGGCGGAGCCACTAACCGCGATCATGAGTCCAGCCTCGCCACCCGCGCGGCCTGGCTTCACTATGCCGGGGGTCTGACGCAGGCCCAGGTGGCCAAGCGGCTCGGCCTGACCAGCCTCAAGGCGCATCGGCTCATCACCCGGGCCACCCAGGATGGCCTTGTCAGGGTGATCATCGACGGCGATGTCGGCGAATGCATCGACCTCGAGCAGCAGCTGATCACTGCTTACGGGCTCGACTACTGCGAGGTTGTTCCTGATCTCGATCAGGACGAGCTGCCGCTGAAGGCGCTTGGGATCGCCGGCGCTCAGTTTCTGAAACGAGAGATCGATCGCGGCGAGGACATGCTGATCGGCGTCGGCCATGGCCGTACCCTTGCCGCAAGCGTCGAGTATCTGACGCGCACCGCCGCTGCCCATATCCGTTTCGTCTCGCTGCTTGGCGGCGTGACGCGCAAATTCGCGGCCAACCCGCACGACGTCATGCATCGGCTGGCCGAGCGGACCGGCGCGCAGGCTTATGTGATGCCGGTGCCTTTCGTCGCCAACACCGCCGAGGACCGTGAAGTGCTGCTTGGCCAGCGCGGCATTAGCGATGTCTTCGACCTCGCAAGCCGGTCCGACCTGATGTTCGTCGGCATAGGGACCGCCGAGCGGGAAGCTTCGTTGGTCGCTACCGGCATGATCGAACATTCCGAAATCGATGAGGTGAAACGCGATGGCGGCGTCGGCGAGCTGCTCGCCCACTTCTTCGACGACAAGGGGCGCCCGGTGGAAACGGCGCTGTCGGACAGAATTCTCGCGCTTCCGCGGGACCAGTTGAAGGGCCGCCGGATCGTCGCCGTCGCCGGCGGCAAGATCAAAGTGCGTGCCATCAAAGCGGTGCTCGAAAGCCGCTATCTGAGCGGCCTGATCACCGACGAGTCCACCGCTCGTGCCCTTGTCGAACAGAACAAACCCAATGGCGCGAAGCGCCATGTGAACGGAGGATCGTCAAATGCGTGACAAGCGCGGATCAGCCTTGCTAGCGGTTGCGTCATGAGCGCGAAAGCCGCCACCGCATCGACCAGGCCGGCTTCGCCCGCCCTGCGTCGGGCACTTGCCGGCGCCGCGGTTGTCGTCCTGCTCGGCGCCATGGCGCTCGACACCAAGGTGGTCAGGATCGGCTCTGCCGGCGATGTCCGCAGCGCCGTGTTTTCCGCCGCTGACTACGGCAAGTCGGAGTTTCCCAAGGTGCAGGCCGATGTCGAGGCACGCGCCGCCGACGCGGTGACGGTGGCTGCTGCTATCGCCAAGGACAGGGCGACGGCGGAAAAGGAATATGGCGTGCCGGCGGGCGTCGGACCGGTCATCTCGGTCAAGTTCACCGGTGTCGTCGGCGAAGGAAAATCCGGCATCTACAAGGTCGCCGTCGAAGGCGTGCCGGACACGCTGATGATCCGGGTGCAAACGGGACCGGCGATCAACGGCACCGAGCTTCGCGACGCCACCGGCAAGATCACATTCGGCCAGTTCACCAACCAGATCGAATACCAGGACGCCGGTTCGGCGCTGAACAACGAGATGAAGAAGGAAGTCCTGGCCAAGGTCGACACCAGCACCTTGACCGGCAAGACCGTATCGGTGGTCGGCGCATTCAAGCTGGTCAACCCGAAGAGTTGGCTGGTCACTCCGGTGAGGCTGGAGGTCAAATGAGCGCGGCTGCAGACACCGGACCCGCGACCGGCGACGCCGTGCTTTCGGCGCGCAACATCGTCATGTCGTATGGCGGCGTTCATGCGCTCAAGGGCGTCAATTTCGACATCCATCGCGGCAAGGTCACGACGCTGTTCGGCGAGAACGGCGCCGGCAAGTCGACGCTGATGAAGATCCTGTCCGGCGTCGTCACGCCGACATCCGGCGACATCGTGCTCGACGGCAATCTCGTCAGCTTTTCCTCATCCTCGGACGCGCGCGATCGCGGCATCTCGATCATCCACCAGGAACTCAGCCTGGCGCCGAACCTCAGCGTTCGCGACAACATCTTCATGGGCCGCGAACTGCGCACCAGAACCGGCCTCGACTTCGCCGAAGAATCGCGCCAGGCGCGCGCGCTGATGGCCGATCTCGAAGAGGACATCGACCCGATGACTCTCGTCGAGGATCTGCGCCTGGGTCAACAGCAGATCGTCGAGATCGCGCGGGCGCTGTCGGTCGATTCACGCATCCTCATCATGGACGAGCCGACCTCCGCGCTCAGTGCAACCGAGGTCGAGGTGCTGTTCAAGGTGATCCGCGATCTGACCAGCCGCGGCGTCTCCATCGTCTACATTTCACATCACCTCGAAGAGGCGCTGCAGATCACCGACTACGCCGTTGTCCTGCGCGACGGCGCCATAACGGCGACGGCCGAGGCCAGGGACATCGACCTCGAGTGGATCGTGCGCAACATGGTCGGTGAGAACTTCGATCTCGGCTCGCCGCCGACCGGCCATGCGTTCGGTGAGGTCGCCCTTTCGATCGAGGATGTCAGCGTCGTTGACACTTCGGGCTCAGGTTATTCCGTCGTCGATCACTTGTCGCTGGACGTCAGGGCCGGCGAGATCGTCTGCATCTACGGGCTGATGGGCGCCGGGCGCACGGAGTTGCTGGAGGCCGTCGCTGGACGGGTGCCGATGGCGGGCGGCCGCGCGCTGCTGGAAGGCGAGGACGTCTCGGGGTTGAGCATTGCCCAGCGCATCTCCAGAGGGCTTGTGCTGGTCCCCGAGGACCGCCAGCGCGACGGGCTGGTGCAAACGATGACCGTCGGCCGCAATCTCTCGCTTGCCAGCATCGAGGCGTTCGCCAAGGGGCTGTTTCTGTCCCGTTCCAGGGAGAGAGAGCTGGTCGAAGACTCGATCCGCAAGGTGACTGTCAAGACCGCAGGTGGCAACGCCATGATCGGATCGCTGTCGGGTGGCAATCAGCAGAAGGTCGTCATCGGCAAGATGCTGACGACCAACCCCAAGGTCATCCTCCTCGACGAGCCGAGCCGCGGCATCGATGTTGGCGCCAAGGCCGAGGTCTTCCGCTTGTTGAGCGAACGCGCCGCTCAAGGGCTTGCGGTCGTCTTCTCGACCTCTGAGGTCAACGAATGCCTCAGCATTGCCCACCGCATCGTCGTCATGCGGCGTGGCAGGATTTCAGCTGAATTCGGCGCCAACGCCACCAAAGAGCAGATCATGGCCGCCTCCGGCGAAGCCGTGGTCGCCTGATCACCAGAATCTCGGAGCCCAGACCCATGACCGACGTCAGCCAGGCCAGAAAACAGTCCAGTCCAAGCGCGAGCGAAGGCTTCGATCTCGCCAAGTTGCTGCTCGAGGGCCGGGCCTTCTTTGCCCTGATCGTCATCATCGTCGTCTTCTCGATCCTGTCGCCCTACTACCTCTCGGTGGCGAACTTCCTGACCATGGCTTCGCATGTCGCCATCTTCGGAATCCTCGCGATCGGCATGCTGCTCGTCATCCTCAATGGCGGCATCGATCTGTCGGTGGGGTCGACACTGGGTTTGGCCGGCGTCGTTGCCGGATTCCTGATGCAAGGGGTGACGCTGACCTGGCTGGGCGTCGTTCTCTATCCGCCGGTCTGGGTGGTTGCGGTGCTGGCCTGCATGCTGGGCGCGGTCGTCGGGCTGATCAACGGCGTGCTCATTGCGCGCTTCAAGGTTCCGGCGTTCGTCGCCACGCTCGGCGTCATGTACATGGCGCGCGGCCTGGCGCTGCTGATGACCAGCGGCCTGACCTATAACAATCTCGGCGGCAAGCCGGAGCTCGGAAACACCGGCTTCGATGCGCTTGGCTTCAACCGCTTGTTCGGCGTGCCGACGGGCGTCGTGGTTCTCGTGGTCATCGCGCTGATCGGCAGCATCGTGTTGAACCGCACCGCCTTCGGGCGCTGGCTCTACGCCTCGGGCGGCAACGAGCGCGCGGCCGAACTGTCCGGCGTTCCGGTCAAGACGGTGCAGATTTCGGTCTATGTGCTGTCAGGCATCTGCGCCGCTATTGCCGGCCTGATCCTGTCATCGCAGTTGACGTCGGCGGGACCGACCGCGGGCACCACCTACGAATTGACGGCCATCGCGGCCGTCGTCATCGGCGGCGCGGCACTGACCGGCGGCCGTGGCAACATCCGCGGAACCCTGCTCGGGGCCTTCGTCATCGGCTTCCTGTCCGACGGTCTGGTGATCATCGGCATCTCATCCTACTGGCAGACAGTGTTCACGGGCGCGGTCATCGTGCTCGCCGTGCTCCTCAATGCCGTTCAGTATCGCCGCCGTAGCAAGCTCCCAAGCGCGACAGGTGGCCAACCGACTTCTCAGAAACGGGGGAAGGCCGAACCGGCCAATCCTGCCCAAGGGAAGACTGCCAGGTGAACTGGCAGCAACACCGCGTAATCATTGGAGGAATGTACATGAAAACCATGCTGAAAAGTCTGCTCGCCGCCGCGATGGTCGTCGGGTTCACGGCCGCCGCGTCAGCCGCGGGCCTGATCTCGATCATCGTCAACGATCCGGCCAACCCCTACTGGCTGACTGAGGGCAACGTCGCCAAGGCCGAGGCCGAGAAGCTTGGCTATACAGCCAATGTCGGCGCCCACAAGGGCGATACCAATACCGAAAGCAATTTGATCGACACCGCCATCACCAACAAGTCGGTGGCGATCATCCTCGATCCGGCCAACGCTGACGGCTCTGTCGGTGCGGTGAAGAAGGCGATTGCAGCCAACATCCCGGTGTTCCTCGTCAATGCCGAGATCAATCAGGAAGGCCTCGCCAAGGGTCAGCTCGTTTCCAACAACGCGCAAGGCGCTGCTCTCGGTGCCCAGCAGTGGGTGCAGGCCGTCGGCGAAAAGGGCAAATATGTCGAACTGCTCGGCGCCCCGTCTGACAACAACGCCGCTACGCGCTCGAACGGTTACGCGACTGTGCTGAGCCAGTACCCGGATCTCGAAAAGGCTGCTTCGCAGGTCGCCAACTGGGATCGTACCCAGGGCCACGACAAGATGCAGAGTATGCTGCAGGCCAATCCCGACATCATCGCCGTGATCAGCGGCAATGACGAGATGGCGCTTGGCGCGGTTGCGGCGCTGAAGGAAGCCGGCAAGCTCGCCGGCATCAAGGTCGGCGGCTTCGACGGCTCCCCGGATGCGGTTGCGGCGATCAAGTCCGGCGAACTGCAGTACACCGTGCTTCAGCCGGTCGCCATCTTCTCGGCCAAGGCCGTGCAGCAGGCGGACTCGTTCATCAAGACCGGAGCCACCGGCGCGGCGACCGAGAAGCAGCTGTTCGATTGCCTTCTCATCACCAAGGACAATGTCGACAAGTACACCGCTCCCTTCGTCCTGTCGGAATGAAACCAGCACAGGGGGTGTCCTTGCGGACACTCCCTGCCTCTTCTACGAAATGACTACCCTCGTGAACGGCCTTCGCAACCAACCGGAATTTGCGGCATGAAAGACCTGCTGATCGGCATCGACGCGGGAACGTCGGTGATCAAATCGATCGCTTTCGACCTGTCCGGGCGGCAGCTCGCCATGACGTCGGTGCCCAACAGCTTCGTCACGCTGGAAGGCGGCGGCGCCGAGCAGGACCTCGACCAGACCTGGCGCGACATGGCGCGGACCGTTCGCGATCTCGCGGCCAAGGTTCCCGACCTCGCGCAACGAACCGCAGCGGTGGCCATCACCGGGCAGGGCGACGGAACCTGGCTGATCGATGGCGAGGGCTTGCCTGTCTCGCGCGCCTGGCTGTGGCTCGATGCCCGCGCTGGACATTTGGTGGACGAGATGCGCGCCGATCCCCGGGATCGCAGGCGGTTCGAGTTGACCGGCACGGGTCTCAATTCCTGCCAGCAAGGCGCCCAGCTTGCCTTCATGAAAAAAAACCATTCCGACATGCTGGAGCGGGCGGCGACCGCCCTGCATTGCAAGGATTGGCTCTACTTCAAGATGACAGGCGAACGCGCCACGGATCCCTCCGAGGGAACCTTCACCTTCGGCGATTTTCGGTCGCGCAGCTATTCCGACGAAGCCCTCGACATCCTGGATCTGACGACGCATCGCCGCCTGTTGCCTCCCATGCTCGAAGGCACCACCGACCATCATCCGTTGTCGCGATCGGCGGCGGCAGAGACCGGCCTGCTCGAAGGCACCCCGGTGGTGCTGGGTTACGTCGATATGGTCATGACGGCGCTCGGAGCCGGCCTCTATGATCCCTCGGGCAATGTCGGCTGCACGGTCATCGGCTCGACCGGCATACACACGCGCTTCGCAGCCACGCCCGACGATGTCGTGCTGAACGACGATGGCTCCGGCTACACGATTGCCATGCCTATTCCGGGCGCCTTTGCACAATTGCAATCCAACATGGCGGCGACGCTCAACATAGACTGGGTGCTTGGCCTTGCGCGCGACGTGCTCGCCACGGCTGGCGGCAAGCCTTCTCATGACGAGTTGCTGAAGGCCCTCGACGCTTGGGTGGAAGCATCGGAGCCTGGTTTGCTGATCTACCAGCCCTACATATCGCTGGCCGGTGAAAGAGGACCGTTCGTCGATCCTGACGCACGCGCTGGCTTCATCGGCCTTTCGGTCAGGCACGGGTTTGGCGATCTGGCACGCGGCATCCTCGAGGGACTGGCCTTCGCCGCACGTGATTGCTACCAGGCGATGGGCGCCGTGCCGGGCGAAATCCGCCTGTCGGGCGGCGCCGCGCGCAGCCCGTCCCTACGCCGCATCATCGCAGCGGCGACAAGGGCACAGGTGCGCACCAGCAGTCGCCAGGAAGCCGGCGCGGCAGGCGCCGCGATGATGGCCGCGGTCGGCCTCGGCGTCTATGGCTCGATGGAAGACTGCGCCGCCGAATGGGTGACGCCGCTTCTCGGCGACTGCGATGCCTATGACGAGGCGCTTTCGCAAACCTACGATGCCCTTTTCCCTTCCTTCGTTGCAGCGCGTCAGGCGCTTCGGCCGGTGTGGAAGGGCATGGCGCACCGCACAGGAGCAAGATCTTGAGCAATACAACAGATGTCGTCGATCTCTTCGTGATCGGCGGCGGCGTCAATGGAGCCGGCATAGCGCGTGATGCGGCAGGTCGCGGGCTGTCCGTCATCCTGTGCGAAAAGGACGATCTCGCGCAAGGCACGAGCTCGCGCTCCGGCAAGCTGGTGCATGGCGGCCTGCGCTACCTCGAATATTATGAATTCCGGCTGGTTCGCGAAGCACTGATCGAACGCGAGGTGCTGCTCGAGGCGGCGCCGCACATCATCTGGCCGATGCGCTTCGTTCTTCCGCACAGCCCGCAAGACAGGCCGGCATGGCTGGTCCGGCTCGGGCTGTTTCTCTACGACCACCTTGGCGGCCGTAAACGCCTGACGGGGACAAGAACACTGAACCTCAAGACTGCGCCGGAAGGCGCGCCAATCAAGGACGAGTTCAAGCGCGGTTTCGAATATTCCGACTGCTGGGTCGACGATGCGCGCCTGGTGCTGCTCAACGCCCTGGATGCCAGGCAGCGCGGTGCCAGAGTGCTCACGCGCACCGCCTGTGTCGCGGCCCGCCGCGAAAACGGACTGTGGTCGATCGACATGCAGGATGGTCGCACGGGTGCGGAGACGAAGGTCCGGGCGCGGGCGCTGGTCAACGCGGCAGGCCCCTGGGTCAACGACATTGTCAGCCGCGTCGCCGGGCAGAATTCCACCCGCAATGTTCGTCTGGTGAAGGGCAGCCATATCGTCGTGCCCAAATTTTGGGAGGGGCGGCAAGCCTATCTCATTCAGAACAACGACAAGCGGGTGATCTTCGTCAATCCGTATGAGAACGATCTGGCGCTGATTGGCACCACCGACATTCCCTACGAAGGCAGGCCCGAGGAAGTGGTCGCCGAGGCCAGCGAAGTCGACTATCTGATCAAGGTGGTCAATCGCTATTTCAAGCGGCAACTGACGCCACAGGACGTGGTCTACAGTTTCTCGGGCGTGCGTCCGCTCTATGACGACAATGCCGACAATCCAAGCGCGGTGACGCGCGACTATATTTTCGAACTCGACGCCTCCAATGGCAACGCGCCGCTGCTTTCGGTGTTCGGCGGCAAGATCACCACCTTCCGCAAGCTGTCGGAACACGCGCTGGAAAAGATCCAGCCGTTTTTTCCGACGATGAAGAAAGCCTGGACAGCCAAAATTCCCTTGCCGGGAGGCGACCTGCCCAATGCGGACTTCGAGCAGTTCCTGAGCGATCTGCATTCCGAGTTTTCATGGCTCAGCCCGTCGCTGGTGAAGCATTACGCGCGAAGCTATGGCACCCGCGCCAGGCAATTGCTCGCTGGCGCACAGCGCGAGGCGGATCTCGGCCGCCGCTTCGGTCCCGACCTGTATGAGCGGGAGGCAAGGTTCCTGGCCGAGACCGAATGGGCCGGCACATCAGCCGATATTCTGGAACGCCGCACCAAACATGGCCTGCATCTCGATGCGGCCGAGCGGAAAGCATTCGAAGACTGGTTCGATAACATCATGGCGACGGCAGACTGATGGCCTTCACGCTTTCCCTCAACACCAATCCACTGGTCAACCGTTTCGCCGATCCGGACGATCTGATCGACGCGATCGCCTATGGCATCGGCATCCGCGACGTGCAGCTGACGCATGAATTCGTCAATCCGGGCTGGCCAGCGGCGACGATTGCCAAATTCCTGCGCCTGTTCAACAGCGCCTTGGCGCGGACCGGTGTCAGGATCACCTCCGGCATGACCGGACCCTACGGCCGGCTCAACCATTTCGGCCATCCGGATGCGGATGTCCGGCGCTACTATGTCGACTGGTTCAAGACCTTCGCCGACATTTCCGCGGAACTCGGTGCGTCGGGCATGGGCACGCAGTTCGCCATCTTCACCCACAAGGACTTTGACGATCCGCAACGGCGGGCGGCACTGCTCGATATCGCGCTCGAATGCTGGCGCGAGGTGGCCGAGCACGCCAAGGCGGCGGGTCTGTCCTATCTGTTCTGGGAGCCGATGTCGGTGGGCCGCGAGTTCGGCCACACGATCGAAAGCTGCGCCACGCTGCAAGGCGCCATCGATGCGGCGAAGCTGCCCATACCGATGAAGATGATGGTGGATATCGACCATGGCGACGTGACCTCGGCCGATCCTGCCGATACCGATCCCTATGCTTGGGCGAAAGCGTTTCCATTGCAATCGCCGATCATCCACATCAAGCAGTCGTCGATGAATAAGGGCGGGCACTGGCCGTTCACGGCCGCCTACAACAAGGATGGCCGCATAGTGCCGCAGAAGCTGCTGGACGCGGTTCGGCAGGGCGGTGGAACCGACAATGAAATTTGCCTTGAACTTTCCTTCAGGGAGAGGGAACCAGTCGACCATCAGGTTATCGAGATGATCCGCGAGTCGGTGGATTTCTGGGCCCCTCATATCGACAGCGGTCGCGACAGTCTCAAGCCCCGGACCTGAGCGAATACGTCGCCCGAAAGCCGGCTTCGGCCGCAAAAGTATCGAAGGAGAAGAAGAATGGCCCCATATTGGGTCGGCACGAGCTGGAAGATGAACAAGACGCTGTCGGAGGCGTTGCAGTTCGCCGATGCGCTGGCGGCCTTTGTGCCCGATTTCGATCTGGCAATACAGCCCTTCGTCATTCCGCCGTTCACCGCAGCGCGCCAGGTCAAGGCCGCGCTGGCCAACACCCGCGTCAAGATCGGTGCCCAGAACATGCATTGGGCCGATGCTGGCGCCTGGACGGGGGAGATCTCGCCGGTGATGTTGAAAGATTGCGGGCTGGATGTGATCGAACTCGGCCATAGCGAGCGCCGCGAGCATTTCGGCGAGGCCGATGCGACTGTGGGACTAAAAACGGCGGCCGCTGTCAGGCACGGTTTCGTGCCGCTGATCTGCGTCGGCGAGACGCTGGCTGAGCGTGAATCAGGCCGCGCCGAGGCGGTGCTGACGGCACAGGTTCTCGGCGCGCTGCAAGAGCTGAGCGGCGATCAACTGAAGGCGGAAATCCTCTTTGCCTACGAGCCCGTCTGGGCAATCGGCGAGAAGGGCATTCCCGCAAGCGCCGACTATGCCGACAGGCAGCAACAGCTGATCAAGAAGGTTGCCGCCGACCGGCTGCCGATTGCTCCACCTGTGCTTTATGGTGGCAGCGTCAATCCAGGCAACGCGGCCGAACTCATCGGCCAGCCGCATATCGATGGCCTGTTCATCGGCCGCTCGGCGTGGCAAGCGGAAGGCTATATCGACATTCTGAAAAAGGCGTCGGCCGCCATCGCGCGCTGACTGCCAAAAGACCTAGCAAAGGAGCTCATCATCATGAAGATCGCACTCGGAGCCGACAGCGCCGGCAAGCCGCTGCTCGACGTCATCGCCAAGCATCTCGCCACCAAGCCGGAACTGCAGGTCGTCGACCTAAGCCAGGCCGGATTCTACGCCGATATCGCCGCCTCGGTCGGCCACGAAATTCTCGACGGCAATTACGACCGGGCCATCCTGTTTTGCGGCACCGGCATCGGCGTCAGCATCTCCGCCAACAAGGTCCCGGGCATTCGCGCCGCATTGACCCACGACACCTATTCCGCCGAGCGCGCCGCCAAGTCCAACAACGCCCAGATCATCACCATGGGCGCCCGCGTCATCGGTCCCGAACTAGCGAAATCGATCGCCGACGCATGGTTGGCCTCGGAGTTCGATCCGAATGGCCCCTCCGCCACAAACGTGCAGGCCATCGACAAGCTCGACGCCAAGCGCTGAAAGACGCGGGGAACCCGTTACTGAGTTAACTGGTCAAGGCGACCCGCATCGCCTCGATCACGGTAACGGCGGACGCTGCGCCCGGGTCCATGTGGCCAAGCGAGCGTTCGCCGAGGCGCGATGCCCGGCCTTTCGTGGCGACCATCGACTTAGTCGCCTCCGCGCCTGCGTTTGCCGCTTGTGCAGCAGCTTCGAGACTGCCCGCCAGATCCTTGCCGGAGGTCAGCGCTTCGCCCGCTGCCTGCGCAGCCGGCGCCCATGCATCGATCATCGTCTTTTCGCCAGGCTCGGCCTTGCCGCGATCCTGAATGCCCTTGGCCATAGCCTGGAACAGGGCGACCACGTCCGAATCGTCGAGCGTCGTCTTGCCCTTGACGGCTGCCGCGCCCCGCATGAACGCGGTCGCATAGAGCGGCCCGGAGGAGGCGCCGACGGCATTCAGGAACGATTTGGCAGCGGTGTTCAGCAAGGTGGTCGGGTCGGTTGCCTCTGCATCCAGTGCGGCGACGGCATCGCGTGCAGCGGAAAATCCAAGCTCCATCGCGATGCCGTGGTCGGCGTCGCCGATAACCCCGTCAAGCGCGCACAGTCGGTCCCGGTCGGCGGACATGGCGGTTGCGATCGCCGCGAACATCGCGACAAGGTGGGCGGTGTCGATTGTCGTCATGTCTTAGTCCTTGCCACAGAAGTGGGTTTAGCCGGCGCGAAACATGGCGCAGTCGCAGGGGTGATCCAGCATCGTCTGCAACTCGCCGTCGAGTTGGTGCAGCGTGATCGATGCACCAGCCATTTCGAGCGAGGTGCAGTAATTGCCGACCCAGCTTGCGTGTATGGACACACCGATCTCATCGAGCCTCTGCTTCACGCGCCGGTTCATGATGTAGAGTTCCATCAGCGGCGTTGAGCCCAGCGAATTGACGAGCACCGCGACCATGTCGCCGCGCGTAGGCGCCATCTCGTCGAGGATCCTGTCCAGCATCTCGTCGGTGATCTCGTCGGCTGTTTTCAACTTTTCGCGCGCGATGCCCGGCTCGCCATGGATGCCCATCCCGATCTCCATCTCGTCCGGCCCGATCTCGAAATTCGGCCGGCGGGTCTGCGGCAGCGAACAGGGCGACAGCGCCACGCCCATGGTGAAGGTGTGGTCGTTGGCCTTGCCGGCGATGCGCTCGCATTCGTCGAAGGACAGCATCCGGTCGCAGGCGGCACCGGCCGCCTTGAAGATGAAGAAATTGCCGGCGACGCCGCGCCTCTTGTGCCGCTGGTCGCGCGGTGCCGAGGCGACGTCGTCGGTGCTCAGCACCGTGCGCACCTCGATGTCGTCCATGGCGGCCATCTCGGCTGCCATGTCGAAATTCATCACGTCGCCGGCATAGTTGCCGTACATGAACAGCACGCCGGCGCCGCCGCTGACTGCCTTTGCGCATTCGAGGATCGGGTCCGGCGGTGGCGAGGCGAAGACATTGCCGATGGCCGCCGCATCGGCCAATCCCTTGCCGACGAAGCCAAGAAAGCTCGGCTCGTGGCCCGAGCCGCCGCCAATGACGAGGCCCACCTTGCCCTGGCGCGGTCCGTCGCAGGCGATGATGGAGCGTGGGCTACCCTCCACGCTTTTGAGATGGCGGGGATGGGCTGCCAGGATGCCTTCCAGCATCTCGTCGACGGCGCGGTTGCCGGCATTGATGATCTTCTTGGTCTGCACCCGGCATCCTCCCGATTTCGGCATTTTCGCAGATAATACCGGGTGTTACCGGGATTTCCACCCGGCAAGGAGCATTTCGTGCGCAGAGGTGTTCCCGCAGGCTATCACCTGGACGTAGGCGTTAGTTGTTTCAACCGCCGAGGCCGTCGCGGATGGCTGAGAAATAGCGATCGGTTCCGACCTGGCCGCCCTTGAGCGCGACCTCCAAGCCGTCGATCGCCTTGACGCGCGCGTGAGCAACACAGAGCGGCGAACCCGGCGAAGCGGGCAGCGGCATGCGGATTGTCAGGGCATCGACACCCATCTCGCCCAGCGCGTGGCTCGACGTATCGCCGCCGGCAATGACCACGCGCCGCAGGCTCTGTTCGATCGTCAGGTCGCGAAGGATTTCTCCGAGTCCGCGGCCAAGCCTGTGGCGGGCGCCTTCCTGCCGGTCGATTTCGGCGCCCCTGTCGGCATCGGGGCCAAGCGCGGTGTAGAGGATGACGCTGCGCCCGGCTTGCAGACTGGCACGGCCGCTTGCCATTGCGCGCGCGATCGCCTGCTGCGAAGCCTCCGAAACCAGTTCGACTGGATCGACCTCGATGCCGTCGAAACCGTCGGTCAGGGCATGCCGGATCTGCCGTTCGGTGGTCGGCGAGCAACTTCCCGACACGACGGCTATCCGCTCGGCTGCGCCCGGTGGCGTGAAGCCATGTCCGGCGCTGACGATGCCATTCGACGCCCATTCGGCCAGCAACGCATACTCGACCCCGGACGAGCCGACGACAAAAGAACCGCTGGGCTTGCGAACGCGCCACAGCTCCTTGCCGGCAAGGGCCTGGGTTTCCAGATTGTCGACATCGACAAGCACGATGCCGGTGCCGTTTCCGATCATGCGATCGAACGCCACCGACCGCGACGCCGACTGCAGCGTCGCAAGGTCGACCAGCCCCGAGCTCAGCGCCGTCTGCCGCGACAGATGGATCAGCAGGTCCGACTCATCCATCGGCGTCGTCGGGTGGCGGCTCATCACCGGGTGGCGGTCGATGCGGAAATATTGGTCGCGATAGGCGGCGAACAGGTGCCCGAAGGCGGTGTAGCGCTTGAGCTGCGGCGCGCCGACCAGCAGCGGCACGCTGGCTTGCGCGAACACCGAGCGGCCGATCTCGGTGGCCCGGCCGATGCTGCCGATCGTCGGGCTGGAATCGAAGGTCGAGCAGACCTTGTAGTGACAAATCTCGGCATTCAGTGTCTTCAGCCAGGCAAAGGCATCGCGCAGATATGTGTCCATCCATCGCGGTGTCTCGCTGCGGCTGGTGCCGGCGAGGCCGATCGCCCGGCAATGGGCAAATCGTGAAAGCAAGGCATCGTCCGGCTGGCGCATGAACAGCACGGTCGGCACACCACCGAGCTCGAGCGCCTCCATCACATCGGTCGAGCCGGTCAGGTCGTCGCCGTAATAGCTGAGAAGCAGGTCCTGCATCGTCTCAGGCTGCCTTGCCGTCGCCGAATTTTTCGATCGACCGCGCCAGTTCGGGATGGTTCAGGGCGAAGTCCGCCAGCGGAATGCCGTCGACCGCCGCTTGCCAGGCTTGCTGCACGGCACGCACGCCGGCGCCCGGCCCGTCCGGATGGCTGACGATGCCGCCGCCGCAGAGATAGAGAAGATCGACCGTCCGGCCGGTCCGCGCATATGTCTCAGAAGCCTGGCCGCCCCACTGGCCAGAGCCCGCCACCGGCAAGGCGCAGTCCTCGGGTGAAAAGATCGGTGTCGTCACCGCCTTGAACGATTCGACGAAAGAGTCATCCGGTTCCCAGTATTTCGAGGCGATGCCGTTGATCTGGAATTGGTCGACGCCGAGCAGTCGCCAGAATTGCTGCCAGACCTTGAAGTCCATGCCTAGCCCGGGGTGCCGGGTGAGGATGTCCCAGCCGTTGCGGTGAGCATGCAGCACCAGACTGGAGCGCTTCCTCAGGAACGCCATGCCACCGAAGCCGATCGAATTGATGTTGATAACAGCGCAATTGCCGCCAGCCTTCGCCACCATATCGTGGTTGCGCATCATCTCATCGGGGTCGGCATGCGAGATGCCGAAGGCATACATCACCTTCTTGCCGGTCTTCTGCTCGTGGTCGAGGATCAGCGGCACGATCGCCTTCACTCGTTCCGACAGGGGCGAATAGGCCGGGCTCATCAGCTTCTCGTCGTCCTTGATGAAGTCGACACCGGCGGCGATCAGTTCCGCCACCATTGCCGCCGTCTCATGTGGCCGCAAGCCCAGCGCCGGCTTGACGATGGTGCCGATGATCGGACGATCCGTCACATTGGTCAGCCGACGGCTGCCGGCGACACCGAACTGGGGGCCGGGATGCGCGCCGCGATACTCCTCCGGCAATTTCATGTCGACGATGCGAATCCCGGTGAGGCCCTTGATCGAATAGGTGCCGCCGATGGCAATGGTCATCAGTGCCGAAAGGTCGGTGCCGATGGCATCGAATGGAAAGGCGATATCGACATCGGCGCGCCTGAACGGCCCGTTGCCGCTGTCGGGAAGCGACGGCCGCTCGGCATCGGCCAGAGGCCGTATCGCCAGCACGCGCGCCGCCACCCGGGCTTTCAGTTCCTCGGTCTCGCCGGGCAGCGCGACGAAGGTGCCGGTCGACTGATCGCTGGCGATCTTGGCCGCCAGGACTTCGATGCTTCCAGGCGTTTCGATGCGGTAGGTGAGCGTGATCATGGTCCGCTGTCTCAAGCCGAGGCGTTCGAAAAAGGTTCACCGGTGTTTCAAATCTGGTATAATGAGTACATAAGTATTGCAAGTCATATCCGGCAGCGGGATCGACAGACGGCAATTCCGGGAATTGTGGCGGCAGTGTTAGATAAGACCGGGTCAAGGGAGTGATTCGCGACGATGAACCGTTCGGAACCGATTGTCCGGCGCAAGCTTTCCGATGAGGTCTTCTTGCGGCTGAAACGCCTGATCACCAGCGGCGAGCTGATGCCGGGCGACGACATGCCGTCGGAGCGCGAACTGATGGAGCGCTTCGAGGTCGGCAGGCCGGCGATTCGCGAGGCGATGCAGGCGCTGAGCAATATGGGCCTGGTGGCGATCTCGCATGGCGAACGCGCCAAGGTGCTGCAACTCACCGCCAAGTCGATCATCAAGCAGGTCGACGGCGCCGCCAAGATCATCCTGTCGTCGTCGAAGGACACGCTTGAGCACCTGAAGACCGCGCGCATCTTCTTCGAGCGCGGCATGGTCAGGGAAGCCGCCGAAAAGGCCACCGCCGAGGATGTGCAGCGGCTCAGGGCCACCGTTGCCGAACAGCGCGGCTTTCGCGGCGATTCCGAAGCCTTCATCTCCGCTGACATGAAGTTCCATACACAGATCGCCGCCATCTCCGGCAATCCGATCTATATTGCCGTCAGCGAGGCGATGCTGGGCTGGCTGAAGGAATACCACACCGAAATGCTGATCTGGACCGGCAAGGAAAAGTTCACGCTGACCGAGCACGAAGAGATCATCGGCCGCATCGAGAAAAAGGATGCCGACGGCGCCGAGAAGGCGATGATCAAGCATCTCGAACGCTCGCGCGCGCTCTATGTGATGAATTCTGAAAAATGATCTCGGCGGTTCAGCCGATCCGAAGGATCGCGTAAGGCGTCATTGCGACCTGGCCTCGGCCAAAAGCTGAAATGTCGACCTGCACGTCTTCCGCCGTCAGGTTCGCCAGCCACGCGATTGTCTTGCCCGAGGCGGAGCGCCCGGCCAGCGCCAGCACCTTGGTTTCATCGCTCGTCCTTGCCGACACATGCGCAAGGCCGGCCAGCTCGCAAAGACCCTTGATGGGCTGGAAGATTGGCCGGTGTGATCCTTCCGCGACAGGTTCCCCTGATGAAGCGAGCACGCCGAAAGGTCCAGTGAAGCTGGAAAGTGTCAACATCTCCAGTCCGACCGGTGCGACACGCGCGGCATAGCCGATCGTCCATGCAGCAGCGAACTGACCGGTGTGGCGAGGATCGCTGTCGGCCATGGCAACGCGCTGTCCCCCGGGATTGGGCTTGGTCGCGCTGCCATAGGGGTTCTGGCGCATGGCAATCGTCGACGGGCCGATCCGATAGGGCTTTGCCCCGAAGATCGCCCGCGCCGATCGGGTGATGAAAGGCAGCGCCTCCAGCGATTGCATGATGCTGAGATCGTCGGCGGCATGCACGATCGGGCAAGTACAATGGGTGATGAAATCGAGCTGGTCCGCCGGCACGCGCTTGCGGTTGAGTTCGGTGAAGTAGCTGAACATGCCGCCGCCGAGGCGGATATCCGGAAAGGCGCGCCGCGCGGCCGCGTAAACGTCCTCGAGCGGCGGACAGTCCGGCCACGTGCTGCCCGGCGGTGTCGACTGCCGGTCGACCGAAGGCGACAGGGCAATGGCCGAGAGTTTTAGCCCGGCCTGGCGCACCAGGTCGGCGACACCTGACATCTCGGCGTCAAGATCGCCGGCGCACACAACGACGCATTCGAGGGTCGTTGCGGCAGCGTGGGCATTTGCGAGCCGGGCGAAAGCGCGCAAGGCGTCGAGCCCGTGGCCGCGCGTCGGATCGTAGTGAAACAGCAGCTGTTGTGGGCCGAGTGTCGTCAGCGTGGAGAGGTTCGCCAGTGCCGTCTCGACATCTTCGGGATAGATGACCACGCCGACATCCGGCAGCGTTGGCCCGGCTTCGCCGAGTTCGACGCGGACCGGTTCGCTGGCCACGGCGGCAGCCGGCGCTTTGCCTTCACCTGCGATGCGCAGGCTGATCGTCTGGCGCAGGGTTTGGCCGGCAGGCAGCACATAGGGCCAGGGCAGCGCCAGCGGTCGCACATAGGTCTTGTAGGAGGCGTCCGACCAGTTGCGCTGGTCCTCCATTTCGAAAGTATCGCCTTCCATCCGGCATTCGGCGGTGACGCCAGGCCGAACCTGATGGGTGATGGCGCGGATATCCTTGAAAGGCTGCCAGGGGTCTATCAGTTCGGGAAGCTTTGTCGCCTCCACGCTGCCGTCCGTATGCTCGACCTTGACCGGGCTGCCGGCGAGGTCGGCGATCGGGTGAAGGATGCAGAAGCCGCAGCGGTTGGTTTCGAAATCGCTCTCGGGAAGGGCGCTGACCTCGAAGACCAGACGGCCATCGGCGGAGCCTTTGATGGTGGCGCGGAAGCCGAGCCGGGTTCCATCGGGGGCCAGGCAGCTTGCCGAATAGCTGACCGAAAAAGCGTCGGCAGCCTGGTCGATGATCAGGTCCGTCAAATTTGGCTCATAGGTGCCCCAGTCGCGGTCACGCACGATATAGGCGACGGCGCGCAGCACTTCGGTGCCGCCATGGCTGATGGTGCGTAGATTGCCGTTGACGAAGTCGGCGCTAAGCGCGCCCGCGCGCAGCCTGATCGGCTCGGCTTCGACCGTACGCGTGCCGTAGAGCAGGAAGGCGTCGGCGGTCATTTCAGCGAGGCGTCGAGTTGCACCGGTTGCCGGCTCGCGGCACCGGCGTAAGCCGCCTCGACCAGCGCGAACGTCTTGAGATTGTCCGCGCCCGAGGTCGCCGGTTGTACGCCCTTTGCCAGGCAATCGACCCAGTGCTGCTGGATGGCGACGACGCTTTCCTGGATGTTGTGCCAAGGCCGCGACGCCCACGGCAGCAGCGGCGGCGAAACGTCGGTGACGGCCGTGCCGCTCTTGCCGGTGACGGTCAGCCGATATCCCTGCGCCAGCCGGATCGTGCCGTCGCTGCCGTCGATCTCGATCAGCGTCTCGGGAAACGGCTCCGTGGCGAGCTTCGTCGCGTAGCTGCAGTCGACCACCGAGGTAGCACCGCTGTTGTGATCCATCAGCATCGTCGCGACGTCCTCGCCCGATATGCCGGGGTTGATGCGCACCGTCCGCGTCGTGATCGTGGACACATCGCCGAGCAGGAAGCGGGCGATGTCGAGGATGTGGATGCCGAGATCCTCGATGATGAAGCGCCTTCCCGTCGCCAGATAGGGCTGGCCGGAAAACACGTCATAGGCGGAGCGGAAGGAGATGCGACCGAAGAAGGGCATACCGATCTCGCCGCTGTCGAGCACGGCGCGCACCGCCTGGATCGGCGACTGCCAGCGAAAATTCTCATGCACCATCAGCGGCACGCCGGCTTCCGCGCATGCCCCGACCATCGCCTTGGCATCGGCGAGCGTCGGCGCGAACGGCTTTTGGCAGATCACCGGAACGCGATGAGCGGCCGCCATTTCGACAAGCGGACGATGGCTGGGCGCGGTGGTGGCGATATCGACGAAGTCGAGGTTTTCGCCGGCAAAAAGTTCCCCCGCATCGGTATAGCGCTTCGCAATGCCGAATTGGTCGCCGACGATCCGCAACCGTTCCGGGTCACGGTCGCAGATGGCGACGATCGAGGCGCCCGCTATGTCGCGCCAGGCATGCATCTGGTTGACGGCAAAGAAGCCGCAGCCGATCAGCGCTCCTCGCAACTCCGCCATGCTCAGCCTGCCTTTGCCATCTGCATCAGCGTCACCCGACTTTGCAGCCGGCGCTGCGCCTGGTCGACGACGACGGCAACGATGATGACGAGGCCCTTGATCACCATTTGCCAGAACGAACTCACACCCATCATCACCAATCCGTCCGAAAGAATACCGATGACGAAGGCGCCGACGATGGTGCCGCCGATCGTGCCGCGCCCGCCCGACATCGAGGTGCCGCCGAGCACCGCCGCCGCAATGGCGTTGAGCTCGAAACTTTCGCCTGTCGCCGGATGCGAGGCCATCAGCTCGGACGAGATGATCAGGCCGACGATCGCCGCGCAGAAACCGGAGAACATATAGACGAACATCTTCACCATGTTGACACGGACGCCTGAAATCCGCGACGCCCGTTCATTGCCGCCGACGGCGAAGATGTGGCGGCCAAGCGGCGTGTATTTGGCGAGATAGGCGGCTCCCAGTGCAACGACGATCAGGATCCAGATCGCCACCGGCAGGCCGAGCAGCCGGCCGGCGCCGAGGAAACCGAAGCCGGTGGTTCCCAGTTCCGGCTTGCCGACGAGGTTGGGGAAGGTGCGGCCGTCCGACGACAGCAGCGCCAGCCCGCGCGCGACATAGAGCACGCCGAGCGTGGCGATGAACGGTGCAACGTTCAGCCTGGTGATCAGCAATCCGTTGACGGCGCCGATCAATATGCCGACGGCCAGTGTGATCAGCGCGATCTCGAAGACGTTGAAATAGATGGTGTAGCCGATCTGCAGGTCGATGCCGTTGAGCACGAGATAGCCGGCCACCATACCGCACAGGCCGACGATCGAGCCGACCGAAAGGTCGATGCCGCCAGTGATGATGACGAAGGTCATGCCCATCGCCAGGAATGCGTTCAGCGCCACGTGCTTCGACATCAGGATCAGATTGGCGGTCGATAGGAAATTCGGCGCCGCGATCGAGAAGAAGATCAGCACGGCGATCAGCGCGATGAACGTCCGAAGCTTCATCACGGTCAGCAGCACCGAGCCGCTGGAAGTGGAGGGAGCGGCCGCTTTGGCTGGGATGTCAGTCATGGGCGGTGCTCTCCGTGCGTGGGGTCGGTCCGTGGCCAAGCGCGGATGCAGCCACGAGTGCCGCCTCCGTCGCTTCGGCGCGATCGAACATGCCGGTCAGTTTTCCGTTGCTCATCACCGCGATGCGGTCGGACAGCGCCATCACCTCATCGAGATCGGAGGTGGCGAACAAAATCCCCAAACCGTCGCGGGACAGTTTGCGCATGGTGCGGAAGACGTCGGCCTTGGCGCCGACATCGATGCCTCGGCTGGGCTCGTCCATCAGCAGCACCTTGGGTTCGGTGAGCAGCGCCTTGCCGATCACCACTTTCTGCTGGTTGCCGCCCGACAGCGACGACACCTCCTGCGCAGGGTCGGCGACCTTGATCGCCAGCTCCCGCACCATCTGCGTCACCGCCTGCCTTTCGCCGGCGCCACGGATATGGAACAGGCGGGCAAAGCGCGACAGGCTGGCCAGCGTCAAATTGCTGGCGACTGACAGGATCGAGACCAGCCCTTCGCGCTGACGGTCTTCGGGGATCAATGCCAGGCCACGCCGGATGCGCCGCGTCGTATCGCGCTCCTTGACCTTCATACCGCCAATGAAGATCTCGCCCGTCGAATGGCCGTGACGGCCCATGATGCAGTCGAACAGTTCGCTGCGACCGGCGCCCATCAGGCCGTAAATGCCGAGGATCTCGCCGGCACGCAGCGACAGCGAGACATGGTCGACGGCAAGTCCGCCGGTGGCGCGCGGCAGGCAGATCTCCTCGGCACGAAAAATCTCCTCGCCTGGAAGATGGCCGTCGGCCTTGGCGAAGTCCTTGGCGTCGGAGCCGATCATCTGGCGAACGATCCACTGCGTGTCGACGTTCTTCATCTCTTCCTGGCCGGTGATGCGGCCGTCACGCAGCACGGTGATGTAGTCGCCGATGCGGATCAGCTCTTCGAGCCGGTGCGAGATATAAACGATCGCCACGCCGCGTGCCTTGAGGTCGGCGATCACCTTGAACAGGATCTCGACTTCCGCAGCGCTCAGCGCCGAGGTCGGCTCGTCCATGATCAGGATGCGCGCGTCGAGCGAGACCGCCTTGGCGATCTCGACCAGCTGCTGCTGACCGATGCGCAGATCCTCAACCAGCATGTCTGGCCGTATGCCGGCTTGCAGGCGTTCCAGAAATTCCGCAGCGCGGTTTTCCTGTTGCTCGCGGTCGATCTTGCCGAAGCGGTTGGTGATCTCCCGGGTGGCGAAAATATTCTCGGCGACGCTCATATTGCCGAACAGGTTCAGCTCCTGGAACACCATGCCGATGCCGCGGTTCACCGCGTCCGCGGACGAGGAGAAGGAAACCTCTTCACCTTCCAGCAGGATGCGGCCGGCGGTCGGCCGTTCGACACCGGCGATGATCTTCATCAGCGTCGACTTGCCGGCGCCGTTTTCACCGACCAGCACGTTGACCGCGCCCTTGCGCACCTCGAAATTGGCGCGCTTGACCGCAACGGTGCCGGAATAGACCTTGGAGACGTCCTCGAGCTTCAGGATGATTTCGCGCTCAGCTGTCGCGCTCATGGCTTCGGCCCGATCTCTGCCTCCGCCGGCGTCACCAGCGGCAGGTCCTGGCCGCTCCCCAGCGTATAGGCGCCGAGCACCTTGGCGCTGCGGCCTTGCAGCGCATCGCGTGGCAGCTTGGAGAGCACCGTCTTGTCGGCATAAGCGTTGAACGCCTTGCCGAACTGGGCGAAGTCGATCTGGTTGGTGAAGTCGTTGAACTGGATGAAGTCCAGGCTGTCGCGCAGCGCGGTACCGCGCACCGCCGGTCCGATCTGCACTCGTGCATCGGCTTTGCCGTCGCCGTCGACATCGACGTCGACGGTTGCTGCCCGCGACTGCGTGTTGGCCGCGACGATCTTGCCTTCCAGGCGAACCGCGAAAGTCCAAGGCGAATTCGCCTGCTTGTTCGGATTGCCGTATTTGGCGCCGGCAGCCGATGGATCGGTTGTCGCCAGGGTGTGAACCTGCGCAAACGGTCCGGCTTTCTGCTGGAGATAGGGCACGACCTTTGCCGCCCATGTCTCTTCGACCATCTTGTCTGGATTGAAGGCGGGAGCGTTGTCTCCGGCTTCCGATTTCGTAGGCAGGATCTTGCAGGCGGTCAGGCTGATGCCGACCATCACGGTAAGGGTCGGCCAGTTCGGCTTGGTGTTCAGCATGGCGGCCTGTCGTTCAGCATCGTGGGCGGCCCACGGAAAATGGCGGCGAGGGGCGAAAACCGATGTTCGCCCCTCGCTATTGAAATCACGCTGGCTCAGTTCGTCAGCGCGAAGGTCTCCAGCTTGGCGGCATTGTCGCCATTGATCAGAACGCAGTCCATCAACTGCTTTTCTTTGGCCGGCGACTTCTTGTTCTTGATGAAGTCGTTGGCCTGCTCGACCGCCATCTGCGCCTGCGCGAAGGCCGGCTGCAGGACGGTCGCCTTGATGCCGCCCGACACGATGGAGTCGCGAACATCGTTCGATCCGTCGAAACCGACGACGATGACATCCTTGCGGTTCGCCGCGGCAAGTGCCGCATAGGCGCCCATCGCCATCGTATCGTTGCCGGAGATCACGCCCTTGATGTCGGGGTTGGCCTGCAGGATCGATTCCATCTTGGAATAGGCTTCCGTCTGGCTCCAGTTGGCCGACTGCTGGGCGACCATCTTCAGGTCCGGATAGTCGTCGATGACGTCGTGATAACCCTTGGAACGAATGCCGGCATTGGTGTCGGATTCCTTGCCGACCAGCTCGACGAAATTGCCCTTCTCGCCCATCAGCTTGACGAATTCCTGCGCGCCGAGCTGGGCGCCCTGGTAGTTGTTGGAGACGATCTGCGCCACGGCGACGCCGGTGGCGTTGATCTCGCGGTCGATCAGGAAGGACGGAATGCCTGCGTCCTTGGCCTTCTGCACGGCGGCGACGGTGGCGTCGGCGCCTGCATTGTCGAGGATGATCGCCTTGGCGCCACGGCCGATCGCGGTGTCGATCAGCTCGGACTGCTTGTTGGCGTCGTCGTCATGGACCAGCACCAGCGCCTCGTAGCCCAGTTCCTTGGCCTTGGCTTCCGCGCCGACGGCTTCCGCCTTGAAGAACGGATTGTCGTGCGAGGGCGTGATGATGGCGATGAGATCCGCCGCGTAGGCGGGCACTGCCGTGCCAAGCGCCAGCATACCGGCGAAAGCCGCAAGCGTCATTCTGCGTGTGAGTTTCATGAAGTCCTCCCGTTTGAAAAAATGCCTTGATCGGCCAATGGCTTTGTCTGCATCCGAATTCGTCAGGCAGCGCGGGCCGCGGGTCGCTTGGGTCGAAAACCGTTGCCGGCATACCCAAGACGGATCGTTGCTCCCCAGCCCTCCTCCACTCGCCCAGGCATCTGCTCCCTGCGAAACCTTGTCGATCCGAGCCATGAACAGCTAAGCCAACTGGTATGATGAGTCAACCACAAATTCAGGTGACATGTACCTGATGAGCTACCAAAACCGAGGGCGGCAATGATATGCCGGGCCGTCGAGGTGCTGCGTCAAGCACCTGTCTTTCTCAGGTGATCCGCTGAATGCTGGCGGCGATTTCTTCCGGTTCGAACACGCGCTTCCAGTCGTCACGCATCAGCACCGGCTTGCCGAACTCGATCGCCTTGTTGCAGGCGTCCGAGAAAACGCCCTTGGTCTCGCCGAAAATGACGGCGCCGAGCACGTTCATATGGCCGAGCAGGAAGTCGAGTGCCGCCTGCTGGTCGACGCCGCGCGCCACGACCTCGTCGACGGCTTCTTTCATGACCACCAGCAACGAGGCGCACACCGTCTCCGAAAGGCCAGGCTCGAGCAGCGCCATCTGTTCGACGCTGACGCGGTGCGAACGCATCACCGGCGCCCAGATGATCTTCGCGATCGCCTCGCCCTTGGCGTAGTCTTCTTCCGGCCCCTGCATCAGGGCGCTGACCATATGCTGCTTGGCCTTCACGCCGCCGAAATAATCCTTCTTGGCTGCCATGTCGGTCTCGTCATTGAAGATCGGCGGATGGCAGGGGTGAGTGACGAAATAGGTGAGGTCAGGCCGCTTCGGCAGATGGCCGGCGAAAGGTGCCGCCGCGTCGAGCACCACCACCATCGTGCCTGGCGCCAGCTTGCTCTCGATGCTGGCCGCTACCTTGCCGATATGCGTGTCGGGGACGGCCAGGATCACCACATCGGCGTCCTTGAGCGCCTCGTCGGCACTGACCGTATCGAAACCCAGTCCGGTCTTCAGCCGTTCGCGGCCGGCATCGCTGACCTCGACATGGCGTATCGTGTAGGGCGACCCGCGAAAATTGGTCGACAGGCGGTAGCCCATTTTCCCGCCAGCCCCGAACAGCGCAATCGTTGTCATCTGGTCACCACTCCTGTTCTTCGCCGACGGCATCGCCCGTCGTCAACTGATCAACTGGTATAATCACGCTACCAGATTTTGGCAATCCGATAATGACCATGCGTGCGTTCGCCGCGTCATCGGCTGCCGCCGGCAAGCTCCAGCACGAGAACCATGGATGGCGCGCTCGGGATATGATCTCTAGAGAAGCCCGCGCTTGCCCGCTGAGTGCGCATGAGTGCTGCTCTGCCATCCCCAGAAATAGGAGGCATGTGATAGGGGTCGGAGGCGGGCCGGGCGCTACTTCAAAAGATCGACCAGCATGTCGAAAGCCGCATCGATATCGCCGCGAACCGCCGCCTGAACTGCCTGCTCGTCCCGGTCGCGCAGGGCCGCAAACATCTGTTGATGGTATGTGTTCGCGGTCGAGTAGGACCCATGCAGCATATTGAAATAGGGGCTGATCTGCAGCCATAGATCCTTGATGATCTTGAGCAGGGTTTCGGATCCCGCTGCTCGGTAGATTGCGAAGTGGAAGGTGTAATTCGCTCTGAGATAGGCCTTTACGTCGTCCGCGCCATTCGCGCGTTCCAGCGAGTCCAGATCGCGCGCGAAAATCGCAAGATCCGCATCACTCCGGTTCTGTGAGGCCCAGCCGGCGGCGATGGCCTCTATCTCAAAACGTACATTGCGCAAATCGGTGAGCCGCTCGCGGCTGAGCGCCGGAATACCAATGGAGCGCCCGGATACCACGGTCAGCGCGTTGGCTGCCGTCAGGCGCCGCAGCGCTTCCCTGACCGGCATCGGGCTGACGCCAAAGGCGTCGGCGAGGCTCTGAACCGTGACCATCTCGCCCGGTACGATGCTGCCGTCGAGGATCAGTTCGGTGACCTGATTGTAGACCCGGTCCTGCAGAGTTTCCTTGGACAGTGGAATGATCTCGACACCAGGCTTCCTGAACGCCGATCCAGCCATCTCCGGTCAACCTTCCCGCCCAAGGGCGACACTATTGCTTGTGTCGGAATGCAAGGTTCGTGGTGCCACGTCAAGCGGCCAACATAGCCCGTTTTGATATAAACGATTTCATCATTGATATTTGATCAAATCATGCTACGGTCGCTGGCATCGAATGGCAAGGGTTACGTTTTGTGCCCTTGGGAGGCATTCGGTCGTTCTGTTTGGGAGGAGTTTCACATGGGTATCGGATCGAAAGTCCGGCGGCTCGCGCTGCTGGCTGGGATGGCTGCATGCGCCTTCGGCCTATCCGCCGCGCAGGCAGCCGAGAAGCACAAGATCTTTCTCAGCATGAGCTACATCGGCAATGATTGGCAGGCGGAGGCAGCCAACATGGTCAAGGCCATGGCCGCCCACAAGAGCCTGGCCGACAAGGTCGACCTGCAGGTCCAGGTCGCTGGCCCCAACGCGCAACGCCAGATTCAGCAGATCAACGCAATGGTGCAAAGCGGCGCCGAGGCCATCGTCGTATATCCGATCTCGCCGACCGCGCTCAACCAGGTCGTCAAGAATGCCTGCGACAAGGGCGTGAAGGTCTTTGCCTACGACGCCGAGATCACCGAGCCTTGCGCCTACAACGTCCACATCGACCAGCTGGAAGCCGGCAGGGTGACCGCCGAATGGCTGGTCAAGAAGCTCAACGGCAAGGGCAACATCATCGCCATCACGGGTGTCCCGGGAACATCCGTTGACGATCAGCGGACAAAAGCCGCCAAGGAAGTCTTCGCCAAATATCCTGATATCAAGATCGTCGGCGAGGCTGTCGGCATGTGGAGCCAGGCGGTCGCCCGCACCGAGCTTTCGAAAATCCTGGCCACCCGCAATTGGGACGACATCAACGGGCTGTGGATGCAGGTCGGCTGCTTCACCGCCAACTCGATGCAGCTCGAGGCCGGCAAGAAGACCAGCGAACTCCTGCCTTGTGCCGGTGAGGGCTCCAATGGCGGCCGCATCCAGATGCTGCCGGAGGGCACCGAAGTCGAAGGTGCGGCCGCGCCCTACGCACCGGCCGGCGCACAACGCATTTCCTACGCCTCGCCGCCTTATTCGGGTGCGCTGGCGCTGAAGCTTGCCGTCGAGGCGATCGAAGGCAAGGACGTGCCTAAGACCACCATCCTGCCGCTGCCGGTCGTCACCAATGAGACGATCAAGCTGTGCGACGAAGGCACATGGGCGGAGATGAAGGCCGGCTGCAACGCCTTCAAGCCGTCGCTGGTCTCCAATCCGGGCTGGTTTGCCTCGATCTTCTCGGACCAGACACCCGAGGTCGGCCTTAATGCTGCCCTCGTCGGACAACCGGAGAACTAAGCCTCCCAAGGCGCGTGTGACGATGCACGGACAGTTGTCCGTGCATCGTCAATCCATGCCAATCCCGGCGATCGAGGACAATGACAGAACATTCCGAGCTCCCCGCCATCGAGATCGACGGCATCAGCAAGGCGTTCGGCCCGACCGTCGCGCTGGACAGCGTGTCGTTTGCGATCGCGCCCGGCAGCGTCCATGCCCTGCTCGGTGAAAACGGAGCGGGCAAGTCGACACTGGTGAAGCTGCTCTCCGGGCTGGTCCGGCCAAGCCAAGGCCATGTCCGTGTCTTCGGCAAGGAGATCGCTTACGGCGCCCCGCGCGCAGCCCATGCGCTCGGTATGCAGACTGCGTTCCAGGAGATGACGCTGGTGCGCGACCTCTCCGTCCTCGACAATATGATGCTGCCTTACGCCCCCGTGGGCGTCTCCGGCCTGATCCGCCGCGGTGCTGCCCGCAAGGCCGTCCGTCGCCATATCGAAGATCTCGGTTTTTCCGTCGATCTGGATGCCGAGGTGGGTGAACTTGAGCTTTCGGTGCGCCAGAAGATCGAAATCGCCCGTGCCGTCTACCGTAAGCCGCGCATCCTTTTGCTCGACGAACCGACCTCCACGCTCGCCGGCCGCGACGTCGATTGGCTGGGCGCGATCATCGCCAGGCTGAAGGCGGCGGGCACCACCATCGTCTTCATCACCCATCGCATGCGCGAGGTCCGCGCCTTTTGCGACACGCTGACGATCTTGAGAAACGGCCGCCACATCGTCACCGCGCCGGTCGCCGATGTCTCGGATGCCGACGTCATCGAAAAGATCATCGGCCGCAGCATCGAACAGACCTTCCCGCCTAAGCCGGACAGCGCCCAGGCTTTCGGGCCGCCGGTTCTGGGCGTGCGCGACCTCAAGGTCGGGCGCAAGCTCGACGGCGCCGGCTTCGATCTGCGCAAGGGCGAAATCCTCGGCGTCGCCGGGTTGCAGGGCATGGGCCAGCAGGACCTGTTCCTGGCCTGTTTTGGCATGGCCGAGATCGAGCGCGGCCACATCCTCGTCGACGGCCGCAAGGTCTGGCTCGGTTCGCCGGCCGACGCTTTGCGCCCCAACATGGCCATCGGCCTGGTGCCGGAAGACCGCAAATCCGAAGGCCTGTTCCTGAAACTGTCGGGCAGCCAGAACGCCACGCTGCCGGTGATATCGCGCTTCACACGGCTAGGCCTTGTCGACGCGCAAGCCGAGACCCGCTCCGTCGAGGCGGCATTCGCCACTGTCGAGGTCGACCGCCGCGCGCTTTGGACGCGGGCCGGTGCGTTTTCCGGGGGCAACCAGCAAAAAATCGCCATCGCCAAATGGCTGGTGGCGCAGAGCCGCATCCTTCTGTTGTTCGATCCCACCCGAGGCATCGACGTCGGCACCAAGCACGAGCTTTATGTGATGATGCGAAACTATGTGGCTTCGGGCGGTTCGATCCTGCTGCACTCGACGGAGATCCCCGAACTCGTTCACCAATGCGACAGAGTCCTGGTCCTCTATGACGGGCGCATCGCGGCCGAACTCGAAGGCGACGCCATCACCGAACCGGCCATCATGCGCCCGGCGCTCGGGCAAGCCGGGGAAGCCGCCGCATGAGCAGCGCAGCATCCTTATCCCCTGTTCCCGGCGGCTTCGGTCTGCGCCGCGCGCTGGTGCGCAATCGCGGCGCGCTGATCGCCGCGGCCGTCCTGGCGATCCTGCTCTTCGTCGTCGACTGGATCAGCGCCGGGCCGCTGACCTATTTCGACGTGTCGTTCCTGTCGAGCGGCGGCGCCACCTCGGCGCTCGCCGCGATCGGTCAGACCATCGTCATCCTGTCGGGCGGCTTCGACCTGTCCGCCGGCGCGGTGATATCGCTGGTCAATGCCGTGCTGGCATCGAGCATGGACCCGATGGCGCCGGGCGCCAGCATCATCCTGTGGACCGCCGTCGGGATCGGCGTCGGCATGGCGGTGGGCGCCTTCAACGGCTTCTTCATCGCCGTGCTGCGCATGCAGCCCATCGTGGTGACGCTGTCGACCATGTTCATCCTGCAAGGCGTGACGCTGCTGGTGATGGACAAGCCCGGCGGCTTCGTGTCGCCCGATCTCGGGACCCTCTATTTGGGTGACGCGATCGCCGGCTGGCTGCCGATGCCGCTGGTGGTGATCGGCGTCGTCCTGCTCGCCTGGTTCTGGCTGAAGGGAACCCGCTTCGGCACAGCACTCTACGCGGTCGGCAGCGATCCGGAGTCGGCCGCTTCCGTCGGCATCAATGTCGTGCTGGTGCGCTTTGCCGTCTATGTCATCGCCGGCGGCTGCTATGGCCTTGCCGGCGTCTTCATCAGCGCCCAGACCGGCAGCGGCGATCCGCTGGTCGGCAATCCGCTGCTCTTGTCGATGTTCGCGGCGGTCGTCGTCGGCGGCACGCGCCTCGGTGGCGGGCAGGGCGGCCCGGTGGGCTCTGTCTTTGGCGCCTTTATCCTGATGATCGTGGTGAACATCCTGCTGGTGCTCAACGTATCGGCCTATTATTCGACCATTGCCGAAGGCACCATTCTGGTGCTGGCGGCACTTGCCGGCTCGATCTCGCATGCATCGGTGCTTGCCGTGCAATTGCGCGCCGCGCGCGCCCGGCTTGCCGCCTGGCGCGCCGGCATATTGCCCTCGCAACTCGAGCGCGTGGACCGGCGTCTCAAGACCGCCGAACCAGCCCATGCCCAGCGCAGTCCGGCATCGCCGCGCCCTGCCTTCCACCTGCGCAACGCGGAAACGCTGCGCTATGCGCTGCCCGCCTATGTCTGCCTGCTGCTCATCGTGGTCGTCACGCAGGTCTGGCTCGGCCGAGCCATCCTCAATCCGGGGTACTGGAATTCGCTGCTGGTGCTATCGTCCTTCCTAGCCGTACTGGCGCTCGGGCAGGGAACCGTCATTCTGACCGGGGGCCTCGACCTCTCCGTGCCGTGGACGATCGGCATCTCCGGCATCATCCTGGCAGGCATGGTCAACGGCTCCGACGCCGCCCTTGTCTACGCCTTGCCGGTCGTCCTGGTGATGGCCTGCGCCATTGGCTTCGCCAATGGTTTCGGCATCGTCTATCTCGGCATCTCGCCGATCGTCATGACGCTCGCCACCAACGGTATTCTGCAAGGCTGTGCGCTGCTCTATTCGCAGGGAACGCCGGCCGGGTTTTCCTCGCCGATGCTGCGCTGGGTCATGACGGCCAAGCTTGCCGGCCTGCTGACCCCAATCGTCCTGCTGATGGTCGTCTTTGTCGTCGCGGCGGTATTGCTGCTTGGCCGCACCCCGTTCGGACGACGCGTCTACGGCATCGGCAATGGGCTGCGCGCGGCGCGCTTGTCGGGCATCGGCGTCGAGCGCACGCTGATCCTGGTCTATATGCTTTCGGCCGTCTGCGCGGCTGTTGTCGGCATCATGCTGACCGGCTTTTCGGGTCAGGCAAGCCTTGGCATGGGCGACGACTACCTGTTGCCGTCGATCGCTGTGGTGGTGGTCGGCGGCGCGCTGATCACCGGCGGACGCGGCCACTATCTCGGCATGCTCGGCGGCGTGTTGTTGCTGACCGCACTGCAGATGCTGCTCGCCGGCACCACGCTTCCCTATGCCACGAGGGCAATTCTTTACGGACTGGTCGTTCTGGGCGCCGTCATGGCGCTGCGCGAACGGCGGCTGCAATGAGAAGGACAGGACCATGAGCACAAGGGCGCCGGCATCGGCGGACGAATTTTTGACCGGGCTGAAAGGCCAGCGCGTGCTGGTCACGGCGGGCGCCGGCGGCATCGGGTTTGCCATAGCCGACACGCTGTCACGCCTCGGCGCTCGCATCGTCGTCTGCGATGTTTCCGACGAGGCGTTGGCCGCTGCTCCCGGCAAGATCGACCTTGTCGCTGCGGTCAAGGCCGATGTCTCGCGCGACGAGGATGTCGACCGCCTGTTCGAGGCGGTCGAGAAAAAACTCGGCGGGCTCGATGCGTTGATCAACAATGCCGGCATTGCCGGGCCGACCGGCGGTGTCGACGAGATCGACCCTTCCGACTGGCGGCGCTGCATCGACATCTGCCTGACCGGCCAGTTCCTGTGCGCTCGGCGCGCCGTGCCGCTGATCAAGGCGGCGGGCGGTGGTTCGATCGTCTCGATGTCGTCTGCCGCCGGCCGCCATGGCTACGCCTTCCGCACACCCTATTCGGCGGCCAAGTTCGGTGTCATCGGTTTCACGCAGAGTCTCGCCAAGGAGCTCGGACCGCACGCCATCAGGGTCAACGCCATCCTGCCCGGCATCATCGAGGGGCCCCGCATCGAAGGTGTTATCTCGGCGCGCGCCAAGCAGGTCGGCATCAGCCACGAAGAGATGACGGATCGTTATCTCCAAAACATCTCGCTGCGCCGCATGACCAGCCCCTATGATGTGGCGTCGATGGTCGCCTTCCTGCTCTCCGATGCGGGGATCAACATTTCCGGCCAGTCGCTCGGCGTCGACGGCAATGTCGAAACACTTTGAGGAGCCTATCCATGGCCAATGTCGCAATTGTCGGAAGCGGGTTCATCGGGCGGGCCTGGGCAATCAGCTTTGCCCGCGCCGGCCATGATGTGCGGATGTGGGACCAGTTGCCCTCTGCCACGGGTGGCGCCCGCGACTACATTGCCGGCGTGCTTGGTGATCTCGCCCGGAACGACCTGTTGCGGGGACAGGCGGTCGACGCCGTGCTCGGCCGGATCACCATTGTCGCCGAGCTGGCAGAGGCGCTGGCTGGTGCGGTCCATATCCAGGAGAACACGCCTGAAAACCTCGAGGTGAAGCGGGAGGTGTTCTCGCTGATCGACAGCCTTGCCGATCCGCAAACAGTCATCGCCAGTTCCACCTCGGCGCTGTTGCCGTCGAAATTCACCGACCATCTGCAAGGGCGGCAGCGCTGCCTGGTCGTGCATCCGATCAACCCGCCCTATCTCATTCCGGCGGCCGAAATCGTGCCGGCGCCATGGACGTCCGCCGAGACGGTCGAGACAACCCGCGCCTTCCTCATCGACGCCGGTCATGCGCCCCTGGTGATGAACCGCGAACTCGACGGCTTCATCATGAACCGCCTGCAAGGCGCATTGCTGGAGGAGGCTTTCCGGCTTGTCGCCGACGGCTACGCCAGTGTCGAGGATGTCGACATCGGCATCCGCGACGGGCTGGCGCTGCGCTGGTCGTTCATGGGTCCATTCGAGACCATCGATCTCAATGCGCCTGGCGGCGTGCGCGACTATGTCGAGCGTTATCAGGGCATCTATTCCAACATCTTTCCCCAGACGCAGCGACGCGTCGACTGGGCCGGCAAGGTCATCGACACGGTCGAGGCTGATCGCCGCAAGCGACTGCCACAGCAAAGCCTGGGCGACCGGCAGGTGTGGCGTGACCGCCGGCTCATGGCGCTCGCCGCCCACAAGAGAAAATCGGACCAGGAGTACGGACAATGACCGAAACGAGCCGCAAGCCGGGTGCTGCGCAGACCAGGGGCAAGGTCATCATCACCTGCGCGGTGACAGGTGCCATCCACACGCCGACGATGTCGCCTTATCTGCCGATCACGCCAGACCAGATCGCTTCGGAGGCGATCGCGGCTGCCGAAGCCGGTGCCGCAATCCTGCATCTGCATGCGCGCGATCCGGAAACCGGCAAGCCCGACCAGACGCCGGAGGCCTTCGCTCGCTTCCTGCCGCGCGTCAAGCAAGGCACCAACGCCGCCATCAACATCACCACCGGTGGCAGCCCGTACATGAAGGTCGAGGAGCGCGTGCGCCCGGCCGCCCAGTTCAAACCGGAAGTCGCCTCACTCAACATGGGCTCGATCAATTTCGGGCTCTATCACCTCGCCGACAAATACGAGACCTTCAAGTTCGACTGGGAAAAGCCGCATCTGGAAGCGACCCGCGACCTCGTCTTTCGCAACTCGTTCAAGGACATCGAGTACATCCTGGCGACCTGCTACGACAACGGCACGCGTTTCGAGTTCGAGTGCTACGACATCGCCCATCTCTACAACCTTTCCCACTTCGCCGACCGCGGGTTGGTGAAGCCGCCTTTCTTCGTGCAGTCGGTGTTCGGACTGCTCGGTGGTATCGGCACCCATCCCGAAGACGTCGCCCACATGAAGCGCACTGCCGACCGGCTGTTCGGCGACCAGTTCCGCTGGTCGGTTCTCGGCGCTGGCGCCAGCCAGCTCCGCATCGCCGCGCAATCGGCAGCGCTTGGCGGCAACATCCGCGTCGGGCTGGAGGACAGTCTGTGGGCTGGCAAAGGCAAGCTTGCCAAATCGAACGCTGAGCAGGTCTTGCTGGCCCGCAAGATCATCGAAGGGCTCGGCATGGAGGTCGCGACGCCCGACGAGGCACGCGAGATCCTGTCATTGAAAGGCGGCGACAAGGTCGCTTTCTGAGGCGGCCCGGGCAATCGCCGCGAGACGCAAAAACGGAGGAGGACGGCATGAAGATCGAAGTCGTGGTGGACGTGAAGACCACACTGGGCGAGGGGCCGCTGTGGGACGTCGAACAGGAACGACTCTACTGGATCGACAGCTTCGACGGGCGCGTGTTTCGGGCGACCGCCGACGGACGCGAGATCCGGTCATGGGACGTGCCGATGAAGATCGGCTCGATGGCGCTGCGTAAGGATGGCAGCGGCGCCGTGGTGTCGCTGCAGCGCGGCTTCCATCTGCTCGATTTCGCCTCCGGCGATGTGACGCTGATCCACGATCCCGAGCCGGACAAGCCGATGAACCGGCTCAACGACGGCAAGGTCGACCGGTACGGCCGTTTCTTCGCCGGCTCCATGGATACGATGGAAGAGGGGCCGTCCGGCGGGCTCTACAGGCTCGATCCGGACTTCTCCGTCACCCGGATCGATTCCGGCATCATCTGTTCCAATGGTCCATGCTGGAGCCCCGACGACCGCACCTTCTATTTCGCCGACACCTGGACCGGCGAGATATGGGCCTACGACTACGACATCGCGACCGGTGCCGCCACCAACAGGCGCACCTTCGTGCGCGTCGACACCAGCCGGGGCGGTGCGGCGGACGGCTCGACCGTCGATGCCGAGGGCTATCTGTGGAATGCGCTGGTCTATGACGGAAGACTGGTGCGCTATGCGCCCGATGGCAGCATCGACCGCGTCATCGATATGCCGGTCAAGAAGATCACCAGCGTCATGTTCGGCGGGCCGAAGCTGGACACCCTCTACGTCACCTCGATGGCCAAGCCGCCGCTGCCGCGTTTTCCCGGCGACGGCGTTTTGCGCGGCAGTCTGTTCGCCATCACGGGCCTTGGCATCACGGGCGTCGCGGAGCCGCGCTTCGGCGGTTGACGCCAGGCAAGCGAAGCGCCCGTAGCATACGCGGATCAGGCCTTGGCGCGCAGGAATTCCTCATCAAAAATGTGGCAGCACGTCCGCGGCGCTGCTCTTCACCCAATGGCACAATGAGCGGTCAATGGCTCATTGGCCAAAGAGGTCCGGGCGGGCCACGTTGAGCCGTTGAACCGTGCGGAGCACTTCGCGCAAATGCGCCGCCATACGCGCGCCTGCCTGCTTTGCCTCGCCGGTCTCCACAGCCTCAAAGATCGCCACATGCTGAGCGAGCAGCGTTTCAAGGTGGCCGGGTTCGGGCAGGCTCAGATAGCGCACACGGTCCATCTGCAGCTTGACCACCTGGATCACCCGCCAGCTCTTGGGCAGGCCGGCCTCTTCGCAAAGGCTGCGATGGAAGCCCTCGTCAAGCTCAAGAAACAGCTCGCGGTCGCCCTCGGCCACCGCCTTGGCCTGTTGGGCAAGGTTCACCCTGCCTGCCGCGATGAAGGCGCTCGAACCGTGTCCGGCCAGCTTCTGCACGACGGAGACTTCAAGCGCCTCGCGAATGAACTGCGCTTCCTCGACGTCACTTAGCCGGATCGGCGCGACGAAGCTGCCGCGTTGCGGCAGGATGTCGATCAGCCCTTCATCGGCAAGCCGGATCAGCGCCTCGCGCACGGGTGTACGGCTGACACCGAGCTGCTGGGCAAGGTCCTGTTCGCTGAGCGCTTCCGACGGCAACATCGCCAGCGTCGTGATGGCGCGGCGCAGGCGCTCGTAGATCTGCGGTGAGATCGGCATGCGATTGTTGACCGGCTCCAGAACCCGCGAGGGTTCGCGCTGACCGGCGTTTTTCAGCCTGGCAGCATTGCCTGAAAATCTGGTCGCCCCCGAAAGCTTGGTCCCCATGACGAATCCGTTGCTGTGAATGGCGCTGCACTGCTCCGGTCATGACACTGCGCACGCCCCAACTCAAGCGGCAAGCAGGATTGACGCTGTATTGACATACTACCATGGTAGTGTGTATGACGCCGGTAGGCCAGGGGAGAGGAGCCGGCATGAAGATCACGGACATCAAGGCGACCACCATCACCGTTCCGCTGGAAGCAGCATTGCGGCACAGCAACGGTACGCATTGGGGACGCTTTGTCCGCACCGTGGTCGAGGTCGAGACCGACGAAGGCATTGTTGGGCTCGGCGAGATGGGCGGCGGCGGCGCCGGCGCCGAACTCGCTTTCGCCGGGCTGAAATCCTACCTTGTCGGCCACGATCCCTTCGACCTCAACCGCATGCGCTACGCCATCTGCAATCCGACGGCGTCGCTCTACAACAATCGCACGCAGCTCCACGCAGCGCTGGAATTCGCCTGTCTCGACATTATCGGCAAGAAGCTCGGCGTGCCGGTCTCCCAACTGCTTGGCGGGCGTGTGCGCGACCGGATCGGCTTTGCTTCCTATCTGTTCTTTCGCTATGCCGACCGCCGCAGCGGCAAGGGCGAGGTCCGCACCATCGATCAATTGCTCGAACATGCCCGCGCGCTCAAGGCCGAGCATGGTTTTCACGCCCACAAGCTCAAGGCCGGCGTGTTTCACCCCGACTACGAGTTGGAATGTTTCAGGGCGCTCGCCGCCGAATTTCCTGCCGACACGCTGCGCTATGATCCGAACGCAGCCCTGTCGGTCGAAGAGGCGCTGCGTTTCGGCCAGGCCATCTCCGATCTCAGGAACGACTATTTCGAGGACCCGACCTGGGGCCTTGCCGGCATGCGCCGCTTGCGCGAGAAGCTCTCCATCCCGCTGGCCACCAACACCATCGTCATCGATTTCGAACAGCTCGCCACCAATGTGCGCGATCCTGCGGTCGACGTGATCCTGCTCGACACCACCTTCTGGGGCGGCATCCGCGCCTGCGTGCGCGCGGCGCAGATCTGCGACACGTTCGGCCTCGGCATTGCCGTGCATTCCTCTGGCGAACTCGGCATCCAGCTCGCCACCATGCTGCATCTTGGCGCTGTGCTGCCCAACCTGGTCTTCACCGCCGACGCGCATTATCACCACCTTGCCGACGACATCATCGTCGGCGGCAAGATGCGCTACGAGAATGGTGCGATCGCGGTGCCGGAGGCACCGGGCCTCGGTGTCGAGCTCGATCGCGACAAACTCGCCACCTATGCCGAGCTCTATCGCTCGCTGGGCGGCTATGCCTACGACCGCGATCCCGGCCGTCCGGGCTGGTATCCGCTGCTGCCCAACACGAATTTCGCCGACCATTTGAATGATGCCGTGCCCGATCTCGGGCTGGGCTGACATTTTTCGTTCGAAAGGATCGGCGGGAGGACGCTATGACTTTCAACCGGAGGAGAACAACAATGAGCAGGACCACAGCCTTATTCCTTGCAGCCATGCTCGGCTGCACCAGCTTTGCAACGCTGGACGCGCGCGCCGATGACGGCGTCGCCAAGGGCGACACTTCGGCCAAGAAGATCGCCTTCAGCAATTCCTACGCCGGCAATTCCTTCCGCCAGGTGATGATAAAGAGCTTCGAGGAAATGGGCGCCAAGGCCGTGGCCGACAAGCAGGTCGCCGCAACAGCCGTCGTCAGCTCGAACAATTCGGTGACCGAACAGGCCAGCCAGATCGAGAACCTGATCCTGCAGGGCTACGACGCGATCATCGTCCTTGCCGGCTCCGACACCGCACTCAACGGCGCCATCAAGGATGCCTGCAATGCCGGTATCACGGTCGTTGCCTTCGCCAGCGGCGTCACCGAGCCTTGCGCCTATGTCGTCGACTACAACCTTGACTCCTATGCCAAGGCAGAACTGGATTTCATCTCCAGCAAGCTCGGCGACAAACCGGCCAACATCCTCGAGATCCGCGGTATGGCCGGCGACGGTTTCGACAAGCGCCTGCATGAGGGCGTCGAGAAGGCGATGAAGGCGCACGCCAGCTACAAGGCTGTCGGCGAGGTCTATGGCCAGTGGACGGCGACCGTGGCACAAAAGGAAGTGTCGGGCATCCTGCCGTCGCTGCCTCAGGTCGATGCGGTGCTGACGCAGGGCGGCGACGGCTATGGCGCGGCGCAGGCATTCAAGGCCGCCAACCGGCCGCTGCCGATCATCATCATGGGCAACCGCCAGGACGAATTGGCGCTGTGGAAGCAGGAGCATGATGCCGGCGGCTACGAAACTTTCTCGCTGGGCGCCACGCCCAGCGTCTCGCAGGTCGCGTTCTGGGTCGCGCAGCAGATCCTGGCCGGCAAGCAGGTGCCGAAATTCGTCGAGGTGCCGCTCCTGCAGATCAATCAGCCTGACCTCGACGCCTGGCTGAAGACGGTTCCCGCAGGCGGCGTTGTCAATGCCGAATATCCGCAGGAGCTGGTGGCCAAGATCATCGACGCCAACGTAAAGAAAGAACCTCTGCCCGGCGTACCCGCGCCGAAATGAGCAGCATGGCCGAATGATGAACGATCCCACGTCGCCCAAAAAGGACGCAGCAGAGAGAGGCGATGCTGACAGCCCTCTTGTCGAGGTAGGCAATGTCCGCAAGAGCTATGATGCCGTGCATGCCTTGGGCGGCGTGGATTTTCATCTGAACCCCGGCGAGGTCGTTGGCCTGGTCGGTCACAACGGCGCCGGCAAGTCGACGCTGATGAACGTGCTGGCCGGCACCATCGAGCGCAGCAGCGGCAGCTTTCGCGTCGGCGGACGTGAGATCGGTGCCTGGAGTGCGGCCAGTGCCCAGCAGGCCGGTCTGCGCTGTATCTTTCAGGAACTGTCGCTCTGCGCCAATTTGACGTCGGCGGAAAACACCCGCATCGTGCACAGGTCCTTGCGTGGGTTGGGCTGGCGGCGGCGCGCGCGCCAGGTAATCGGTCCGGTGCTGGACGAGATCTTCCCTGGCCACGGAATCGACCTCGACAGGAAGGTCGCCGACCTGCCGATCGGCGAGCGACAGATGGTCGAGATCGCTCGCGCCTTCACGCAGACCAGCATCAAATTGCGCGCCGTCATTCTCGATGAGCCAACCTCGGCGCTCGGCCATGAGGCGACGGAGCAACTGCTCACCCACATTCGTCGTGCCGCCGGACGTGGTATCGCCTGCATCCTGATCACCCATCGACTGAACGAGATCCTCGCCGTCTGCGACCGCACCGTCGTCATGGTCGACGGCAAGGTCGTCGCCGAGCGGGCGACCGCCGGCCTGTCGCGCGCCGCGCTTGTCGAATTGATGGGCAGCATCGAGCGGCCCCGCGACCGCTCCGCAGGCAAGGCGTCGTCGGTGCAAGCTCCGGTTATCCGGCATGCCGGCCGCGACACCGCTGATCTGACCATCGAAGTCGGCAAGGGCGAGATCATCGGTTTCGCCGGGCTCGACGGCCACGGCCAGCGCGAGCGGCTGCGCGCGATGTTCTATGCCGCGCGCCGGCAGCGCGAGGCCTTGCCGGGTGCCTATGTTGCCGGCGACCGCGGCTCTGAAGGCGTGTTCTCACTGTGGTCTATCGCCGACAATCTGACCATCCGCAGCCTGAATGCGCTGACGCGGGGCGGCATGATTTCAGGCGCCGCCGCTCGCAAGCTGGCCGAGACCTGGTCGGAGCGGCTCAAGGTAAAGGCGCCTTCGATCGACACGCCGATCATGTCGCTGTCCGGCGGCAACCAGCAGAAGGTGCTGTTCGCTCGTGCGCTGGCGTCGGACGCCGAGGTGATCTTCCTCGACGATCCGATGCGCGGCGTCGATGTCGGCACCAAGCAGGAGGTCTACCGGCTGATCCGCGCGGAGGCCGAGAACGGACGCGCCTTCGTCTGGTACACAACCGAACTCGAAGAGCTGACCAATTGCGAGCGCATCTATGTCTTCCGCGAGGGCCGCGCCGCGACCAGGCTGGAAGGCGAGGCCATCGAGACCGGCCGTATCCTGCAGGCGTCGTTCGGAGGCGAGCATGTCTGACGCGGCTGCCCGTGTTCCCGCCCGTTCCTCTTCCAATGCGCGCCCGGCCTTGCTCAATGCCTTGCAGGTCGGCCTGCCGGCGATCGCGCTGCTGGTTATGCTGGCCATCATCTTCAGCATCCGCCCGGCGGCGATGAGCTATTTCGGCTTCCATCTGCTGTTCAAGCTCTCGGTGCCGCTGGTCTTTGCCGCGCTGGCGCAGATGATGGTGATCATGCTGGGCGACATCGACCTGTCGAACGGCGCCTTTGTCGGGCTGATCACCTGCGTCACGGCGCTCTATCTCGGGGACGCGCCGGCAATCGCGGCGCTGTGCTACATCGTCCTGATCGCCGCCTATGCCGGTTTCGGCCTGCTTATTCATGCCCGGCAATTGCCCTCGATCATCGTGACGCTGGGCATGTCCTTCATCTGGCTCGGCATCGCCGTCATCCTGCTGCCGGCACCGGGTGGCTCGGCACCCGCATGGCTTGCCGCCTTCATGAGCTGGCAGCCGCCTTTGATGCCGCTGTCGATCTGGCTGGCGGCACTGGCGGCGCTCGCCGGCCATCTCGTCATCTCACGCTCCTCCTATGGCGTGGTGCTGCGCGGCGCAGGCGGCAATCCGCGCGCCGTCGAGCGTGCCGGCTGGTCCGTTATCGGCATCCGGGTCGCGGTCTATGCGGTCGCCGGCCTGCTCGCCTGTCTGGCCGGGCTGACACTGACCGGCCTCACCACATCGGGCGACGCCAATGTCGCGCCGGCCTATACGCTGCTCGGCGTTGGCGCGGTGATCCTCGGCGGCGGCGCCTTTACCGGCGGCGTCGTCTCGCCGGTCGGCACGGTGATCGGCGCTCTGACGCTGTCGCTCGCGGGCTCGCTTCTGTCTTTCCTGCAGGTGCCGCCGACATGGCAGATCGGCGCCCAGGGCGTCATCCTGTTTCTCGTGCTGGCCGGGCGCGTGCTTTTGTCGGAGCGGACGCGATGACCCGGAGATTGAGCCTCGCGCCGTGGACCTACGGCTTCATCGTGGCGCTCGCAATGTGGCTGGCCACGACAGCCTACTCGGGCATCGGCAGTGCCGGCGCCACGCTGTCGGGCGCGCTCGCCTTCGGTGCCTTCAGCGTGGTGGTGGGAACCGGGCAGATGTTCGTGGTCGCTTCCGGGCCGGGCAATATCGACCTGTCCGTGCCATCCGTGCTGACGCTGGCCGCCTATGTGTCGATGACGGTGATGCAAGGGTCCGACGGCATGCTGCTGCCTGGCCTGCTTGCAGCACTTGCCGTCGGCGCTGTCGCGGGTGCCGCGAACTTCCTTGCCATCGTCGCGCTCAGGCTGCCGCCGATCATCGCCACGCTCGCCTGGAGCTTCGTCTTCCAGTCGCTTGCCTTCAATCTCGGCGGCCAGGCGACGCTGAAGCCGCCGGCAGGCCTTTCCCGGTTCACCTCGATGAACCTTGGCGGCGTGCAATTCATGCCGATCGCGGTGATGCTGCTGACGCTGGCCGCCATGATCGCTCTCAAACGCACGGTCTGGGGCCGGCAAGTGCTAGCCACCGGCCAGAGCGAACCGGCGGCGCGGCTTGCCGGCATCAACGTCGCACGGGTGCGGTTGATTGCCTATATGCTGTGCGGCACGGCGGCGGCGCTCGCCGGCTTCCTGCTTGCCGGCTTCAGCGGCGGGGCAGCACTCAACATGGGTGACGCCTATCTGATGGAATCGATCGCCGTGGTGGTGCTTGGCGGCACCAGCGTCGCTGGTGGGCAGGCCAACGCGGTCGGCATATGGGGGGCTGCGTTGTTCTTCAACCTGATGTCCACCATGCTCAACACCTTTGGCATCCAGGCAGGCGTGCGCTTCCTTTTGACCGGCGTGCTGATCATCCTGATCGTCGCTCTCGTGCCGAGGCCTCGCGTCAGATGACATCCGCCACTGACACGCTCGCCAAGCTGTTCGAAATAGAGGCGGTTTCCTTCGTCGATCTGACGCATCCGATGAAGCCCGGCATGCCGGTGTGGCCGACGCACCCGCATTATTGCCAGGAGATGGTGGAATCCTATGACCGCGGCGACGTCGCCTGTAACCATGCGTTGGCCATGAGCGAGCACACCGGCACGCATTTCGATGCGCCGGTCCATTTCATCCGCGGCGGTGCTGCCATCTCCGGCATTCCGGTCGAGCGTTTCTTCGGCCGCATGGTGACGATCGATGCGCGTGGCTGTCGTCCCCGGCAGGCGGTCGAGCCGGATGCTATCTTCGCTTTCGAGGCCGAACAGGGCCGCGTACGGCAGGGCGACGCCGTGTTCTTCCATTTCGGCTGGGACCGGTTCTGGGCCGATCCGGCCACGTTTCTCGCCGACTGGCCCGGCCTGTCGCGGCAAGCAAGCGAATTGCTGGTCGAGCGCGGTGCGCGCATCGTCGGCTCGGACTGCCTGTCGATCGATTGTTTCGGTAGCGAGGATTTCCCGGCGCACAACACGTTGCTTTCAGCCGGCATCCTGATCGGCGAGAATTTCGCACGGCTTGGTGACTTGCCGCCTCGGTGCTTCCTGATCAGCTTGCCGCTGGCGATCGAAGGCGGTACCGGATCACCGCTGCGCGCCGTCGCGCTGGTCGAGGGCTAATTCCGGCTTACGAGAAGTCCAGCTGAACCTTGAGCGTTCGCTCCGGTTCCTTCTCGATCAAGTCGAAGGCTGCGCGTGCATCGGCCGCCGCGAACACCTGCGTGATCATGCCTTGCGGATCGAGCCGCTTGTCGGCCAGCCATTCGACGACGCGCGGCAACAGCCGGCGGTTCAGGCGCGAGCCGACGATGGTCAGTTCCTTGCGCACCACTTCCTGCTGGCTGAGGTTGGATGGGGCGTCCGAAAAGCCGAGCAGGCCGATGCGGCCCGCCGGGCTGGCCAGCCGGCAAGCCTCGTCGAGAAGTGCGGGAATGCCGGCGCCGTCAATGACCAGCGTCGGGCCAAGACCGTCATTTTCACCGCGCACCGCGGCCGGCACGGGATCGCGCACGGAGTGGATCACCCTGTCGGCACCGAAGCGGAGCGCTCGCTCCAGGCGGGCTTCGTCGATATCGGCAACGATGCAGCGTGCGCCCTTGAGCTTGGCGACCTGCAGGACAGTGACGCCGACCGTGCCGGCGCCATAGATCAGCACCGTGTCCTCGGGTCCGCAACCGGTACGATCGAGCACATTGGCGGCGATGGAAAACGGCTCGGCCAGTGCCGCCAGCCCAAACGGCATATCCCTTGGAACCGGTATGACATTTGCCGCCGGCACCGCGACGAAGGCGCGAAAACCGCCGTCGCGGTGAACGCCCATCACTTCGAGGTTGGCGCAGACGTTGGAGCGGCCGACCCGGCAGGGATAGCAGTGGCCGCACGACACCACGGGATCGACCACCACACGGTCTCCCGTCGCAATGCCGGTCACATTGCGTCCGAGCGCTGTTACGGTGCCGGCGAATTCATGGCCGATGATACGTGGATAGACGGCGAACGGATTGGAGCCATGCAGGATGTGAATGTCGGAGCCGCAGATGCCGGCACGGCTGACATGAACGACGACTTCGCCTGCCCCGGGCTGGGGTATCGTGCCCTGCCGGACTTCCAGCGACTGCGGCGCGCGAACGAGAACTTCAAGCATGGCCTCACCACTTGTATACTAGTCGACAAGTGGCTCAATCTCGCTGCTTCGTCAAGCGCTCATGGCTGCTGTTAGACAGCCTCTTACCCGACACGTTGCGACACGAAATCGGAACTGGCGTTCACTGAAACGCAAATGCCCTGGCGTCCGCAGTTTGGACGCTCAAATGCGCTGTCTTGCCGGTCTCCTCTCGAAGGGGGGCAGTCAAAATTTGTTGACTTCCATCAAGGAGGAAATGACTACCGCTTGCCTATCCGTCGGACCATAAGACAGGCTGTGCGATCGGGGCCTCGGCCGGCTTGCCGCACGGAAGGCGACCTTGCCTTTGAACGCGGACGCGCCATCTGGAATGGGGCAGCCGCCTGCATGACGGAATGGCAACAGCATTGGAACAGCCTCAATTTGCCACCGAGCGCGATCCGAGGCTGAGACTGATTATTCCAATCATCGTCGCCATCGCCTTTCTGATGGAGCAGCTCGATTCCACCATCATCACCACCGCGATCCCTGCCATCGCGCGCAGCCTCGACACGACGCCGGTCAGGCTGAACCTGGCGATCACCACCTACATCCTGACGCTGGCCGTATTCATTCCCGTCAGCGGCTGGTTCGCCGACAGGTTCGGCGCACGAAAAGTGTTCGCGCTGGCGCTTTTCACCTTCACCCTCGGCTCGGCCCTGTGCGGCATGGCCAACAGTTTCGGCATGCTTTTGGCGATGCGCGCCCTGCAGGGGCTGGGCGGCGCCATGATGACGCCGGTCGGGCGGCTGATCCTGCTGCGCAGCTTTCCGCGCAGCGGGCTTATCACCGCCATGACCTACACGACCTTGCCCGCCATCATGGGGCCGGTGATCGGGCCGCTGCTCGGCGGCCTGTTGACCACTTACGCGTCGTGGCGCTGGATATTCTATGTCAACGTGCCATTCGGTTGTCTCGGCATTCTGGCGGCGCTGCGCTTCGTCGACGATTTCCGCGAGGAGGCGGTGCAGCGCTTCGACTTCGCCGGGTTCCTGATGGTGGGATGCGGAGTCGCGCTGCTGCAGTTCGGGCTGGAAAGCATCGGGAGGCCGATCATCTCCGTTTCGGCGACAGCGTTGGTGTTGGCCGCGGCGATCCTGCTGCTGCTCGCCTTCGGGTGCTATGCGCGCCGCGTCGTTGCACCGGCAGTCGATCTGACACTGTTTCGATTTCGCTCGTTCTGGGTCGGTACGCTCGCAGGCGGCCTGTGCCGCGTTGGCCTTAATGGCGTGCCTTTCCTGTTGCCGCTGATGCTGCAGGTCGGCTTTGGCATGAGCCCGGTCACCTCGGGCTCGCTGACATTCGTCGGCAGCTTCGGCGCCTTGCTCATTCGGCCGCTGCTGTCGCCGCTGTTGCGGCGCTTTGGCTTCAATGTCGTGCTCATCGGCAGCGCGGTGGTCGGCTCCGCCGCTGTCGGGGGCTTCGCTTTGATCGAAGCCGATACGCCGCACTGGATGATCGGCCTTTACGTCTTTGTCTTCGGGGTCATCCGGTCGGCGCAGTTCATGACCTCCAACACGCTGTCCTATGCCGACCTGCCGGACGACAAGCTCAGCCGCGCCACCAGTCTCGGCGGCGTCCTGCAGCAACTCAGCGTTTCCCTGGGCGTTTCGATCGCCGCCATGGTGCTGGGCCTTGTCGCAGGAGAAACCCACATCGTGACAGCGGAACGCTTCCACCAGGTGTTCCTGCTGACCGCGGTCATCCCGCTGCTGTCCGTCCCCGGCTTCCTGTACCTGCGTGCCGAGGACGGCGTGCAGGTCAGCGGCCATGTTCGACCACGAAATTCTCGTTGACGCCGCGCCTTCGGCTGTCCTGGAGACATCGAGCCCGCCTGTCTGCCTGGCTGCCACCAATCGGCCCGGACCAGCTCGTGGCGCTCGATGTCTTCCATGCTGGAATTTCAGGCGAAGTCCGCTCCCGCGCTTTTCTTCGAGAGCCGCGAAAGAAGGTGAACAGTCAGCACGACGGCCAGACCGGAGACGAGCGTCGAGAGGGTGAAAAGTGCGCCATAGCCGATGCGGTCGGCGATCGCACCGGCCATCATCGAGCCGATCAGGTAGATGATGATCTGGGCGCAGGACAGAATGGTGAAGTCCGTTCCAGGCTGATCTTTCGATGACACCGCCATGAACAGGCTGTAGAGCGCCACAATCTCCATATAGCGGATCAAGGTCTGAAACCCCGCCGCTCCCAAAAGAGTCCATATGCCCGTGATTTCGCCGGCCGCATGCAGGGAAAACAACAGGAAGCAGATCGTGCGCAAGGCGCCGAGCAGCAGCAGCGTTCGGCCGGCGCCGGAACGTCGAACAAGCATGGCCGCTATGAAGGATCCGGCAATGCCGGCCGTCGCCGCAGAAATACCGCTCAGATATCCGATCGCCGACAGCGGCAATCCGACGTCGACGAGATAGGATCCCTCCATGGATTTCACCAGCCCTTCGCTCGCCCGGTAGGTCAGTGCGATCATCAGGACGGTCACGGCTTCCGGGCGCTTGAGAAAGCTGGAGATCGAAGGTTTCGCCCGCGGTTCGGCGTTTTTTGTAGCGGTGTCCTCCGGCATAAAGGCGATCGCAATCAATGGCAGGGCTGAGACCGCCGCGATCGTCAGCACCATCGCCTGCCAGCCGACCCAGCCATAGAGAAGCAGGGAAACGGTGCCGCCGACGATGACGCTGAGTGCGACCGCTCCGCCCTGGATTGCGTTTCCAACGGCGCGATCCTCTTGCCTCAGGGCTAGCGTGGCATAGCCGTCGGTTGCAATGTCCTGCGTCGAGGTCAGCACCGCGATCGCGAAACCTATTGCGAATATGGCTTTCAGATTGGTCGGTTCCACAAGGGCGAGTGCCGCAATGGCGATCACAGTCCCGATCTGCGTGGGAAGAATCCATCCGCGGCGGTGCCCGATCGCCATCGGCCTGATCCGATCGACGAGCGGTGCCCAGAGGAATTTCACCGTCAGCGGGATCATCAGGACGGCAAGCATGCCGATGGCCGTTCTCGACACGCCAAGCTCGCGCATGATCGGCGGCACCGCGGCGACCAGGAGATAACCCGGAATACCCTGGGCGAGGTAGAGACCCGCCAGCACGGCGAACAGCCGCAAACGCTGCCAATCCCGCCGCTCTGCCGGCCGGCTGATGGTCTCGGATGCGAGCCCGCTCATGGCCGAACTGCCTTGTCGAGATGTTTGGCGGCGAACTGCCGCGCTTCCTCTCTGTCGCTGGTGACGTGGACCGGAATAGCCCAGAGCCGCTCGAACGATTGCCGCGATCGTGGGTTGGGATTGTCACGCACCAGTGCCAAGGCCCGGCATGCGCTGGAGATGCGCTGCCGCGTGGCCTTGGCCCATGCGGCCTGACGGACTTCCCCCTCTCGGGAGAGATGAGTGCTGCCGGCAATATCCACCACGATGGCATAGGGTCCATCGAGGTTGCCGATCCGGTCGAGCGCCTCGAGGTAGTCGGCCTCGTCGGTTGCCGCGTGCGGAGGGTAGAGGCGCAGGTCGACGATGCCGTCCTTGTGCATCTCGAAACGAACCATCTCAGAAGGTGACCTTGTAGCCGAGCGATACCGTGCGGCCGAAACCATTGACGACATTGTTGCGCGTGGCGCTAGCTGTCGGATTCATGTAGTTGGTGTCGAAGACGTTCTCGACGCCGACACTGAGATCGCCCTTGCCGACCTTGTGGCTCGCAAGGATATTTACCAGTGCCGCGCCCTTGATCTCGGGTACGGTCGTTATCTTGTCCCGGCTGGTGAAGAACTGGACCTCGCTGCGAAGATTGAGGCCGTTGTCGAAGACATAGGTCCCGTAGACCGTGCCGTGCACCGGGGTCGCTATCCTGTTGTTCGGCAGCCACGCATCGATATTGCCATCGCCGTCATTGTCGTAGCGCCCCTCGGTATAGCCAAGGAGGCCACCGACGGTGAGGTTGCCGGTCAGGTTCCACCATGCGGTGACTTCGACGCCCCAGATTTCCTCCTTCTGCTGCGACACGCGGTTGGAGGCGATGTCGTAGTTCACGCCTTGGTCGGAGGTGGACAAAAAGGCCGACAGCGAGCCGCCATAGTCGACATCGCCGCCGCGAATGCCGATCTCGTAATTGTTGACGACCTGAGGGCTGGGAGCGATGTCAGCGTAGCTGACCGTATAGTCGGGTGCGCCTGCGCCGGGACATGCCAGCGCCCCGTAGGCGTCGCACAGTTCGGCACTGCTGTTGGCGCCGGCTCGCCGCGTGAAGCTGCCGATGTCGGTCAGCGAGAACCCCTGCGAGAAGCCACCGTAAAGCTGGACATCGGGCGTGAGATCGAATGTGCCGCCGACATTGAAAGTCAGATTGTCGTAGTCAAAGGACCCGCCGATGACGTTGATCGCCGGATATGGCCGGTTGATGTAAAAGATGGCTGGGCGGTTGAAATCCTCGATGTCGAGGAAGTAGCGTTCGTAGCGCAATCCACCTTGCAGGCGCAGCCGGTCGGTCACAGGGACCTGCAACTGGGCAAAGCCGGCGACCGAGTTCTGCTTCATCGGACTGATGACGTCCCAGCCGTTCTCGAGTTTCTGGAAGGTCTTGTCGTGGATGAAGTCCAGGCCCCAGGTCAGCGTCGACCCCTCCAGCAGCATGTCGAGAGGGGTCTCGACCGTAGCGGTGACGCCGGCGCGCTTGCTGAAGAGCGTGGTCTGGGCAAAGCTGGCCTGCGGGTTGAGCGGGTTGCCCGAATAGTAGACCTGATTGTTCACGAAGCGATCGAAGCGGGTGAAGGGAAAGCGCTTCTCCATATCGTTGTAGAACGACTTCACTTCGAGCGATCCCAAGGCGAAGGCGGTGTCGGTATAGCGCGCGGTGAAATATTTTGAATTCTCTTCCACGGATTCGCCCGTATACGGCGCCGTGTAGTCGGGCGCCGCTGGAGTGGCCTGGAAATTGGAAAACCAATCCGGATTCTGTTCCATGCGGACCAGTTCGCCGGAGACCTCGAAACGACGGGCCCCGTCCTCATATCCCAGTCTTGCATAGAGGTTGCCGAAGTCGGTGCGATCGCCCCCGCCTTGGCCGAGCATGGCGTCGGACGGCAGTTCGCGACCGTCTCCGTCATAGGTCCGGCGCGTCCGCTGGCCGCTGGCCGAGAACATGTAGTCGAATTTGCCGATCTTCTGCGTCGCCGAAACCGAAACTTCCGGCGCCAGGGACTTGCCGGGATTTGCAGTGAACGCCTTCACCTTGGTCTCGACGGTGACGGTTGGTCTTTCGGTCGCGTCCCGCCTGGTGATGAAATTGATGGTGCCGCCGGTCGCGCCGGAGCCGTAAAGGCTGCTTGCCCCGTTGACCACCTCAATGCGCTCGACTTTGCCGAGATCGATAAGCGAAAGCGTTCGTGAAACGTCACGCAACGGGGTGTTGCGGGGAATGCCGTCGACGAGAATCAGCACGCCGCGACCGCGAAAGCTTTCCGAGGCACCTGAAATCGTCTGGTTTGCGATCGAAAAACCGGGAACCAGCTTGGAAATCAGGGTCGCCGGGTCGCTCGTCAGCTTGAGCTGCTGTGCCAGCTCATCACCCTCGATGACCTGGACGGACCCGGGAATGCTGGAGATCGGCTGCTCCGTTCTGCTCGCCGTCACCAACACTGTTTCCAGCTGTATCGCGGGTGCCGAATCTCCAGTGTTCTGCGCCTGCACGGGCATGGTCGTGAAAGCAAGTGGCAGCAGTGCGAGGCAAGTTCCCGCGATCAGTTCCTTCCGCATAGTCGCACTCCAAATTGGCCCCTCGGGTGCCGCAAAGGCATTGAGGGCCACAAATCGCTGGCTCCCTTTTCCCGGATCGATTAAATATGTCTCAATTACTCATGTTATCGATCAGGGCGATGGCGCGCTTGGAGTGAAGCGAAGCCGGCACTGCTGAAAACGAACTCCGACGATCCGAATTGAAAATGTTGCAGTTATATCACAGGTCGACCAACCCCAGCGGGATCAGCCCGGTGAGCTTCGACATGTCGGGTCACGACGACGCGGAAGCCGAGCGGTTGTGCGCCGGCCATTTTTTAACGGTCATCGGGGAGGTCGCGATCGAAACAGGGCTGGGTGTCCTCTCCGCCGTGCGTGGCGTGACATGTGGCCTCGCCGATCTGAACGTCATGACGTGTTTCTTCCCGCCCTCGCCGTTACGGGTGCGGGGGATTGGAATGCCGGGTTCGGACAAGGTGCTCATGTTGCGAAGCATGGAAGGTCCGCTGGTCGTTGAGCAGGATGGACGGAAGATAGAAGCCGCGCTTGGAGATTTCCTCTTTGTATCCGGTGAGATGGCCTACGACTGGTATCTGCCGGAAGGGGGCAGGCTGGACTGCGGCAGCCTGCCCGGCGCCGCTTTCCGCGTTTCCGGCGAGACGCTTTCCAGGCTGATGCTGCGACCGATCCCGAGAACGTTTCCTCCGCTCCAGCTTCTGATCACCTACGGCGCTTATCTGTTGATGCGTGGCCCGCATTCTGCCAACGAGGCGGAGATGGCCAATGCCCATTTCAACGAAATACTTCCGCTCGTCGTCGCCTATCTGGAAACCCCATCAACGGTGGAACGTGACCGGCTGCACCCTGTTAAACGCTATATCGATGATCACCTGGGGGATGGCGATCTGAGCATTTCCGCTGTGGCCGCTGTCCTCGATGTTACACCACGATATGTCCAGAAGTTGTTTCAGCGCGAAGGGACGACATTTTCGAGATATCTTCTCGAACGGCGCCTGGCCGAGGCGCGCAAGCTGCTGTTGCGGGGAACGGGAACGCTTTCGATAGGCGCCACTGCCTATGAAGTCGGTTTCGGGGATATCTCCTACTTCAACCGCACCTTCCGAAAGCGTTATGGCGTGGCGCCTTCCAGCGTTCGGGATGAAGCGCGGCAGACCCTTGGTTGAGTGGCCAATAGCCCGGGCAGAGACCGTCGGAATAGTGCGGCGAACCCTTGGGGCGTTGCCGATACTGCGTATACGAGGATACCTACATCCGTTAAGCTGAGCGCCGCGTCAAACGGGAGCATCGATTGCAAGGATTTGCGGAAAGCGTGATGCAGGGGCCGCGAACCGTGGCCGAACAGGTCGCCAATGTCCTGCGCGAAGCGATTGCCGGTGGAACCATCAAGGCGGGCACTCCGCTGCGCCAGGACGAATTGGCCGAGCAGTTTGGCTTCAGCCGCATGCCAATTCGTGACGCCCTTCGCCAATTGGAAGCCGAAGGCATTGTTTCCATCCATCCGACAAAAGGCGCGCAGGTCGCCCGGATGGACGGCGCCGAGATCGGTGAAATCTACGCACTGCGCGAACTGCTTGAATGCGAGGCGGTGCGGCTTTCGCTTCCCAACCTCGCCGGCGCGAAGCTCGACGAGGCGGAACAGGTGCTCGACCAGATCGACGCGGAGCGCAATGTCGGCCGATGGGGTGCGCTGAACCGTGCCTTTCATCTGGCTCTCTACGACGCCTGCGGTAACCGTCGATTGCTCGGCCTGATCGAGGCGCACCACAATGCCGCAGATCGCTACGTCCGCATCCTCCTGTCGAACCTGGATTATCGCAGCCGCTCGCAGACGGAGCACCGCGACCTGCTGGCCGCCTGCAGGGCGCGCAAGGAGGACAAGGCCATAAGCATTCTGAGGCGGCATCTTCGCGAGGGAAGCGAGACGCTGGTCAGCGCGATCAGGGAAGATGGCCTGTCGCGAAAATCCTGACGGCGTGGCTTGAGCTCCGGTTGCCTCTGCGCGCGATCACTGCCACATATTGCAACATCGATACTCGATCCAGGATCATCATGTCCCCCGACAGCAGCCTGCCGGCGCGCGCCCTTGCTCCACGTCGCCACGAAGAGATCCTGCGGCGGCTGGGCGCTCACGGGTCTGTCAGTGTCGCCGAGCTGGCCGGGTTCTTCGATGTCTCACGCGAAACCATCCGCCGCGACCTGAAACTGCTGTCGGATAAAGGGCAGCTCGGCATCGTCCATGGCGGCGCTGCCCGTTTCGAGCCGAGCGAACCGGCAATGAGCCTGCGCAGCCAGGAGAATGCCCGGGGCAAGGCTGCGATCGGCAGGATAGCTGCCGGTCTTGTGAAGGACGGCATGGTGGTGTTCCTCGATTCCGGCACCACCACGCTGGCCGTCGCACAAGCCATGACCGACCTGCGCGATCTCACCATCTGCACGGCGAGCCTCCCGATCGCGCTTCTGCTGTGCCACGTCTCAGGCATGCGCGTGCATATGCTGGGTGGCGAAGTCGATCCCGGCGAAGAAGCAGCCTCCGGCATCGACATGCTCGAAGCCATGGCGCGCTTTCGCGTCGACATCGCCTTCCTCGGTGGTGGCGCGCTGTCGCCCGACGGCGAGGTGACCGATTTCACCCGCGCCGGCGCCGAACAGCGCAGCCGCATGATCGCGCTTGCCGCCAAAACCTACTTCGTTCTCGACAGCAGCAAGTTCGCAAAGCTGACGCCGCTCAGGATCCCGAATTTTCAGCACGCCGCCGGCGTGATCGTCGATGCGAAGCCGCAGGCCGACATCGCCGAAGCGCTTGCGCGCAAGGGGCCTGAGCTGATGGTTGCATCTTGATGTGATATTTTGTGGCATTTTGTGTTGATATTTGAAATTCGACTGCTATGATCCGGCTCGTGTCAAAACGGCAGGATCTCCCATGACAAACCAATTCCCCACCCAGGCGCGCGTCGTCATTGTCGGCGGCGGCATCATCGGCTGCTCGGTCGCATATCATCTGACGAAGCTCGGCTGGACCGATGTCGTGCTGCTCGAGCAGGGGCAACTCAGCGGTGGCACCACCTGGCACGCCGCCGGGCTTGTCGGCCAGTTGCGCAGTCACTCCAACATGACCAGCCTGATCAAATACTCCACGCAGCTGTATGGCGAGCTGGAAGCCGAGACCGGGCTTGCCACCGGCTGGAAGAATTGTGGCTCACTGTCGGTGGCGCGGACCGCCGACCGCATGACGGTGCTGAAGCGCACGGCCGCATCGGCACGCGCCCAGGGCGTCGACATCGACGTGATTTCGCCGAAGGAGGCGGCGGATCTATGGCCGGTCATGGCGACCGACGATCTGGTCGGCGCCGTCTGGCTGCCGGGCGACGGCAAGGCCAATCCGACCGATCTCACGCAATCGCTCGCCAAGGGTGCGCGCAATCGCGGCGCGAAAATTATCGAGCGGGTCAAGGTCACTGGTATCAGCCAGAGGAATGGTGTCGCCTGCGGTGTCGAGACGGATCGCGGCAACATTGCCGCCGAGATCGTCGTCAATTGCGCCGGCCAGTGGGCGCGCAAGGTCGGGCTGATGTGCGGTGTCTCGGTGCCGCTGCATTCGGCCGAGCACATGTACATCGTTACCGGCAGGATCGAGGGCGTGCATCCGGACCTGCCCGTGATGCGCGACCCCGACGGTTTTATCTACTTCAAGGAAGAGGTCGGCGGCCTGGTCATGGGCGGCTTTGAGCCGCACGCCAAGCCGTGGGGCATGAATGGCATTCCCGAAAATTTCGAGTTCGCGCTGTTGCCGGACGATTGGGATCAGTTCGAGATCCTGATGGAAAACGCGCTGGTCCGCGTACCGCAATTGGCGGAGGCCGAGGTCAAGAAATTCTACAACGGTCCCGAGAGCTTCACGCCGGACAACAATTTTCTCCTTGGCGAGGCGCCGGAGCTGAAGAATTTCTATGTCGGCGCCGGCTTCAATTCGATGGGCATCGCCAGCGCCGGCGGCGCGGGCAGGGCGCTGGCCGAATGGATCGTCAACAGCGCGCCGACCATGGATCTATGGCCGGTCGATATCAGGCGTTTCGCCTCCTTCAACAACAATCCGCGCTGGCTGCACGACCGTGTCAAGGAGACGCTCGGCCTGCACTACGCCATGCCGTGGCCGAATCGCGAACTGGACACCGCAAGGCCGTTCCGCCGCTCGCCACTCTACGACCGGCTTGCCGCCAGGGGCGCCTGCTTCGGCTCCAAGATGGGCTGGGAGCGCGCCAACTGGTTTGCCGCACCGGGAGAGAGGGCCGAGAACGACTATGCCTTCGGCCGTCAGAACTGGCACGAGGCGGTCAAGCGCGAGATGAAGGCGACACGCGAAGCCGTCGCCGTCTTCGACCAGACCTCTTTCGCCAAGCTCCTCGTGCAAGGCCACGATGCCTGCGCCGCGCTCAACTGGATCTGCGCCGGAAATATCGACGTACCGGTCGGTATGTCTGTTTATACGGGCGTGCTCAATGCACGTGGCGGCTATGAAAGCGATCTCACCGTGATGCGGCTTGGCGTGGAGAAATTCCTTATCGTCACCGGTTCGGCGCAAGCCATCCACGATGCCGACTGGATCGTCAAAAACATCCCGTCCAACGCGCATGCAATCTTGACCGATGTCACCTCGTCCTACGCGGTACTGGCATTGATGGGGCCGCGCTCGCGCGATCTGCTGGGCAAACTCTCCTCGGCCGATCTCTCCAACGCCGGCTTTCCCTTCGCCACCATCCGCGATATCGATATCGGCTATGCCACCGCCTATGCCAACCGCATGACCTATGTCGGCGAACTGGGCTGGGAACTGATCGTGCCGACCGAATTCGCCGTCGGCGTCTATGAGGCACTGCATGAGGCTGGCAGCGAGTTTGGCCTGATCGATGCCGGTTACTACGCGCTCGACGCCTTGCGTATCGAAAAGGGTTTTCGCGCCTGGGGTCGTGAGCTGACGCCAGATATCAATCCCTGGCAGGCTGGGCTTGGCTTCGCCGTCGCGATGGACAAGCCAGGTGACTTTATCGGCCGCGACGCGCTGGTTGAGACGAAGCCATCAGCACCGGCAAGACGCGTCGTGCTGTGCACGCTCGATGATGCCGAGCCGATGCTGTGGGGCGGCGAACTGATCCTGCGCGACGGCAAGCCGGTCGGCGAAGTCCGTTCGGCCGCCTACGGCCACACGCTTGGCCGCTCGGTGGCGCTCGGGCTGATCGAGAACGAGGCGGGTGTCGATGCTGCGTTTCTCACCGGTGGTCGTTTCGAGATCGACCTTGCCGGCGTTCGCCATGCCGCGACAGCACATCTGCGCAGCCCCTACGATCCGAAGTCGGAGCGGGTGAAGGCTGATGTGGTGGAGGTTCGCGCTGCCGCCTAATCCGCCGACATGGACCTTGCCATATCCAGGAACGCCCGCACCAGTTTGCCGCCGCTGCGTTCACGCAGGCAGATCAGCGCTTCGTCCATCAGGGTCTCGGGAGCATCGATGGTGATCGGCACCAGCCGCGAATCCTGGCCGAATTCGGCCGCCGAGACAAAGCCGATGCCGGCGCCCGATGCGACGATCTCGCGGACCGCTTCGCGGCCCTCGGCTTCGATCGCCGGCCTGAGTTCGATTTTCGAGGCGGCTGCGAGATCTTCGAGTTTCTGACGCGTCTTCGAACCGCGCTCGCGCATGACCAGCGATTCCTGCGCGAGTTGCTTGAGGGTGAGCGACTTTTTCGCGGCCAGCGGGTGGTCGACGGATGCAAACGCGATGATCGGCGTCGAGTTGAGTTTCAGCACCTCGAAATCGCGCCCTGTCGGCACCTCGCCCAGCACGCCGATGTCGGCATCGTAGCTGTAGAGGCTGCTGATCACCGTCTCGGTGTTGCCGGCGCGCACCGAAACCTGCACGCCGGGGTAGCGGGCCCGGAAGCTGCCGAGAATGTGAAGCAGATGATGTGCGGCATCGGCGACGATGCGTAGCGTGCCGGAACGCAGCGCGCGCGACTCCGTCAGCAACTCCAGCGCCTGTTGCTCGGTATCGAACATGCGGTGGGTTATCTCGAGCAGCTTTTGGCCCGAATGGGTCAGCGTGACCTGCTTCTTGTTGCGGTTGAACAACAGCACATCATACTCTTCCTCGAGCTTGCGCACCTGGTCCGAGATCGCCGGCTGGGTCAGGAAGAGCGCTTCGGCAGCGCGTGAAAAGCCACCGGAGATGGCCACCTGGTGAAAGGCCCGCAATTGGACGTAGCGCATCTTACGTGCCTCCGACATTTCTGAAATCGCCAACATCCTATCATAAGTACAGATTATGAAAAGATAGAAATGAACGATTTGACTTATGTTTGGGCAGCCATCAGCCTGAGTGTGGGTCGACGTCTCTGCCGGCCGTTGGCCGGGAGGTCGCCATGCAATTTTCCATCATCTTGCTGCACTTGGCGGGTGCCGTCATGCTGCTGCTCTGGGCCGTGCGCATGGTGCGGACCGGCGTCGAGCGCGCCTGCGGCCCTGCCTTGCGCGATGCGCTGAGACAGGCGCGGGGTGCGCGGATCAGGTCGGCGGGCGTCGGCACCGTGCTTGCCGTGCTGCTGCAAAGCTCGACCGCAGTCGCCATCCTGGCGGCCGGGTTTGCCGTCAGCGGCATGGTTTCGGTGTCGGCGGGGCTGGCGATCCTGCTGGGCGCCGACCTCGGTTCCGCTCTGGTCGTCCAGGTGCTGTCGTTCGATCTGAGCTGGCTGGTGCCGGCGCTGATCCTGGTCGGCGGCGCCATGGCCCTGAAGTTCGAGGCGCGCGGCATCAAGCAGGGCGGACGCATCCTGATGGGCGTCGCCTTCGTTCTGTTGTCGCTGCATATGATCGGCGAGGCGACCGCACCCATGCGGCAGAGCACCTTGCTGCCACTGGTGATCTCCTACCTGCGCGCGGACTATTTCACCGCCTTCGCCGCTGCTGCCCTGTTCACATGGCTGATCCACTCCAGCGTAGCGGCGATCCTGCTGTTCGTCACGCTTGCCGCGCAAGGCGTCTTGCCGGTCGAGGTCGGCCTGTTCTTCATCCTCGGCGCCAATTGCGGTGGTGCGCTGATTGCGGTGTGGCTGACACGCGGCGATGCCGTCGAGGCGCGCCGTGTCCCGCTTGGCAATCTGATCTTTCGCGGCACGACGGCGCTCGCCGCCTTGTTTGCGCTTCAGGCCGTGACCTTCCCGGCGCATCTGTTCGGCGTAACCGAAGGCCGCCAACTGGTCAACCTGCACCTTGCCTTCAATCTGGTACTCGTCATCGGCTGCTTGCCGTTCACCGGCACGATGGAAAAGCTCGCCACCTTGCTGATCCCCGACAGGCCAGCGGCAAAGGCAGGGGAGGCTGGGGACCTGATGTCACGCCGCACCAGCGCGCTCGACCGCACCGTCATGCGCACACCCGGTCTCGCTCTGGCCAGTGCGACCCGCGAGTTGCTGCGCGTGGGCGAAGTCGTCGAGGTGATGCTGCGCCCGGTGATGGATTTCTTCGACGTCGGCACCGCCGACCAGATACGCCAAGCCCAAAAACTCGATGAGGAGGTCAACCGCGCCCACACCGAGATCAAGCTCTACATTGCCGAAGTCAATCGCGGCAGCATGAGCGCGGCCGAGGCGCAGCGCGGCATCGAGCTCACCGACTTCGCCATCAATCTCGAACGCGCCGGCGATATCGTCGCCAAGAACCTGCTCGTGCTCACCCAGGAGCTGCGTGACAAGAACCTGCGCTTTTCCCGCGACGGCTGGAGCGAACTAGCCGGGCTTCACAACCGTGTCATGGCCAACATGCAGCTTGCGCTCAACGTGCTGGTGTCGAGCGATCTCGAATCGGCGCGGCAACTCGTCGTCGAGAAGGAGCGGATGCGCAGACTGGAACGCAGGAGCCACGACCGTCACCTCAAGCGGCTGCAATCGGGAATGCCGCAGAGCATCGACACCAGCGACATCCACCTGGAGGCGGTGCGGGCGCTGAAGGAGATCAACTCGCTGATGGCTTCTGTCGCCTATCCGTTGCTGACGCAGAGCGGTGATCTGCTCGAAAGCCGGTTGGCGAAAGGCGCTGGGGCCGCGGAAGCGATGGCTCCGGCGCTGGCCTGACGGGCGACATTCTCCGCTGGCGAGTGGCAATCCTTACCATCGTTAGAATCGATACATCGATACAAAATGACGATTTTACAAATAGATCATTCAGGCCAAGAATAAGGCCACATCGAACGCAGATCGAGCGGAGGACAACATGCTCGCCGAGACGAAATTTGCCGCGGAGCCGCTGGCCAGTCCGGCGCTGGGCGAGCCGTATCTTCTGACCCCAGGGCCGCTTACCACGGCCTATTCGGTCAAGGAGGCGATGTTGCGCGACTGGGGATCGTGGGACGGCGACTTCCGCGCCATGACATCGGATATGCGTCGCCGCCTGCTGGCGCTGACCGGGGACAGGAACGATGAGTTCGACTGCGTGCCGATGCAAGGCAGCGGTTCCTTCTGCGTTGAAGCGATGCTGGGTTCGTTTGTGCCCAGAGATGGCAAGGTTCTGGTGCTGGCCAACGGCGCCTACGGCCTGCGCGCCGCGCAGACCATGCAGTATCTCGGCCGCGCCTACACGCTGATCGACAAGGGCGACTATCTGCCGCCGCGCGGCGACGAGGTGGCGGCGGCCCTCGCGGCCGACCCTGATATCACCCATGTCATCGCCATCCATTGCGAGACCAGCTCCGGCATCCTCAATCCGGTCGCCGAGATTGCGCAAGCCGTCCACGCCAAGGGTCGCAAGCTGCTGGTCGATTCCATGAGCGCGTTCGGCGCCGTAGCGCTCGACATCAACGATATCCGCTATGAGGCGATGGTCTCGTCCGCCAACAAGTGCATCGAGGGCGTTCCGGGCTTCGGCTTCATCATCGCCCGCAAGAGCGAGCTGGAGGCTGCCAAAGGCAGGAGCCATTCGCTGTCGCTCGACGTCCACGCCCAGTGGGCGCACCTCAACAAGACCGGCCAGTGGCGCTACACGCCGCCGACGCACGTCGTCGCTGCCTTCCTTGAAGCACTGCGCCAGCACGAGGCCGAAGGCGGCGTCGCCGGCCGTGGCGCTCGCTATACGAGGAACCGCGACGTCATGGTGGCCGGCATGCGCGACCTCGGTTTCGAGACACTGCTCGGGGATCGCTGGCTGTCGCCGATCATCGTCACCTTCTTCAACCCGGCCCATGCCAGTTTCGCCTTCGACCGCTTCTACGATCTGATGAAGGACAAGGGCTTCATCATCTATCCGGGCAAGCTGACCGCCGTCGATAGCTTCCGCGTCGGCTGCATCGGCCAGATGGACGAACATGTCATGCGCCGCGTCGTCGAGGCGGCGGCTTTTTCACTGCATGAAATGGGCGTCGACACCGCCGCTCCACCCGCCGCGGCACTCGCCGAGCGCGCCAAACTCGCCGCCTGAAGCGGCCGATTTCGAGGATATCAGATGAACCAGATGTCTCCCATCAACGTCGCGGTCAACGGCCGCACCTACGCCTGGCCGCGTGTGCCGGCCATCGCCATCTGCCTTGACGGCTGCGAGCCGGCCTATCTCGACGAGGCGATCGAGGCCGGGCTGATGCCGGCGCTGGTCAGGATCAAGCAGAAGGGCACGGTGCGTTTTGCGCACTCGGTCATTCCGAGCTTTACCAACCCCAACAATCTGTCGATCGCCACAGGAAGGCCACCGTCGGTGCACGGCATCTGCGGCAACTATCTCTATGAGCGCGAGACCGGCAAGGAAGTGATGATGAATGACCCGCGCTTCCTGCGCGCGCCGACCATTTTCCAGGCCTTCTACGATGCCGGCGCCAAGGTCGCCGTGGTCACCGCCAAGGACAAGCTGCGTGCCTTGCTTGGCAAGGGCCTTGCCTTCGATGAAGGCCGCGCGCTGTGCTTTTCGGCGGAAAAATCTGACACCACCACCAGGGCCGAGCACGGCATCGACAATGCCTCGAAGCATTTTGGGCTGCCGGTGCCGGAGGTCTATTCGGCCGAACTGTCGGAATTCGTCTTCGCCGCCGGCGTCCAGCTGCTGAAGGAGTTCCGCCCCGACATCATGTACCTGACGACCACAGACTATGTGCAGCACAAATATGCGCCGGGCGTGCCACAGGCCAACGCCTTCTACGAGATGTTCGACAAATACCTGACCGAGCTTGATGCACTGGGCGCGGCGATCGTCGTCACCGCCGACCATGGCATGAAGCCCAAGCACAAGGCGGACGGTTCGCCCGACGTCGTCTATGTCCAGGACCTTCTCGACGAGTGGCTGGGCAAGGACGCCGCACGCGTCATCCTGCCGATCACCGACCCCTATGTCGTGCATCACGGCGCGCTCGGCTCGTTTGCCACCGCCTATCTGCCTGATGGCGCAGATCAGGCCGGCATCATGGCCCGGCTGGCGAAGATCGACGGCATCATGCTGGTCGTCGACAGCCCGACGGCGTGCGAGCGCTTTGAGCTGCCGGCAGATCGCATCGGCGACATCGTGCTGATCTCGACCGAGAACAAGACGATCGGCACCTCAGAACATCGCCATGACCTGGCGGCTCTGAACGAACCGCTACGGTCGCATGGTGGGCTGACCGAGCAGGAGGTGCCGTTCATCGTCAATCGTGTGCTGCCGGAATTGCCTGATGAACCTGTGTTGAGAAACTTCGACGCCATTTACTACGCCACAATGGCGGCGGCACTGGCGGGCTGAGTGAGTTGGATCGCCGGGAGGGCGTGTCGCCGTCCATGATGGCGCTGGTCGACCCCCACTCCGACCCTTCGGGCCACCTCTCCCCCGATCGACGGGGGAGAGGAAGGGCGCTGAGCTCGCCGGCCTTGGCTCCCTTCCTCTCCCTCCGGAGGGGGGAGAGGTGGCGCCGCGAAGCGGCGACGGAGTGGGGGAAGCCATTGCAAAGACGCGATGGCCTCGCCGACAAAGATCAATGTGCTCTCCGAGCACCGGGAAAACTCACATGACCAAGCTCGACCCAGCCATCACAGTCCGCCACGAGCCGATGCGCATTGCCGGCAAGAAAGTTGATGCCGACGGCGTCGTCGAGGTGCGCTACCCCTGGAACGACACCGTCATCGGCACGGTGCCGGCCGGGCGTGCCGAGCACGCGCGAAAAGCATTCGAGATCGCCGCCAGCTACAAATCGAAGCTGACGCGCTACGAGCGTCAGCAGATCCTGTTCCGCGCCGCCGAGGCATTGGCGTCGCGCCGCGAAGAAATCTCCGATCTCATCACGCTCGAGCTCGGCATCTCCAAGACGGACTCGCTCTATGAGGTCGGCCGTGCCTATGACGTGTTCACGCTGTCGGCGCAGATGTGCATCCAGGATGACGGCCAGATCTTCTCCTGCGACCTCACCCCGCACGGCAAGGCGCGCAAGATCTTCACCACCCGCGAGCCGTTGAAGGCGATCTCGGCGATCACGCCGTTCAACCACCCGCTCAACATGGTCTCGCACAAGGTGGCGCCGGCGATCGCCACCAACAATTGCGTGGTGGTCAAGCCGACCGAATTGACGCCGATGACGGCGCTTCTCCTGGCCGACATTCTCTATGAAGCCGGTCTGCCGCCCGAAATGCTGTCGGTGGTGACCGGCTGGCCCGCAGACATCGGCAACGAGATGATCACCAACGACAATATCGACCTGATCACTTTCACCGGCGGCGTGCCGGTCGGCAAGATGATCGCCCGCACCGCCGGCTACAAGCGCCAGGTGCTGGAACTCGGCGGCAACGACCCGCTAATCATCCTCAACGATCTCTCCGACGAGGATCTGGCCAGAGCCGCGGATCTGGCCGTCGCCGGCGCGACAAAGAACTCCGGCCAGCGCTGCACCGCGGTCAAGCGCATCCTGGTTCAGGAAAGCGTCGCCGACCGCTTCGTGCCGCTGGTGCTGGAGCGGGCGAAAAAAATCCGCTTCGGCGATCCGATGGACCGCTCGACCGACCTTGGCACCGTCGTGCACGAGAAGGCGGCGGCGCTGTTCGAAGCCCGCGTCCACATGGCCGCCGAGCAGGGCGCCGAAATCCTCTACAATCCGGGTCGTCAGGGCGCGTTGCTGCCGCCGATCGTCGTCGATCGCGTTCCTCACACATCCGAATTGGTGATGGAGGAGACGTTCGGCCCGATCATCCCGATCGTTCGCGCGCCGGACGACGATGATGCGCTGATCGCACTGTCCAACTCGACCGCCTTCGGCCTGTCGTCGGGCGTCTGCACCAACTCTTTTCCGCGCATGCAGAAATACATCGCCGGCCTTCAGGTCGGCACCGTCAACATCTGGGAAGTGCCGGGCTACCGCATCGAGATGTCGCCCTTCGGCGGCATCAAGGATTCGGGCAATGGCTACAAGGAAGGCGTCATCGAGGCGATGAAGAGCTACACCAATGTGAAGACATTTTCGCTGCCCTGGTCCTGACCGGGCGGCATTGACGGATAAGACAACCGAGGGAGCGTTCGCCGCTCCCTCATTCGCGTTTCGGAGACCATGATGGCCGCGATCAAAGAGCTTGTGCACACCGAAGGCGATTCCAACACCACAGCGGCTCGCGGCCGGTGGGATGCCGGGCAGGACGATCCGCGGATCCGCGGCTTGCTCGATCGCGACGCGGCTGCCTTCATGCACCAGAGTCTGTCCAGCCCCTGCCTTTCGACCATCGCGAAGGCGCAAGGCATCTGGATCGAGGACACCGCTGGCCGCCGCTTCATGGATTTCCACGGCAACAGCGTGCATCACCTCGGCTACGGCCATCCAAGGCTGGTCACGGCGATCAAAAAGCAGCTCGATGAGCTCTGCTTTGCGCCGCGCCGCTTTACCTGCGAGCCCGCCCTCGAGCTGGCGGAGAAGCTGGCGGCATTGGCGCCCGGCGATCTCGGCAAGGTGCTGTTCACCACCGGTGGTTCGGATGCCATCGAGGTCGCGCTGAAGATCGCCCGCGCCGCGACCGGCCGCTTCAAGACGGTGTCGTTCTGGGATGCGTTCCACGGGGCCGGCTTCGGCGCTGCAAGCGTCGGCGGCGAGGCGACCTTCCGCTCGCACATATCAGGCCCGATGATGACCGGCACCGAGCACGTCGCACCCTGGGACGGCTATCGCTGTCCCTATGGCCACGATTCCCTCGAAGCCTCGGGGCTCGCTTGCGCCAACATGATCGCCTATGTGCTCGGCCGCGAACAGGACGTGGCGGCGGTCGTCGCAGAACCGATGCGGGCGACGCCCAACCCGCCGCCGCCCGGTTTCTGGAAGCGGGTTCGCGAAGCCTGCGACCGGCACAGCACGCTGCTGATCTTCGACGAGATCCCGACCGGGCTGGGCAAGACGGGAAAATTCTTCGCCCACGAGCATGATGATGTGACGCCCGACATCGTCGTCCTCGGCAAGTCGCTCGGCGGCGGCATCCTGCCGATCGCCGCCGTCATCGCGCGCCGCGACCTCGACGTCACCGGTGGCTTCGCGATCGGCCACTACACCCACGAGAAGAACCCGGTGACGACCCGCGCCGCACTGACGACGATCGACATCATCCTGAAGGAAGGATTGGTCGAACGCGCGGCCGAACTTGGCCGGCACATGCTGGAGCGTATGCAGCACCTGATGGCGCGCTCGCCCCATGTCGGCGACGTCAGGGGCAGGGGACTGATGGTCGGCGTCGAGCTCGTCGAGGATCGCGATACGCGCGAGCCGGCGCGCGATCTCGCCGAACGCGTCTTCTATGCTTGCCTGGGGCAGGGGCTGAGCTTCAAGGTCAGCCAGGGCAATGTGCTGACGCTGTCGCCGCCGCTGGTCATTTCGAAAGCTGATCTCGATCGTGCGCTCGACATCCTCGAGACCGCCGTGCTGGCGGCCTGACCATGAAGGCCGTGCGCACCGACCGCGAGCTCGAATGCCCTGAAATCGACGCGGGCTTGCGGGCGAGGGGGGTCGATCTGGTGGTGACTGTCCGCTCGTCCGACCCGCGTTTGCGGGCACAGACAACGGGCGTTTCGTTCGGCTGACCGTTGCCAATCGTGGGCTTTCGCAAGCGCGAAATCGCGGCCGCAACAGGCATGCGACAGTTCCATGACAACTATCAGGAGAAGTTTGCCTGTCATAAAATAAATAGATTTTACTTATCGATCACCAATCCCCAGAGTTGACCCAACGACGACATCCACAAGCGCTACAGGGCCGCAATGTCCACCGGCGCGATCGTCACAGTGCATCGCAGAATGTGCCAACAATCAAAGGGGAACTGAGCATGAAATCGCGCAACGCAACTATCGCAATGGCCTTCGCCGCGGCATTGATGTCATCCGCCGCCTTTGCCGAAACCTCCGAACTGACAGTCTATACCGCCATTGAAGCCGAAGATCTCGCCCGCTACGCCGAGACTTTCACAAAGAGCCATCCCGACATCAAACTGAACTTTGTCCGCGACTCCACGGGTGTCGTTACCGCCAAGCTGTTGGCCGAAAAGGACAATCCGCAGGCCGACGTTGTCTGGGGCCTTGCCGCTACATCGCTTCTGGTGCTGAAGACCGAAGGCATGCTTGAGCCCTACGCGCCAAAAGGCGTCGAATTGCTCAAGCCGAAGTTTGTCGACAAGGACACGCCACCGGCCTGGGTTGGCATGGACGCCTGGGCGGCTTCGATCTGCTTCAACACCGTGGAGGGCAAAAAGCTTGGCCTCGCCGAGCCGACCAGCTGGAAAGATCTTACCAAGCCGGAATACAAGGGTCACATCGTGATGCCGAACCCGGCCTCGTCCGGCACCGGCTTCCTCGATGTATCGAGCTGGCTGCAGTTGTTCGGCGAGAAGGATGGTTGGGCCTATATGGACGCCCTGCATCAGAATATTGATGCCTACACGCATTCTGGTTCGAAGCCGTGCAAAATGGCCGCCGCCGGTGAAACCGTAATCGGCATCTCGTTCGAGTTCCGCGCCGCGAAATCGAAGAAGGAGGGCGCTCCCCTCGATATCGTCATCCCGTCCGAAGGCATCGGCTGGGACATGGAGGCATCCGCGATCGTTGCGGGAACGAAAAATCTCGAAGCCGCCAAAACGCTGCTCGACTGGTCGATCAGCAAGGAGGCCAACGAGATGTACAATGTAGGTTATGCGGTTCTGGCTATGCCGAATGTCGCCAAGCCGGTCGAATTCCTGCCCGCAGATATCGAGTCCAAGATGATCGACAATGACTTCGAGTGGGCGGCCAACCACCGCAAGGCCATTCTCGACGAGTGGACGAAGCGCTACGACGCCAAGTCTGAGCCCAAGAGCTAGACGCAGAGCATTTCGACAGGGCGCCGTCAGAGCGGCGCCCTTCTCGTAACTCTTCCCGGATGGTCAAAATGAGACACGAACCCGTCGCTGATCTATCGGCAACGCTGGCCGAGGTGCATCCCATGACCGCTGCCGGCAACACGGCTTACCTGCGGATCGAACATCTCTGGAAGGCCTTCGGCGAGTTCCATGCGCTGAAGGACATCTCGCTCGACATCAACGAAGGCGAATTCATCTGCTTTCTCGGCCCTTCGGGTTGCGGCAAGACCACGCTGCTGCGCGCCGTCGCCGGCCTCGACCTGCAGACCAGAGGCGTCGTCCGCCAGGGGGGCAGGGATATCTCAACGCTGCCGCCGTCAAAACGCGACTACGGCATCGTGTTTCAGTCCTACGCGCTGTTTCCCAATCTGACGATTGAAAGGAACATCGCCTTTGGCCTGGAAAACACCAAACGGCCGCGCGCCGAGATCGATGCCCGCGTCAAGGAATTGCTCATGCTGGTCGGCTTGCCCGATCAGGCGAAGAAATACCCAGCGCAGCTTTCCGGCGGGCAGCAGCAGCGCATCGCGCTCGCCCGGGCCATCGCCACCTCGCCCGGCCTGCTTCTGCTCGACGAGCCGCTGTCGGCGCTCGACGCCAAGGTGCGCGTGCACTTGCGCCACGAGATCAAGGGGCTGCAGCGCAAGCTCGGCGTCACCACGATCATGGTTACGCACGACCAGGAAGAAGCATTGTCGTTGGCCGACCGCATTGTAGTCATGAACCATGGCGTCATCGAGCAGGTCGGCAGCCCGACTGAAATCTATCGCCATCCCAGGACGCTGTTCGTCGCCGATTTCATCGGCGAGACCAACAAGTTCGATGCGACGGTAGGAGCAGATTCGGTAGGCTTCGGGACGAAGGCTTTCAGATGCGCGCCGCACAGCTTTGCGAACGGCGAAGCAGTCGTCGCCGCCATTCGACCGGAAGACGTGATTCCACACGGGCCGGGTTCGCGCTCGCCTGGAGCACCCGATGTGGTGAAGACTTCGGAAAACCTGATCGAAGTGACCGTCGGTGAAATGGAATTCCTGGGTTCGTTCTGGCGCACCCGGCTGCGCGGCGGAGAGCTTGGAGACGAGATTCTGATCGCCGATTTCTCGGTCAACGCCACGCGGCGTCTCGGCCTCGCCGAAGGCGGAGCGCTAACGGTGGAACTGCCCGCCGACCGACTGCTTGTCTTCCCGCAAGGAGAGCGCCATGGCGGCGGCAACTGATATCCTGATGCCGTCCGGTCGGGCGCTCCGACAGTCGCTCGACAAGGACGAGTTGATCAAGCGCGGCCTGCTGGTCGTCATCTCGTTCTATCTGGTCCTGTCGCTGGCAGCCCCGCTCTACGTGATGCTGTCGAAATCGTTCTCGACCTACAGCTTCGATCTTGGCGCGTTCGAATTCCAGGTCAGCGACAAGCTCGGCAATTTCGGCGAGCCAGTGACGGCCGCCGCTCTGAACGAGAAACTCGCCGCGGTCCCGCCAGAAAAGCTTGCGACCAGTTCCGATGGTCGGCTACCGGCCACCAGCTTCTTTCCGGATTTCAGTTTCCGCAGCCCGGTCAAATACAAGGTCCGCGGCACGACCGATGACGCTTATTTCCTGATCGGCACGCAACTCCACCGCGGCACCGAATGGCAGGAAGTCGATTCGAACACCTTTCGGCGCATTATGCTGAGGCCCGCGCGCGAGCTTGGGTTGGACAACTACACAACCTACTTCTCGACGCCAACGCTGTTCCGCTCGATCCAGAACTCCTTCCTGATCGCGCTGATCAGCACCATCATCACGGTCGGCATAGCCTTCGGCTTCGCCTACGCTTTGAACCGAAGCAAGATGCGCTTCAAGGGCCTATTCAGGCTCATCGCCATGGCTCCCATCCTGGTGCCGTCGCTACTGCCCGGCATCGCCCTCATCTATCTGTTCGGCAACCAGGGCCTGTTGAAAAGCCTGCTTGGCGGCATATCGATCTATGGTCCGTTGGGGATTGTCGTCGGCTCGATATTCTTCACCTTTCCCCATGCTCTGATCATTATCTCGACGGCACTGGCGATCTCCGACCAGCGCCAATATGAAGCCGCCGCTTCGCTGCGCGCCAGCAAGTGGCGGACGTTCTGGGTCGTTACCATTCCGGGCGCGCGCTACGGTTTGATCTCCGCGGCGTTTGTCGTGTTTACGCTCGTCATCACCGATTTCGGCTTGCCGAAGGTCATCGGCGGCCAGTTCAACGTGCTCGCCGTCGATATCTACAAGCAAGTGATTGGTCAGCAGAATTTCGAGATGGGGGCGGTGGTCTCGGTCATCTTGCTGATCCCGGCCATCGCCGCCTTCGTCGTCGACCGCCTGGTCCAGCGCAGGCAGGTTTCGCTCCTGTCGGCCCGCTCGGTGCCTTACGAGGCAAAACCCAATCGCCGCTTCGACCTGGTCTGTCTGGCTTATTGCAGCCTGGTCGCGTTGTTCATCGCCGGCATCATCGGCATTTGCCAGTACGCCGCGCTGGTCAAGTTCTGGCCCTACGACCTCAGTCTCAGCCTGAAGAATTTCGCGTTCGGTCGCATGGATGGCGGAGGCTGGGCTTCTTACTACAACTCGATCACGCTCTCGTTGCTCACCGCTGTGTTTGGAACCGTCATCGTCTTCGTCGGCGCTTACATCGTCGAAAAGACCGAAGGCTTCAGGACCGGACGGGCAGCCTTCCACTTCCTCGCCATGCTGCCGATGGCGGTGCCGGGGCTTGTGCTTGGCCTGGCCTATATTTTCTTCTTCAACAATCCGGCCAATCCGCTGCACGCGATCTACGGCACAATGGCGATCCTGGTCGTCTGCACCGTGACGCACTTTTACACGGTCGGTCATTTGACGGCCCTGACGGCGCTGAAGCAGATCGATCGTGAGTTCGAGCCGGTCGCGGCCTCGCTGAAGCAGCCTTTCTATCGCCTGTTCACGCGGGTGACAGTGCCGATCTGTCTGCCGGCAATCCTTGACATCTCGATCTATCTTTTCGTCAACGCCATGACGACGGTTTCCGCGGTGGTCTTCATCTATACAACACACACGGCGCTCGCCTCGGTTGCAGTGCTCAACATGGACGACGCTGGCGACACCGCGCCTGCTGCTGCCATGGGCATGATGATCTTCTACACCAACGCATTCGCGCGGATCATTCACTTGGCTGTTTCGAAAGGTATCCTGAAAAGAACTCAGGGTTGGCGGGTACGATAATGAAATGCTCTAGGACTTTCCCAAGTCTCAGCCCTGCGTCGGCCTGCGTTCGACGATGTAGATGTGGTCGGCCGCCAGCACCACTTCGCCGCGCTGGTTGATCACCTCGCAGCGTTCGATCACCCGTCCCGACCCCGGCCTCTTCGGGTCGTCTTCCCTGGCCGTAATTGTGGTGCGCGTCCGGATCGTGTCGCCGATGAACACCGGCTTGATGAAGCGCAACCGGTCGTAGCCGTAGGAAAAGGCGACAGGGTTGATGACGGTTGCCGTCAGCCCGATGCCGACCGAGAACACCAGCGTGCCGTGCGCGATGCGCTGGCCGAATGGCGTCGTCTTCATGAACTCGACGTCCATGTGGTGCGGGAAGAAATCGCCGGTGTGGCCGGCATGGACGATGAAGTCGGTCTCGGTGATGGTGCGGCCGCTGGTCAGGCGCGACGCGCCAATCTCATAGTCTTCGAAATACTGTATCTGTTCCATCAGGGTCTTTCCGCGATCGGCGTCGCCGGTGCCGCACTCGACTGATACGCCGCCTCGACCAGCGCCATCGTGCTCCAGGCATCCTCGACCGGACTGATCAGCATAGCATCTTCTCCGGTGGCAAAACGCTGGACATTGGCCATGCGGCCGACGAAGGCGTCTGGAAACCACTCGCCGGCCAAGGGCACCGCGACCCAGTCCGTTCCACCCTTGGGGTAAATCTCCAGCACATCCGGTTCACCTGTGGGATAATCGAGGTTGAGACCCAGCTTGAGATAGGCGGCACCTTCTGTGCCGCAGATGCGGAACTCGCAGGCTTGGTGCCGGCGGCCGAACTTGTAGTCGTGGTTGATCGACAGCGCGCAGCGCACGGTGTCGCCATAGTCGAGAATGGCGCTGGTGCGTGTCTGCGCCACGGCATGGTTCGGATGGCCGAGCGTCTTGGCGTGCACACCCTTGGGGTCGCCGAGCAATTGCCGGATCAGGTCGAGATAGTGGATCGAATGCATGGCGATCTCGACGCGCGGCGCCTTGAGCAGGAATTCCCAAAGCTGCCATGGTGTCGCCAGCGCCAGCCAGGCGTCGAAGTCGACGATCTCGCCGAGCCAGCCCTTGCCGATAGCACCCTTGAGCGCCAGCATCATCGGCGCGAAGCGCAATTGGAAGTTCACCGCTGCGTGCAGCTTCCGGGCACGGCAGATCTCGAGGATCGCGGTCGCCTCGGCAAGATTGCTGCCCATCGGCTTCTGGATCAGCGCCACTGCGCCATCAGGCAAGGACTTCAGCACACCGGCATGACGCGACGGCGGGGTGGCAAGATCGAAGATCGCGCCCTCGACGGCAGCAGCTTCTTCGACCGAGCCAAAGGCCGTCACGCCCCATTGGCTGGCCAGCTTTTCAGCCCTGGCGTGGTCGGGATCATAAAGCCCGGCTACTGGAAAGCCGGCCTTCCTGTAGGCCGGGAAATGCGCGTCGCCGACGATCGATCCGGCGCCGAAAGTGACGATCGGCCGGGGTTTTGAGGGTTTTGGCCAGGATTGAACGAGCAAGGCAGGGTCGAAACCGCCTTCAATCATGATGGAAGACCTCGTCCATCTCGGCCCACCACTCGCCCTCTTTGCGCGTCGCCAGCGGCTCCTGGCATGGCATGCAGACCGCCCACCATTCCTGCGTCTTCGGATCGGCCGCCATCTTCGCCATGTCGGCTTCGTAGTCGCTGCCGTGATATTCGAAAGTGCTGAACAGCAGGTTCTCCGGCCGCTTCAGGTAGATCGAATAATTCTTGATGTTGCAGGCGGAGATCATGGCCAGCACGTCGGGCCAGACGGCGGCATGGAGGCGGACATACTCATCGACCTTTTCCGGCTTCAGTCGCAGAACCATCCCCATCCGCTGCATATCAGTCTCCTATTTCGTGATCGCCGTGGTGAATTCGGCGATGCTCATGGCCTTGACCGCGTCCCAGTCCCAGTCGATGCCGATACCCGGTTCGTCGGGCGCCAGCGCCTGGCCATCCTCGATCCGCAGGCGCTTGCCGGTCAACTGGTCGAGCTGCGGAATGTACTCGACGTATCGGCCGTTCTGAACAGCGCAGGTCAGGCTGACATGCAGTTCCATCAGGAAATGCGGGCAGACCGGAATGTCGAAGGCCTCCGCCGCGTGCGCGATCTTGAGCCAGGGCGTGATGCCGCCGATGCGGCCGACATCGACCTGCACGATCGAGCAGGCGCCTTTCTGCATGTATTCGCGGAAATGGCGGATGGAATAGAGCGACTCGCCGATCGCGATCGGCGTCGGCGTCGAGTTCGACAACCGCACATGTCCGTCAATATCGTCGGCCGGCAGCGGCTCCTCGATCCAGGCGAGGTCGAGTTCGCGCAACCTCGCGGCGCGCCGGATCGCCTCGTCGACCGAAAAACCCTGATTGGCGTCGGTCATGATCTCATAGCCGTCGCCGACCGCCTTGCGCACCGCCGACAGGCGGGCAAGATCCTCCGACCCGTGCGGCCTGCCGATTTTCACTTTCGAGCCGCGAAAGCCCTTCGCCTTGGCGGCTAGCGCATCGTCAACCAGCGCCTGCGTCTCGATGTGCAGCCAACCGCCTTCGGTCGTGTAGAGCGGGCAGCGATCCTTGGCACCGCCGGCCAGTTTCCACAGCGGCAGGTTCTGTTTCTTGGCCCGCAGATCCCATAGTGCCGTGTCGATCGCCGCGATCGCTATAGCGGTGATCGCGCCAATCGTGGTGGCATGCGTGGCGAATTCGAGATCGTGCCAGATCGCCTCGATCATGTCGGGGTCGCGGCCGATCAGGCGCGGCACCAGATGGTCTGACAAAAGCCGCATCACCGACGAGCCGCCGGTGCCGATCGTGTAGCTGTAGCCGGTGCCGATCGCACCGTCGGAATCGGTGACGGTGACGATAGGCGTTTCCTGGCTGACGAAGCTCTGGATGGCGTCGGTGCGTTTGACCTTGGGCACAAGGTCCACCATCCGAAGGTCGACTTTCTCAATTTTGGTCATGCCGATCAGCTCCGCAATGTCTTTCCGGTCTCGGTGGCAAACAGATGCGCCTGCGACATGTCGAGGCTCATGGCGACGCGCTCGCTCGGCCGCAGTGGCCTCGGGTTCAGCATGCGCGACACCCAGTCCGTACCGTTGAATTCGACGAACACCAGCGTCTCGTTGCCGAGCGGTTCGGTCACGGTGATCGGCAGTTCGATCTGGTGGACGTCTGCCGCGCCACCGGAACTGATGCCATGGCCGGTCGGATAGATGTCGTCCGGCCGTAGCCCGAACACAACCTTGTCGCCGGTCGTGACATTGGCCTTGAACTGAGCGGGCAGCGGCAGCTTTTCGCCGTTGGCGAAAACCATCTGGCCGTCGTCGATCGTGGCCTCGTGCAAATTCATCGGCGGCGAGCCGATGAAGCCGGCAACGAAGCGGGTCGCCGGCCGCCGAAAGACCTCGTCGGGCGTGCCGACCTGTTCGATATGGCCGTCGCGCATGATGACGATGCGATCGGCCAGCGTCATCGCTTCGACCTGGTCGTGGGTGACGTAGATCACCGTCGACTGCACCTTGGCATGCAGCTTCTTGATCTCGGTGCGCATCTGCGTGCGCAATTTGGCATCGAGATTGGAAAGCGGCTCGTCGAACAGGAAGACGTCAGGATCGCGCACGATGGCGCGGCCCATGGCGACGCGCTGGCGCTGGCCGCCGGACAGTTGTGAGGGGCGGCGATCCAGCAGCGTGTCGAGGCCGAGGATGGCCGAGGCCTCGGCGACGCGGCGCTCCATGTCTTCCTTGGCGGCACCTGCGATCTTCAGAGAGAAGCCGAGATTTTCGCGCACCGTCATGTGCGGATAGAGCGCGTACGACTGGAACACCATCGAGATGTTGCGCGAGCGTGGCGGCAAATCGTTGACGATGCGCCCGCCAATCTCTATCGAGCCGGCGCTGATCTCTTCCAGCCCGGCGATCATCCGCAGCGTCGTCGACTTGCCGCAGCCGGACGGGCCGACCAGCGCGATGAATTCGCGGTCGGCGATATCGAGATCGATGCCGTGCACGATCCCGACAGTGCCGTAGCGCTTGGTCAGCTTGGTGAGGGTAACGGTTGCCATGGTATCAGCCTTTCACCGCGCCGGAGGTCAGGCCGCCGACAAGGTGTTTCTGGACGACGTAGGTGAGGGTGAGCGCCGGGATGATCATCACCACGGCCAGCGCGCACATGCCGCGCCAGTCGATGGTGAACTCGGCCGTGTAATCGAGCAGCCCGACCGGCAGCGTCTTGGCGCTCACCGAACGGGTCAGCTGCGAGGCCAGAGCGAACTCATTCCAGCAGGTCAGGAAGGCGAAGATCGCGGCCGACGCGATGCCCGGCCCGGCAAGCGGGAACTCGACCTGCCAGAACGCCTGCCAGCGCGTGCAGCCATCGATCTGCGCGGCCTCCGCGAGGTCCTTGGGCACCTGACGGAAGAAGCCGTCGATCAGCCAGATCGTGAACGGCACGTTGAGCGCGACATAGGCAAGGATAAGCCCGAAATGGGTGTCGATGATGCCAAGCCGCACATAGAGGAAAAACAGCGGCAGCGAGAGCGCAATGCCCGGCACGGTGCGCGTCAGCATCAGCCCGAGGAAGACGCTCGATTTGCCGCGGAAGCGGTAGCGCGCGAACGCATAGCCGCCGGCCATGCCGATGGCCACCGCAATGACCGTCGAGGTCACCGAGATGATCAACGAGTTGCGGAAATATTCGATCACTGGAATGCCGCCTTTGCCGATACCGCTGAACATGGCGACATAGGCGTCGAACGAAATCTCCTGCGGGATCCAGACCGGCGGCTTGGCCATGATCTCGACCGCCGGCCGCAGCGACGAGAGGACGATCCACAGGCCCGGCAGGCAGATCGTCAGCATCGCCAGGAACAGGCCAATGCGATAGACGATGCCCAGCAGCCGGCGCTTCAGGCGGGCGGAAGAATTCTCGTCCATCTTCACCACTCCGCACCAATCTGCGTGCGCGCCGCGGCGAGCTTGTTGAAGAAGTAGACGGTGAAGGCGATCGACAGCAGGATCGAGAAATAGGCCATGGCGTTGGCCATGCCCATGCGCCCGTCGCTGTAGGCGGTGCGGGCCACCAGGGTCCATAGCAGTTCGGTGCGGCCCGCCGGTCCGCCATCGGTCATGATCTTGACGATGTCGTAGGCGCGCGCCACGTCGAGCGAACGGATAGTCATGGCTATGTAGGCGAAAGGCATGACGAACGGCCACGTCACATAGCGGAATGTCTGCCACGGCGTGCAGCCGTCGACACGCGCCGCCTCGATCGGCTCCTTGGGCATGGCGAGCAGGCCGGCGAGGATCAGGATGGCGAAGATCGCCGTCGACGACCAGATCTCGGCGATCGAAATGGCGATGAAGGCGAGATGGCCCTCGATCAGCCACGGTATGGCGTCTTGCGTGATGCCGAGCGACTGCAGCGCATTGTTCACCAGGCCGATATTGTCGTTGAACATGAACTTGAACTGGAAGCCGACGAGGATCGGCGAGAACATCATCGGGAACATCATCAGCGTGCGCAGGATGCGCTGGCCGCGTGTCGCTTTCTCGACCAGCATGGCAAGCCCAAGGCCGAGCAGCATTTCGAGATTGAGCGCGATGGTCAGTAGCAGCACCGTGCGGCCGAACGCCCACCAGAAATCGGTGTTGGACAGGATCGAAAGATAGTTCCGGATGCCGATGAAGACGTAGAACGTTTCGGGCCGCGTCAGGCGGAACGGCGTGAAGCTGGAGTAAAGGGACAACAGCAACGGCACAACGACAACCGCCGCCAGCACGATCATGGCCGGAAGCAGCAGCAGGAATGGCGCGGATGGCTTGAAGCCCTTCATCAGAATCCTTGAGGTGTTTGCATTTGGACGGCGGTGCGTGGGCCGGGGGCGATGGGTTAGCGCAAACCGCTGGCCGCGAAAACGCGATCGCCTCCCCCATTTCTGGTGGGGGAGGCAGCCCTGGGAGCCCGTTTCTAGAGCTTGCCGGCGTCCTGGAGGATTTGCGTCGCCTTGGCGGCTGCATCGTCCAGTGCCTGCTTGGAGGTTTTGTCGCCGAGGATCGCCGCCTGCAACTCGGGATAGACGGCGTTCGAGATCTCGATCCATTCAGGCGTCTGCGGCACGGCAAACGCGTGCTTGGCCTCTTCCTGGAAGGCGGTAAGAACCTCCTTCTTGTAAGGATCGTTTTCGGCCTGCTTCAAAACCCAGTCCCACACTGCGGTACGGGTCGGCAGCGGCCCGGCGGCGGCCTCGAGCTTCTGGCTGTCTTCGTTGGTCAGCCACCACACCAGGGAAGCCGCGGCCTCCTTGTTGGGGCAGTTCTCGGTCACCGAGAAGCCATGGAAACCGGACCAGCCGGTGCGCTTGCCGGACGAGCCCTTCGGCGCGACCTTGACGCCGACATTGCCGGCGACCTTCGACGACTTCGGGTCGTTGAAGAAACCGGCCCAGCCCGGCCAGTCGAGGTTGATAGCGACGGTGCCGGACGCAAAGCCCTGGCCGAGATCGTCCCAGAGGTAGTTGGTCGTGCCGGCCGGCACGGCCTTGGCCTTGTAGAGGTTGACGAACCAGTCGAGCGCCCGGATGCCGGCGTCGGAATTGAAGACCGGCTTGCCATCCTTGTCGAGATACTCGCCGCCTTCAGCGACAACCATCTCGTAGAAGCGGCCGTTGATCGCCTCTTCTTTGCCGGCGAACTGCGTGCCGTAGAAATTGGGTGGGTTGGCGAAGAACTGGGCTTGGTCGGTCACTTCCTTCCAGGTGTCCGGCGGCACCAGATCATAGCCGTATTTCGCCTTGAACTTGGTCTTGTTGTCGGCGTTCTCGTACAGGCTCTTCTGGTAGTAGAGCGCCGAAACGTCGAACTGCGCACGCGGCAGCATCTCCAGCTTGCCGTCGATGGTTGCGGACGTGATCGTCGACGGCACGAAAGCGTCGATCTCTTCCTTGGGCAGCAATTTGCTGAGGTCGGTGTAAAGGCCCGTATATTGCGGCGCGAAGGACGAATGGTTCCAGCCGACGCACCAGTTGGTGCTGCCGGAGGCGATGTCGGACTTGAGCTCCTTGTCGATATCGAAGCCGTTCTTCTTGGTCAGGATGTTGACCTTGGCGCCGGTCGCCTTCTCCCATTCGGGAATGCGCTCGTAGAGCTTTTCATATTGCTGGCCGCCGATCAGCTTCACGTCGACGGTCACGCCTTCGAACTTGCCGGGCAGGTCGCCGGCAAGGGCAGCGCCCGCACCTGACGCGAGCAACAATGCACCGGCGCACACGCCGGACAGCAGTCTGTTCATTGGTATCCTCCCTTGGCGCCGCCTCCGCGGCGACCGCAACTCGTCTGATGACAAGAAGTGCTACATTCATATACAAACAAAACATTCATAGACACGTCAAGGCGAAATTTGTTTCCGCCGCGCACGTTCCTGCGTATATGAAGGGTGAAATTCACTGGAGGATGAGCCCATGGACGACAGCGAAGACGAGCGCTATCGCGCGCCGGCGCTCGACAAGGGGCTCGATATCCTTGAACTGCTGGCGGGCGTCGACGGCGGCCTGACCCAGGCCGAAATCGCCAAGAAACTCGACCGCAGTCCCAACGAATTCTATCGCATGCTCGACCGGCTGGTGCGGCGCGGCTACGTCACGCGCCTCGATGGCGACCGCTATTCGCTAACGCTCAAACTGTTCGGTCTGGCACAGTTGCACGCGCCGGTACGGCGGCTGGTCTCCTATGCGACGCCGCTGATGCGTGAACTTGCCGAGACATCGCAGCAGGCCAACCAACTCGTTGTTTTTGATCGCGGTTCTGCCGTCGTCATCGGCCAGCAGGAAGCACCGAACTACTGGGGCATATCGATCCGGGTCGGCTCCCATATCAGTTTGTTCGACACCGGATCGGGACATGTGCTGCTCGCCTTCCGCTCACCGGAAGAGCGCCAGATGATGATTTCCGAACACGTCCGCAGCACCGACAAGACGGCGCAATCGACCGAGTTCTTCACCCGTCTCGACCAAATCCGCGACCGTGGCTACGAGATGATGGCCTCGATGCAGACAGCCGGCGTCTTCAACCTGTCGGCCCCGGTCCGCAGTTCCGACGGCAAGGCGATCGCCGCGTTGTCGATTCCCTACATCACGGTGGTCAACGCGCCTTCCGCGCCCGACATCACCAGGACGATCGAACTGTTGCTGGCGACGTGTGAAAAGCTGTCGCACCTCGCTGGATCAGCAGTCGGCTCATCGGCATGAATTCTTATTTGAATGAAGAATTCCCCCGTGAGATGATTTAAAAAGCCAGAGGGAGGAGCCTCACCATGATCATCGATACCCATCTTCACCTGATCGATCGCTCGGCCCTGCGCTATCCCTGGCTCGCCGGCGTGCCGGCGCTCAACCGCGATTTCTCTTATGAAGACTACGCGACGGAGGCGCAGCGTGTCGGCGTCGGGCGTGTGCTGCATATGGAGGTCGATGTCGATCCAGCCGACATCGAAGCCGAGACCGCTCGTGTGGAAGAACTGTCACGGCAGTCCGGCAGCATGCTGGCCGGGGTGATCGCGTCCTGCCGCCCTGAGGAAGGGGACTTCGCGGCCTATCTCGAACGGCAGCGGGCAAACCTGTTCGTAAAAGGCTTTCGCCGCGTCCTCCATGTCGTGCCCGACGAGCTCTCGGAAGGTGCGGTGTTCCGCGACAACATCAAGCGGCTTGGCGGCACCGGCCTGACTTTCGACCTCGTCGTGCTGCCGCACCAGATCCCCAGGGCGATCGCGCTTGCCGACCTGGCACCCGATGTCCAGTTCGTCCTCGATCATTGCGGCGTCCCCGACATCAAAGGCAAGAGCGAACATCCATGGCGCGAGCATATGAGCGACATCGCCCGGCGCCCGAATGTCATGGCCAAAATCTCCGGTGTCGTCGCCTATGCCGATGCCGGCAGCTGGACGGTTGAGACGTTGCGGCCGTACGTCGAGCACACCATCAATTCATTCGGCTGGGACCGCGTCGTCTGGGGCAGCGACTGGCCGGTCTGCACGCTAGGCGGCGGCCTGTCGACCTGGGTGGCGGCGACCCATGCATTGCTCTCGGGCTGCAGCATTGGGGAGCGCGACAGGCTGTTGTCCGGCAATGCCCGCAAGCTGTGGCGGCTCGACTGACTGGTCCTTTCAGATGGTTGTCGAGACGTGCCGTTCGCGGCCATAGAGCGAAACCAGCAGTACGATGACGAAGCCGAGCGCGGCCTGCACCGCTGCGGGCTGGAAGCCGAGGCCGATCAGCAGCGTGTTGATCTCGGTCAGCACCAGCACGCCGGCGATCGTGCCGAGATAGCTTCCCCGGCCGCCGACAAGTGCTGCGCCTCCTACGACGACCGCCGCGATGGTCTGGAACAGATAGGGCTGGCCGACATCGCCATAGGCCGAACCGGTGAAGCCGAGCAGCAGCACCCCTGCCACGGCGGCGAAGAAAGCGCTTGCCGCATAGGTGATGACCCACATGCGAACCGGGTCAATCAGCGCCAGTGGCGCCGCGCCCGGATTGCTGCCCAGCGCGTAGAGCCGGCGGCCATAGGGCGTTCGCTCCAGCACCAGCACGACGAGTGCGGCCAGCACGACCAGGCTCGGCACCAGCCACGGCACCGGCAGCGGTCCGGCCGATCCGCCGATCGACACGAAGCTGGAAACCGCTTGCGGCGCGGAGCCCGATGGGAAGCCGGCTGTCCACAGCAGCACCAGCCCTTGCACGACCATGCCGATGCCGAGCGTGACGATCAGCGGCTGGATGTCGAGACTGCGCGAGATCAGCCCGTTCAGCCCGCCGATGATGAGCGCCAGCGCACCGACAACGCCGCAGACCACAACAAAATTCCAGCCGTCGCCATAGAGCTGCGCCGCCACGACATTGGCAAAGCCGATGACGAACGGGATCGACAGATCGATGCCGCCCATGATGACGACCAGCGTCTGCCCGATCGAGGCGACGGCAAGCAGCGAAGCGAGCACCAGCATGGCGCGTATCGCAAACGGCGCCGAATAGCCGGGAATGAGGAGCGTGCCGGCAAGGTGCAGAAGGGCGGCGACGCAGAAGGCGCCGACGACGCGGGCGTTGGTTGTGGCGAAGAGGTTTTGGCGCAAAACCATGTCAGCGTCTCCCCATGGCAAGACGTTCCTGCAGCGCTGTCAGCATCACGGCCAGCACCAGGATCGCGCCGTAGGCGATCTGCAGCACGAAGGTCGAGACGTTGAACGTCGTCAGCACGCTTTGCAGCAGGAAGATGTCGATGGCGCCAATGGCTGCACCGGCGACGCCGCCACGCCCGCCGGCCAGGCTGACGCCGCCGAGCGCTACGGCGGCGATGGCGATCAGCGTGTAGGTCGGCCCGATGTTAGGGTCGGCGGAGCCGATCAGCGCGGTCAGCATCAGCCCGGCGCATCCGCCCAGGATGCCGGTCATGACATAGGCGATGAAGCGCACGCGCGTGACATCGACGCCGGCGGTGTAGGCCGCGCGGTCGTCGCTGCCGACCGCCATCAACTGGTCGTAGTAGGGGGTGCGCCGCACCAGCCACCAAGCGATGAACATCAGTGCCAGCGGAAGCATCGAGAGCGGGCCGGACAAGGCCTTGAGCCAAGCCGGCGCCGGGCCGATCGGCGCCGGCAGGATCGTCAGCGTGACGCCGGTCAGGATCAGATAGGTGCCGAGCGTGGCGACGATCGGCTGGATGCGCACGATTGTCGCGAGAAAGCCGTTCGCAGCACCCACCAGCGCGCCGACGAGCAACGCCGCCGGAACGAGCACCAGGGGCGATGAGATGCCGGCGCCGAGGAACAGCACCTGGATCGTCAAAGCGTTGACGAAGCCCATCAATGGCCCGACCGAGATGTCGATTCCGCCACGCCCGGCGAGGATGACAGGCGTGGACGCAATGGCCGCACCGACCAAGGGCGCCGCCAATCCGACCAGCGCGCCCCAGGAACCCGGCTGGAACCGCCCGGGGCTGAGGATAAGATTGATCGCAAGCAGCACGACCAGCAGCACCACCGCGAAGCCGAAATTTCGCCCAAGGGACAGGAGGCGCGCAACAGGGTTCATGCCGCACGTCCGAACATGGCTGATATCACGCTGTCGGTGGTGAGCGCGTCGCCAGAGATCTCGGCCGCGACTTCATTCTCACGGAACACCAGCACGCGCTGGCACAGGAGAAGAATCTCCTCGATTTCGCTGGATAGGATGACGAGGCCCATGCCGTCGGACGCCAGCCCGCGAAACACGTCGTAGAGCACATGCCGCGTCGCCACGTCGACGCCACGCGTGGGATCGTTGAGGAGCAGGATCGCGGGCTCCAGCGCCAAGGCACGCGCCAACAGCACCTTCTGCTGGTTGCCGCCCGAAAGAGTGGTGATCGGCGCATCGGGCCGGGGTGCGGCGATCGACAGTTTTTCGCGGTAGATGTCGTACCGCGCCTTGCGCGCCGCGGGGCTGATCAGCCCGAGCCGAGTGTCGCGCGACAGAGTCGAAACGGCGAAATTGTCGAGCACCGACTGCGTCGGGAAAATGCCGTTGGCGCGTCGGTCGCGCGGCAAATAGGCGATGCCGCTGGCGACAGCCTTGCGAAACCCGGTAATCTTGCGGGAGGCACCCGATGAACCGAGTTCGATCGAGCCGCCATGGGGCGGTTCCAGGCCGGCAAGCATCTTGAGAAACAGCTCCTGGCCATGACCATCGAGACCGGCAAGCCCGACGATCTCACCCGGAGCGATTGCCTGCGTGATCGGGCTGGCGCCGGGCGCGATGACGAGTTCGCGAACGGCAAGACCACCAAAATCGAGAGCAGTGCGATCAGCCATGCGCCAATTCCGCAGCGGTACGTGGCGCCATCGCCTTGAGAAGTTCCGCCGGCGTGGAAGCGCCGCGCTCTTCGGTGCGCACGACGCTGCCGCCCCGCAGGATCGAGATGCGGTCCGAAAGCGTCATCACCTCATCCATGCGGTGGGTGATGAACAGGATCAGGCAGCCTTCGCCGGCAAGCGCACGCATCAACGAAAAAACCGATTCGCGGTCGGCGAAGTCGAGCGCGGCGGTGACCTCGTCGAGGATCAGGATCTTTGGGTTGCGCACGATCGCGCGGGCGAGAACGACCAATTGCTGCGCGGCAAGCGGCAGCAGGCCGGCTGGCTTGTCGAGGGGGACGTCGGTGACCGCGAAGCGCTTCAGCGCGGCTTCCGCCCGGTCACGGCGCTCATGGCGGGGAACGGCACGTCGGACCAGTCCGTCGAGGCCGAGCAGGATGTTGTCGGTTACGCTGCGGTCCGGCGCGATCAGCACCTCCTGGAATACCGTGGCGAAGCCTTGCGCCTGGAAGGCCGATGGATTGGCGCCAGAGAATGGCTTGCCGTGCAGCAGGATCACGCCGCTGTCCGGCTGGACGATGCCGGACAGCAGCTTGACCATCGTGCTCTTGCCCGAACCGTTCTCGCCCAGAATGGTGTGGATGGTTCCCGCCCGAAACGCGATCGATGCGTCCGAGAGCGCGATCGTCTCGCCATAGCGTTTGGATATGGTTTTGATTTCAAGCATGTAGCATTTCGATGCTGGCAGACCGGCTCCCCGAAAGGAGCCGGCCTGTTGAGAGACTGGTTCGCGCAGGCGTCACTTTGCGCAGGCGTCGGGTACCTTCGAATAATCCCAGCCCTTGGTCGGCGCCGGGTTCGAGAAATAGGCGTCGAGCCATTCCTCCGGCATCGGATCTTTCGGCGGGATCGGGAAGATCGACACGGCATCGGTCGTCATGCAGTCCTTGTACCAGGCACCGAGATCGGCGGTGTGGACAGGCGGGATCGGGATCAGCAGCGTGTTCAGCTTCGGCTTCTGTCCGTCGAGCATGCGCTCGCCGACGCGGAACAGCGTTTGCGCGGTCCAGTGCGGCAGCACCGCATGGCCTTCGAAGCGGTACTTGTCGGGGTTGGCCTTCCAGTAGCCCAGCGCATCGCCGGTGATCGAGCCGGTGATCAATGGCGCCGGCCGGCCGGCTTCCGCGAAGGCTTCGGCAACGACACGGCTCTCGCTGCCTGTCGTCCACACCGCATCGATCGGCGCCGGGTTGGTGGCGATCGCCTGCAGCACCACTGTCTTGGTGACGTTGGCCGTCCAGTTGCCGTTGACGTTGCGCGAGATCTTCAGCTTCGGATTTTCGGCCAGCGCCTTGTCCGCGCCCTGGCGCTCCTGCACCACGATCGGGTGTCCCGCGATGCCTTCGACCAGAAGGATGCTGGCGCCGTCCGGCTGCGCCTTGCCGATCGCCGCCATCATGTCATAGCCCCAGCGCGCATAGTTGGAATCGACATTGATCGCGTTCGGGCTGGTCACCGAGCCGGCCGCCGTGATGAATGGAATGCCGGCCTTGGCGGCAGCGTCGATGGCGTCGTCAAGCGCCGTCGCCGAACCCGGGATCGAGGTGATGATCGAGCACTTCTTGTCGATGAAGGCGCGGATCTGGTTGATCTGCTGGCTGGCGTCATTGTTGGAGTCCGACACCTCGAAGCTGGAGACGGTGCCGTCGGCGATTAGCCCGTCGACAAGGCGCTTCAGTTCCTTGGTCACCGTGACCCGCCACGGATTGCCCTGATATGATTCCGAGTGGCACCATTTCCACGGCTTGGGCGGCGCGGTGAAATTGTCCCAGGCCGAGGGCAGCACCTTCTGGGGCGCGCCGTCATACTGCGCCTTGAGTTCGGTCGGCAGCCCGCCGATGACGCCTTGCACATCCTGGGCAAAGGCGGTCGTTGCAAGCGAGGCAAGCGCCGTTGCGGCCAGCAGGCCGCGGATCATTCCTGTCATTCTTGTTCTCCTCCGTTCGGTTTGGTTCAGGCTCCTCCACCGGCAGCGCCGGACACCTGCGCCGGGAAACTCTCCCGAAACAGGCGATTGAGATCGGCAACGACCTGTCGGGCTTGATGCCGGGAGGTCATGCCGGAAAGGATGCGTTCGGACGCGGCCTGCTGGAACGCCATGTAGCCGTCATGGCGTGGCCGCACCCATGCGCCCTCCAGCGTCGCGCGCGTATCCCGATAGAAGTCGCCGGTCGCTTCATTGACGGCTTGATCTTCCCAGGCCGCTGCATGGCCGGGCTGGCCCCCGGCGGCGGCATAGGGGCCGCGCTGGACATCGTCGCTCGCGACCCAATAGGCGAAGTCGATCGCGGCATCCCTGGCTTTGGAAAAGGCTGAAACCGCTATGCCGGTGCCGCCAAGCGCCGAACCGACAGGGCCGCCGGAACCGATGACCGGAACATCGGCAAAGGCCAGCCGGTTCGCCCGAAAGCCATCCGTCGCATAGGACACGTAGCCATAGATCAGTGGCGCGCAGACGAACCTGGAACTGGCCTCCGCCATACGTTCGGAGACGGCAATCGGGTCCATCTCGAAACACGCGGGATCGACCAGCGCTGTGATCTCGCGCATTGCCTCGAAGACTTGGCTACCGATCTCCACATCGATCAGATCGTTGGATGGATCGGTCGTGCAGGCATGCCCTAGATTGCCGGCAAGCGTGTAGAACACCATCAACACGTGAGGCGGCCGCAGCGGCAGCAGCACGCGGTCTTGACGGGCGAGATCGAGCACCTCGCTCCAGCGCGCCGGTGGCGCACTGATCGCATCCGGCCGCCATGCCTGGACCTGGGTTGCCGCATCAATCGGGAAAGCCCATTGCCGTCCTTGCCAGTTGTAGCTCGGATAGGACTGGCCGACGCTGTCCGAGGCAAGGGCCGTGCGCTCCGCCTCGCGGCCGGTGACATCCAGCGGCTCGAGGCAACGCTCCGCCGTGATCTGGCCGACATGCGGATGGTCGATGACGATGAGATCATAGGCGCGCGCGAGTTCCTCGACCGGGAAGGATTCGAAATCCTGAAGCGAGCGCTTGTCCCACTCGATCACGACGCCGGTCTTCTGCTGCCAAAGCGACGAGCAGGCGACCATCGGATCGTAGCCGCGCGGGTGGCTCCAGGTCATACCTTTGAGCTTGGGCGAACTCACAGGCCGAACTCCGCGCGGATCGCAGCACTGTGCTCGCCGATGCGTGGTGCTGCCCGGTCGACCTTGGCTCTGATGCCGTCGACCCGGAGCGGCGAACTGGTGGTGAGGATCGAGACGTCATCCTCGCGCGTCACCGTCTGCAGCATGTCGAGGGACTGGAACCCTTCGCTCGCCAGCATCTCCGGCCAGGTCAGCACTTTGGCGCACCAGATGTCGGCCGGCTCGAGGAGATCAAGCCACTCATCGATGGTCTTGGTCGCGATCCGCTGCGCGATGATCGCCTTGATGTCGTCGCGCGCGGTGAACCAGGATGCCGGCTTGTCACGATAGGGTGCGAGTTCGCTGAGCGACAAGAGATCGGCCAGCTTGGGGATCGGCGTCATGGCGATGGCGAGGTAGCCGTCCTTGGCCGGATAGACACCGTAAGGCGCCGACAGATAGGCATGCGCACTGCGGAAACTGGAGCGCCTGGGCAGCCGGCGGCCGTCATTGAGATGCGTGGTCAGCACCTCGAACTGGAAATCGACAAGCGCTTCCAGCAGGCTGGTTTCGATGTGGCTGCCCTGACCGGTGATACCGCGCCGCACCAGTGCGGCCAGAATGCCCTGCGCACAGGCCGCACCGGCCAGCATGTCGCCGATGGCGAGGCCGAATGGCACCGGCCCCTGGTCCTCGTCGCCGTTCAACCACATCACGCCGGAACGCGCCTGCGCCAGGAGATCCTGGCCCGGGCGTTTGACCCACGGGCCGTCCTCACCATAGCCGCTGATCGAGGCATAGACCAGGCGTGGATTGATCTTGCGGACCGCCTCGTAGTCCAGGCCGAGCCGTTCGATGACGCCCGGCCGGAAATTCTGGATCAGCACGTCGGCCTTGGCCAGAAGGCCGCGCAGCGCCTCGAGGTCGGCCTCGTTCTTGAGGTCGATGGCAAGACTTTCCTTGGCCCGGTTGATGGCATGGAAGATGGTGGAATCGCCGCCGATCTCGGTGTCGCTGAGATAGAGCCGGCGCGACAGGTCGCCGCCATCCGGGCGCTCGATCTTGATGACGCGCGCGCCGAGATCGAGCAGCCTCAGCGAGCAATAAGGCCCGGACAGGAACTGGCTCATGTCGACGACGACGAGACCGGCGAGCGGCAATTCGGCTGCTGCCGGCATCGTTATTTCTCCGTCTTGCCGACGAAGTCGGCCGGGTTGCGGTACTTCACCGTCTGCAGATGCTCGCAATAGAGAACCAGCTCGCCTTCGCCCTTGAACACCTCGTAGCTGGCGCGGATCAACCCCATCTCCTGGTAGCGGGGCTTCTTGTCGAGATTGGAGCGGATCGAATAGATCGTGTCGCCAATGAAGACGGGTTTTATGAAGCGGAGCTTGTCGTAGCCATAGGAAAAGGCGTTGACGCAGTTGGTGGCGACCAGTCCCAGGCCAGCCGAGAAGACGAAGGCGCCGGCGATCAGCCGCTTGCCGAAAATGCCTTCGCTCTCGGCAAACATCTGGTCCTGCACATAGGGGTGGATGTCGAGCACCAGCGTGTTGAACAAATGGCTGTCGCCTTCGGCCATGGTCCGTCGCAACGAGCGGATCTTCTGCCCGACCGGCCAATCCTCATAGAACCAGTTTTCGGCGTTCCATACCGGCAGCGCGGCATGATCCGCCGGCATGTTCTTGGGATGCGTCGAGGCGACACCGACGGTGGATGCGAAATCGTTCATGACCGAATCCGCCAGTCCTGCCGAAGGGACCGCGCAACCATTTGAACACGCATCAAGGCGCCTGAATCCAAGACGTCTCCTCCCGTCAATCTTCTTTTGTAAATAGTATTTTCACATATGGGGTTGCGTTGCAAGCGTGAACAGGCGAAATTTTGGCTGCTCCCGCGCGCCGAAGCGCAGGCGGGCAGGGAGGAAAATCATGCGCAAGGATTGTCTGGTCTTTGTCGGCAGCCTGAATCGCGAGGCGCCGTATTTTCAGGGCGCTCGGGGCGTCGGTCTCGGCGTCTACAGCTTTGACGAGGAAACGCTGGAAACCCGAAAACTGGCTGAAGCCGATGACGTCGACAATCCAACCTTCTTCTCGGTGACGCCGGACGGTTCACACGTCTACGCCAATTCGGAAGTCTTCACCTGGCGCGAGGGAACTGTCTCCGCCTACAGCTTCGATCGTGCCTCGGGCGCGCTCACCTATCTGAACAAGCAGCCATCGCTGGGCAGCATCACCGCCCACAACACCATCACCCGCGACGGAACAAAACTGCTGGTCGCCAATTACGGCATGGGCGGGGGCGGCCCGGACCGCGCCGTGGCGGTTTATGGTTTCGAAAAGGACGGCGCGCTGACGGCCCCGCTGGCCAGCGTCTCGCATTCCGGCACCGGCCCGAATGCGGCACGACAGGAACGCTCGCACGCCCACAGTATTACCGAAACCATTGCCGGCGGGACAGCCATCGTCGCCGATCTCGGCATCGACCGGCTGGTGTCCTACCGGATCGAGCTCGACGGCAACCTGACCAAGCTTGCGGAATCCGCTTTGCCGGCGGGCGCCGGTCCACGCCACCTCGCACTGCATCCGAACGGACGCTTCGTCTTCGTTATGAACGAGCTGGATTCGACCATCGTGGCGATGGCGCTGGACGAAGCCTCGGGCAAGCTCACGCTCATCGACGCCAAGCCGGCGGTGCCGGCCGAGGCGCGCGACAGCAACCATTGCGCCGACATCCAGATCTCGCCGGATGGCCGTTTTGTCTACGGCTCCAACCGTGGCCATGACAGCGTCGTCATCATGGCGGTCGACCAGCAGACGGGTTCGCTGAGCCTCGTCGGCTATATCTCTTGTGGTGGCGCGACGCCGCGCAATCTGGCGCTGACGCCGTCAGGCGGCCATCTGTTTTCCGCCAACCAGAACGCCGACCGCATCTCGATCTTCGCTCGCGACGCCGAGACCGGCATACTCAGCGACACCGGGCGCGCCATCGAGATCGGCACGCCGATGTGCGTCAAGATCGTGCGCTGAACGCCGACAACTGTGAAGCCTTGGACAAAATCGCCCTGGGCTCAAGCCTGTTGTATTGCCGAGAGCTTCCAGTTCGAGCCATTCTCACGCACGAATGTCCACAGCTCGGTCGTCTCTGTCGGATGATCATCGTCGCCCGCGACGACCTTGCCGCTGGCCCGTTCGCGCGTGACGTCACGAGATTCGTAGCGCAATGCGGCCGTGGCGTACTCGCGGTCATCCTCACGCCAGCTTTCAGCGACGTCGGCCTGCAGCAACGTGATGTCCGTTACCTCGTTCCTGAGACCTTTCTGGGCATTGTCGGCCAGCTCTTCCGACAGATAGGATACCATTTCGGGGGTAACAGCCCGGCGCAGAGCGGCATGGTCTTCGCGCCCGAATGCTTCCTGGACATCGGTCAACAGCTGCTGGAATGCGTCGAGGTCGGTCTGAGCCAGCGTGATCTCATCAGAACCGATGGCCGGAGAGCTTCCGCCCGAACCACCGCCAAAGCCGGGAATTGTGAAGGAGCCTGCAGTCTGCTGCCCTGCCGTTGCGCGGTTCTCAAATCTCGAAGCCTGGGCATTGCCGACACCGGCGAGCGCTGCCGCAGGACCACGCGCCGATTGCGAGCGGAAGAAGCGGATAGCCAGCATGATCGCGCCACCGATGAGCAGGGCCTGAAGCAGGAAACCGAACATTCCGGCCAGGCCGCCGAAGCCTTGGCCGACGAGCAGGCCGATCAGGCCGCCGAGCAGCAGGCCCCGCATCATCGTTCCCCCGAAGCCGCTCATGAAGCCGGGCCTCTGCGGGCCGGCCTGTGGCTGCCGGGCCGCGTTGTTCACACCGGTGTTGGGCGTCATCGAACGCTCGACTGGAGCGGTCGGGGCCGGTGCGGTCCTGGTCGGCGGTGCCGATTGGAACGTGCGCATGCCACGACTGCCGAAACTGCCGCCGCGGCGCGCCTCGGCATGGTCTATCGCGACCATCGAAAACGCCAGGAACAGTCCTGCAAAGAGGGCTGCAAATCGGCTTGTACGGGAAGTCATCGGAGATGAACCTTTGTCTCTGCGGTTTCGGAAATTTCAGCCGTCGCCGGGTGCCGGCGTTATACGGTCAATCGAACAACTCTTCGAAAAATGATTTCTTCCGCTTTGGATAGCGGTGGCCGTGGGAGCGGGAATAATCGTCGTCGCGGCCCTGGCCGTGTTGCGGCTGGGAGAACGCTGCCGGCTGTGGCTGCGGCGCCGGCGCCGCTTCCCTGCCGGAACGCTCGATGATCTTGTCGAGTTCTCCCCGATCAAGCCAGACGCCGCGGCACTGCGGACAGTAGTCGATTTCGATACCCTGGCGTTCGCTCATCACGAGCGCAACGCGGCAGGAGGGGCAAGTCATGCCAAGGAGAGAAGGAGATGTCATACGGCGCTCCAAACCAAAAAAGAAGGAACCCGCTCGACCGAAAAGGATGAAAACGGGCCCGTTACAGCGGTCCGACATCACAGTCGCCAAAGCGACAGTCAGAGGGGCCCGGCCCGCAGGGGACAATTAGGAATGCAGCGCCGCGCCTTCAAGGGGCGATATTGCCCGCAAGAGTGATTTGTTCGCCATCTCTGCTCAGACCGTGACCACGATTTCAAATCGTCACCACGATTTCAGATCGTCACCACGATCTTGCCGAACTGCTCGTTCGACTCCAGGTGGCGATGCGCCTCGACGATTTGGTCGAACGCGAAGGTCCTATCGATGATCGGCTTTAGAGTCCCGGTCTCGAGTCCTGCGAGGATGAAAGCCTTGGCGGCCTCCAGTTTCGCCGGGTTGCCGGTGATCTCGTGGACGAGGTAGCCGCGCAGCGTCAGTGTCTTGGCCAGCACTGCGAATAGCGGAAACGGTGTCGGCGCGTGGCTCAGTCCGCCATATTCGATGAGGATGCCGCTATGCGACATGGCCGCCGTCAGCGGCTCGAAGATCGGGCCGCCGACCGCATCGAACACGACGCGCACGCCTCGCGGCCCGGCGATCTGGTTCAACCGCGCCGCCAGATCTTCCTCCGTCGAGGCCACGACTTCGGCCGCGCCGGCCTCGAGCAGCGCCCGCATCTTCGCCGATGTTCGCGTCACCGCAATCGTCGTCGCGCCCACACTGTTGGCGATCTGGACCGCGGCAAGCCCGACACTGCTCGACGCCGCGGTGATCACCACGTGGTCTCCGCTGCGCAGCCCGGCGATATCGATCAGCGCGCCATAGGCGGTGAGGTATTGCATCCAGACCGCCGCTGCCGTTTGCCAGTCGAGCGACGGCGGGTGCTTGACGATAAGTTCCGCGGGATAAGTGGCAAGCTCGCCATAGGCCGGCCAGCGGATCATCGATTGCGGCGGGATGACACTGACGCCGTCGCCCGGCGCGAATTCCTTCACGCCGTCGCCTATAGCCTCGATGACACCCGCCGCTTCGAGACCAAGCCCCGAGGGCAGCTTCGGCGTCTCGATATAGGCACCCGCGCGCAGCAGCGCGTCGGCGCGGTTGAGGCCGAGCGCCTTGACGCGGATTTGAACTTCGCCCGGACCCGGTCGGGGAAGCTCGGCATCCTCGATGCGCAGAACCTCAGGGCCGCCATGCTGGTGAAAGCGAACCACACGTGTCATTCGGGATACTCCAAATCAACTGGACCGAATGAGCTATGCAGTTAGGCTGCCCGGGGATAAATGGCTGCAAGAGAAGAACAGTAGAAACCAGGAGTTCCGAATATGGATCGGCTCGAAAGCATGGCTGTGTTCGTCAAGGCCGTCGATCTCGGCTCGTTCGCGGCAGCAGCGGTCGCCCTTGACGTCTCGGGACCGATGGTTGGCAAGCATGTCCGGTCTCTCGAAGAACGGCTTGGCGTTCGCCTGCTCAACCGGACCACACGCCGGCAGAACCTGACCGATTTCGGCCGCGCTTACTATGAACGCTGTCGGGTGGTGCTGGCCGAGGCCGACGCCGCCGATGCGCTCGCCGCCGACCAGTTTTCGGAGCCACGCGGAAAACTGCGCGTCACCATGCCGGCGCATTTCGGTCGCCACTGCGTGACGCCCGTGCTGCTGAAACTCGCCCGGCAATATCCGATGCTGGAACTCGATCTATCTCTCAGCGATCGCTTCGCCGATCTTGCCGAGGATGGCTACGATCTCGCCATTCGGACCGGTGCTCTGGGCGACAAGGCGGGGGTGATCGCACGCCGCGTCGCGCGCCAGGACATGGTCGTCTGCGCCGCACCTTCCTATCTTAGAATTCATGGCGAACCGCGACAGATCGAGGATCTCGCCGATCATCAGGCAATTGTCTATCGCCGGCTTGGTCAGGTCGTTCAGCCGTGGCTGTTTGCGCAAGGGGGGCAACCCGCGCTCGAGATCACACCAACCGGCCGGCTGCGGCTCGACGATCTCGACGCCATTGGCGATGCGGCTGCCGACGGCATGGGCCTTGCCTGGTTGCCCTGGTGGCTGGTGCGCGAGCGCATTGAAGCCGGCGCGCTGGTCGCACTGTTGCCGGACCAGCCTCGATATCTCTACGACTGCTACGCCCTTTGGCTGCAGACACCGCATTTGCCGCTGAAGGTGCGGCTGGCCGTCGATGCGCTGGCCGCCGCCTTGCCGAAGTCGATGGCTTAGACGAAGCGTCGCAGCCGCTTTCAGTTGAGATCGCGCGGATACTCCTTGACCTCGTTGCGGTCGACGATCCGCTCGCCTCCGTCATGGGCAGTGATATGGGTCTCGATCCGCCAGACATCGCGCAGCGCCCTTACCGTCGCCTTTACCGAAAGCCGCGCCTGCCAGTCGCCGCGACCATAGGACTTGTCCCAGGTGCAGGTGCCGACCGCCGAGTTCGGATCGTCGGGGTGGATGATGAACCGGTCGACATGCCTCGCCGAGAGCACCATTCCCGTATGCGGATGCCGCACCGTGCCGCCATCATTGACGACCTGGTAGACGGTCTCGCCGGTGACCTGGTCCGTCGACACCGAGCGCTGAAAACCGTCGCCCTTGGCCAGCACCTCCTGCTCCATCGGCGCGGCGCTTTCCGGAGTCAGGAAAACCCCCAGTGTGTCGTCCAGCTTCTGCTGCGCGCGCACCGGCAGGATCAGCCGGCTGTCGCCGCAATGGATCGACAACGTCGCCTGCTCGGCCGTCGGGAAGACGATCGGCCAATGCGATGTCGCCAGCGCCAGCCGGATACGCTCGCCGACCTCGAAACTCTGCCCGCAGCAGCGCAGCTTGATGCGGACGGTCTCCGCCTGGCCCGGCACCATGGGTGCGATGTCCAGATCATCGTTGCGATGGCTCAGATTGAGAATACCGTAGCTGATACGCGAGGCGGCACCTTCAGGAAATACCTGCGACAGCGTGGCGGACAGAAGGGCGACGGGCTTGTCGGAGGAGAGTTTAACTTCGAATTCGGGGAAGCCAAGGATCTCGATCGCCTCGGTCAACGGCACCGTCTCGAAGATCAGGGCATTGCCTTCCTCCGTCCGCTGGTCGACCGGCAAGGTCGGCATGACGCCATAACCGCACCAGGCGCCGGACGACAGGCCGGCCGTCTGCGGCGATGAAATCTCCAGAACCGCGTTTTCGCCCTTGGCTTCGCTCAGCACATGCGGCGCAAGGTGCAGCACCTTTTCGCCGACGCCGGGTCCCGGCCACGCCGGTTCCGCCACCCAGCGGCCGGGCCGCTCGTCATAGATCGCCGCCGGCCGTGCGGGATCCTGGATCCAGGCGCGCAGCATCGGCTCGTCGGCAATGCCGGTGTCGATGCCCTTGAGATATTGATCCCACCAGCGCAGGCACTCCTGCAGGAAGCCGATACGCGGGCCGGGCATGGCGAAGTGCGGATATTTGTGGCCCCAGGGTCCGATCAGGCCCTTGCGAGGACCGCTCAGCTTTTCCAGCATCCGGAAGATCGGATTGGGATAGCCGTCGGCCCAGCCGCCGACGGCATAGACCGGGATCCCGACATCGGCATAATCCTCGCAGATTGAACCGTGCTTGTAGAAATCATCGCGGCGCTGGTGTTCGAACCAGTCCTGCATCCAGATGCCGTTGCCGTTCAGCCGTTGCTCCCAAAGATCGCGCCAGCGGTCGCCGACAACAAGCGGATCCGGTGGCGTCATGGCGATGGCCCAGGCGGTGGTTCCCCACATCAGATTGTCGCACATCATCGCGCCGCCGAGATAATGCACGTCGTCATTATAGCGGTCGTCGGTCGAGCACAGCGAGACGACGGCTTTCAGCGCCGCCGGTCGGCGGGCGGCGACCTGAAGCCCGTTGAAGCCGCCCCAGCTGATGCCGATCATGCCGACACTACCCGAGCACCAGGATTGCCCAGCCAGCCATTCGATGACCGCCAAACAGTCATCCTGCTCCTGCTTCAGATACTCACCCTTGCACAATCCCTCGCTGTCGCCCGAGCCGCGCATGTCGACCCGCACGCCGGCATAGCCGTGACCGGCGAAATAGGGATGCGTCAGCGCATCGCGCTCCACCGTTCCGTCACGCTTGCGATATGGCAGATATTCGAGGATCGCCGGCACCGGATCGGCCTCCGCGTCTTCCGGCAACCAGATGCGTGCGGCCAGCTTGACGCCGTCCGGCATCGGAATCCACAAATTCTCGATCTCGCGGACTTTGCGCGGGAAATCGGTGACGACGCGGATATCTTGCATGGCGGCTCCTCTCAACGCCCCGGCCGACACTTGCGCCGGTGGCGATCCTTATGTGTTCAGCGGGAAATGGCAGGTCAGACGGCTGTCGCCAACTGCGACCGGGACGGGGACATCCACCGCGCAGCGGCCCTGGGCCTGCGGACAGCGTGTGTGAAATTCGCAGCCTGAAGGGCGCGCCAACAAGGACGGAACGTCAGCCGGCAGCGTGATGCGCTGATGCACCCTGTCGGGATCGGGCTCTGGATTGGCCGAGAGAAGGGCCGCCGTATAGGGATGATGCGGCGCGCGGAAGATCGCTTCGGTTTCGCCCTGTTCGATGAAGCGTCCGAGATACATCACCGCCATGCGGTCGGCGATCTGGCGCACGACATGCAGATTGTGGGTGATGATCAGCATCGACAGGCCCATGCGGTCACGCAGGTCGTTGAGCAGGTTCAGCACCTCTCCCTGCACCGAGACGTCGAGGCCGGCTGTCGGCTCGTCGGCGACGACCAGCACCGGGTCCAGCGCAATCGCCCGCGCCACACCGACGCGGCGCGCCTGGCCGCCGGAAAGCTGGTGCGGGTAGCGGTCGGCGAAATCGCGCGGCAGCCCGACCAGTGCGAGAAGCCGCGTGACTTCGGCGTTGAGATCGCGATCCGACAGTCCGTGGATGACGAAAGGTTCCGACAGCAGCGAGCGCACGCTGAGCCGTGGTGACAGCGATCCGACCGGATCCTGGAACATCATCGGCATGCGCCGCCGCACCGGTTTCATGGCGGCATTGGACAGGCCTTGCAGTTCCTGCCCTTCAAACAGGATCGTGCCCGCTTTCACCGGCTGAAGACCGTTGAGCGTGCGCGCCAGCGTCGTCTTGCCCGAGCCGGATTCGCCGACCAATGCGAAGGTGCTGCCTCGTTGAAGCGTGAAGCTGACACCGGACACCGCCTCGATCTCGGTGGCTCGCCCGGCAAGTCTGGCGGACAGGCCGCCAACCCGGAACGAGACACGCAGATCGCTGACACGGAGCAGGTCGTCGGAACTCATGCGTTCATCGCTCCCAAGGGAATGTCCGCATGCCAGCAGCGGGCGATGTGAGACCCACCGAGGACTGCGCTGGGAGGCGTCGTCAGGCATTGGGCGTCGGCGCGATCGCAGCGCGGCTGGAAGACGCAGCCGCTCGGGCGGCGGCGCAGGTCCGGCAAGGTCCCGGCGATGGTCGGCAGGCGGGCAACCCGCTGCGACAGCCGGGCCGGATCGCAGGCCAGCAGCTTCTGCGTGTAGGGATGTCGGGCGTCGTGGAATATCTCGCGGGTCGTGCCGCTCTCCACCACCTCACCGGCATACATCACGATCATCTCGTCGCAGAGTTCGGCAATCACGCCCAGATGATGCGAGATGAACAGCACCGAGCAGCCGATGTCGCGCTGCAGATCCTTGAGCAGTTCGATAGTGGCCACCTCCAGCGTGGCATCGAGCGCAGTCGTCGGCTCGTCGGCGATCAGCAGCGCCGGTTCCATCATCAGCGCCATGGCGATGGCGATGCGCTGCTTCATGCCGCCGGAGAACTCGTGCGGAAACTGCGTCAGCCGGCTTTCCGGATCGGGAATGCGAACCTTGCGCAGCATTGCGACCGAGCGCGCATCCTTGTCCCGCTTCGACAGGTTCGAGCGATACTGGATGTCGCGCATCTGGCGCCCCACCGAAAGCACCGGGTTGAGCGCACCCATCGGGTCCTGGAACACGGTGGCGATCCTGAGGCCGCGCAAGCCGCGCATCGCGGTGGGGTCGAGCCGGGCAAGGTCCTTGTCGCCCTCGAAGATGATCTCGCCCGATGTGATTTCACCATTGTCGGCGAGCAGGCCGAGAATGGCGTTGATGAGCGTCGATTTCCCGCAGCCGGATTCGCCGACCACGCCGACGCTGCGGTTGGCCGGCACGGAAAAGCTCACCTGCTTCAGCGCCTCCAGTGGCCCACTCTCGGTGTGGAAGGCGACGCTCAGATTCTTGACCTCGAGAACCGTCATGAGCGCCCCTTCAGCCGGGGATCGAAGAGGTCGCGCAGCGTCTCGCCGAAGAAGGTGAAACCGAGTGTCGTCAGCACGATCGGCAGGCCGCCGGCAATCACGATCCAGTAGGAATCGCGAATGTTGGCGAAGCCGTCATTGAGGATCGCGCCCCAGCTCGGCGTCGGCGGCCGCACGCCGAGCCCGAGAAAGCTCATGCCGGCCTCGATCGCCACCACCACGGGAATGTCCATCGATATCAAGATCAGGATCGGGCCGATGATGTTGGGCAGGATATGGACGCGCAGGATGCGGCCCGCACTGGCGCCCATCGAGCGCGCCGCCATGACATGTTCGGCTGATTTGAGCACCAGCGTCTGGGTTCTGATGATGCGGGCATAACCCGGCACATTGACCAGCATCACCACCAGCACCACCGCGTAGAGCGAGGGGCCGAACAGGGTGACCAGCGTCAGCGCCAGCATGACGGTGGGAAAGCTCTTCACCGCGTCGAAGATCAGCAGCAGCACATTGTCGAGCCAGCGCGGCCCATAGCCTGCGATCAGCCCCAGCACGACGCCGACAACCAGCGACACCGCTGTCGCGCCCAGCGCGATCAAAAGCGCGACGCGCCCGCCATAGAGCACCCGGGTGAGAAGATCGCGGCCGAGATGGTCGGTGCCGAGCAGATGCAGGAGGCTAGGCGAAGCGAAACGTTCGGCCGGCGATATCTTGCTCGGCGCATAGCTGGTCAGGCCGCTGGCGAACACCGCCGACAGCACCACCACCGTCACCAGCGTCAGGCCGATGGCGCCCAGCGGTTCGCGCATGATGCGGCGCACGGTGCGCCATATCATGCCGAGACGGAAGCTGCGGGATGGCAGCTCAGTTGAAACTTGATCTGACACGGGGATCCAATAGGCCGACCAGAATGTCGGCCGCTACGTTGACGAGGACGAAGAAGACCGTGGTGACCAGCACGGCTCCGGAGACGATGGGGTAGTTGCGCACCGAGATCGCCTCATAGACCAGCTTGCCGATGCCGGGGCGGGCGAAGACGATTTCGGCGAAAACGGAAGACGACAGCATATGGCCGATGCCGACGCCGAGCAAGGTGATGGTCGGCAGCACGGCGATGCGCAGCGCGTAGGTGTAGACGATCCGGTGCTCGGTCAGGCCGAAGGCGCGCGCCGTGCGGATATGGCTGGCCTCCAGTGTCTCCAGCATCGAGGCGCGCACCATGCGCGAGATGTAGCCGATCCAGCCAAGGCCGACCGCCAGAGACGGCAGGATGAGGTGCTGAAGCCGGCTGGCGAGGTCGCCCGGTTCGCCGGCGCCGATCGCCGGCAGCCATTGCAGGGCGACCGCAAACACCAGCAGCGAATAGATGGCGACGACGAAGGATGGCACGGCGATCATCGCCACCGACAGGACCCCGATCACCTGGTCGACAAAGCCGCCGCGCCGCACCGCTGCGATGCAGCCAAGCGGGATGCCCAGCGCCACCGACCACGTGATGCCGCCGACCACCAGCGCCAGCGTGAACGGAAGCTGTTCCATCACCACGTCCAGAACTGGCCGATCTGATAGCACCTCGGTGCCGAGATCGCCGCGCAGGACCGATCCGTAGAAATGTAGGAACTGCCGCCAAACCGGCTGGTCGAGGCCCATGCGTACGCGCAGCGCCTCCATCATCTCCGGCGTCGCGCGCGGCCCCAGCGCGACGGAGGCCGGGTCGCCGGGAATAAGGTAGACCATGGCGAACATCATCATCATGGCGACGCTGATGATGATGGCGCCAAGCCACAGACGCTTGAGGGCGTAGCGGATCATTTCCAGTACCTGTCGGACGGTCTTTGGCGGGAACGAGCCCCGCCCGCCGATGTCATGCCGGTTTGAAGTCGGTGAACACGGGTTCGCCGTTCGGCTTCAGGCCGGCCACTAGCGTGTCTCGATTCATGATGCCGGTGACCTCATGCGTCAGGAAAACGTAGTTGCCGTTCTCCTCCATCAGGTCCTGCAGCTTCTTGTAGATGACATCGCGTTTTGCCGGGTCGAGCTCGACCATGCCCTCGGCGTTGAGCTTGTCGAATTCCTCGCTTGAAAAACGCTCCCAGTTCCACACACCGATCTGGTCGCGGGTAAACCAGGCGGTGGCCCAGCTCGGATCCGGCTGCATGGAGAAGCGGCTGATGATCATCTGCAGCTTTTTCCAGTAGTCGCCTTCCTTGGCGCCAAGCGTCCAGAAAGTGCCGCTGTCGTTCTGCTTGATCTCCACATTGAGGCCGACATCCTGCAGGTTCGACTGCACGACCTGCGCTGCGGTCAGCCGCTCGGTCTTGTTGAGGATGTCGAGCGTGATCGTCGTGCCGGCCAGCCCTTCCTTGGCGATCATGTCGCGGGCGCGGTCCGGATCGAAATCGAACAGGTTCTTCTCGCGATGGCCGGGCAGGCCGGGCGCGATGATGCCGGTGGCGGTGGCGGCGGCGCCGAAATAGGCGGCGTCGACCACTGCCTTGCGGTCCACGGCGTACTGAACCGCGCGGCGCATGTTCGGATTGTCGAAAGGGGCGACATCCTGGTTCATGCCGAGCCAGACAAAGGCCAGCGAAGGCTTCTCGACGACGGTCGTCTTTGGCGGCGGTGTCTGCTTCAGCCGCGAGATCGAGGAGACCGCGGTCCAGGTGTAGTCGAGGTCGCCGGCCTCATAGCCGAGTTCGGCGGTTTTCTCGTCCTCGATCGGATGGATGTGGATTTCCGCGAAGGCGCCTTGCTCGTACTTCCAGTCGGGATTGCGGACCAGCACCGTGCGCTGCTTGGGCAGCCATTCCTTCAGGATGTAGGGGCCCGACTGGGCCACCGGCTTGACGCCCATCTTGCCACCGAGCTCGGTGATGGCGCGCTTCGACAGGATGGTGCCGGACGGCGTCGGCAAGGTCGACGTCCACAGCGGCGCGAAGGCCTGCTTCAGGTGGATCAGCCCCGACAGCTTGTCCTTGACCTCGACCTCCTTGAGCGTTGCCCAGTCGCCGGAATAGGGGCTTTTATTGGCGGGGTCGGCGATGCGTTCGATCGAAAACTTGACGTCTTCGGCCGTCATCTGGCCGTAGCCGTCGGTGAAGCCGATATTGTCGCGCAGCTGGAAGGCGACGGTCAGCGGATCGAGCTGCTTGATCGTTTCCGCCGCCATCGGCCGCCAGCCCCAGCTGTCGCCCGGCGTGGTGACGACGAGGCCTGCGAAGATGACGCTGGTGATGTCGCCTTCGGGGGCCGCCAGCCGGAAACAAGGGTCGAGCGTCTGGATGTCGGCGTAGGAGCGCACCTTCAGGATCGGACCGTCGCTCGACCAGGAAATTTTTGGATTGACCATTGAGGCGAGGCCGAAAGCGCCGGCTCCGGCGAGCAGGCTGCGGCGCGAAATCCTGGTGTCGGCTAGAATGGACATGCTCTACCCCTCTGCTGTTTTCGTTGTTTTGCTTTCCAGCCGTTGGCCATTCTCCAAGCCGGGCCGAATGTGTCTGTCAGCTAAAACTGCTAATAATAGACATCTATGTCTAGCGAAAATTTTGCCGGCATGTCCGAATCTTGGATACGGACGATCTTGCGGGAAATCTCGATATCCGATCCGACCCCGCCGCTGCGTCGGCATGGGCAAGCGGCTAAGCGCGAAATGTGATCGCGCACACGGTGCGGCCTGGCCCGCCATTCGGTGGGGCCTGGATCAAGAGCTGGAGCGGAGACGCGCTCTCCGCTACCTTCACTTCCAGATTTCAGCCGCCAGGCGCACGAAATTGCCGCCCAGGACGTTGCGCACGGTCTGCTCGGACTGGCCGCGGCGCAGAAGCACATCGGTCAGTTCGCGCATCTGACCTGGAGCCGAGTAGGTAGTCGCCCCCTCTGGATATTCGCTCTTGGGCCAGAATTGCGGGTTGTCGGAAATGATGCGGTCGATGCCTTTGACATCAACCGGAAAGGCGTAGTCCAGCCCGATGCCGACATGATTTGGGCCAGCCAGGTCGACGAGATATTCGATGTGGTCAGCCAGCCTGTCCGAGTCCGTCCGCCCTTCTCCCAGGAAACGATTGAGCCCGACGATCGCGACGATGCCGCCGGTGCGCGCGCAGGCCTTTATCTGCTCGTCGGTGATGTTGCGGCCATGGCCGCACAGGGCCTTGGCGTTGGAGTGCGAGAAGATGACAGGGCGGTTCGAGTATTCCATCACCTCCATCGAGGTGCGGTAGCCGGTGTGGGTGACGTCGACGAACATGCCGAGACGGTTCATCTCGTCGATGACCTCGCGGCCGAACGCCGTCAGGCTGGTCTCGACATCGTGGCAACCGCCGCCGGCGAGGTTGTTCCTGTTGTAGGCGAACAGGATCTGGCGCACACCCAGATGGTGATAGAACTCGACCATTTCGATGCGGCCGTCGAGCGCGTTCATGCCCTCGATGTCGAAGCTGATCGCCAGTTTGCCCTCGAGCTTGGCCTTGCGGATTTCCGCGACGGAGGAGACCAGCGTGTAGTGCTCGGGATTGGCAAGGATCCAGTGACGGAAATTTGCGAGCGTCCGCACTGTCTGCTCCCAGGGCAACAGGTCGAAGCCGACATCGATCGACAGATAGTCGATGCCGGCGTCGCGCCAGATCTGCAGATTGTTCAGGTCCGCAGCCGGATCCGGCATGAAGCCGGAATGCGCGTCCCATATGATTTCACTGTCGAAAATGGCCTTGGCGGCAGTCGAAACGCTCACTTTTTTCCTCGCTCTCTCGGCAACACCAACAACGGAAGGCCAGATCAAGCGGCGTTCCGGACGTGTGATCCAGATGCAGTGCGCATCAAGTATCAGGCCACAGACACATGTGTCTAGACAGCTCCGAACGGGCCTGTATGGTCGCCGTCGCTGCATGTCGCTCCGACCGGACCATCGGCAAAAGGGAGAACAAAGATGAGCTCAAACGGAAGCCATGGCGGGAGCGATAGCAGGCATATCGCCGTGATCGGCGGCGGCATTATCGGCTGCAGCGCGGCTTTCCATTTGCTGCGGTCCGGCGTGCGCCGGGTGACGGTCATCGATGCGGGTCAGCCGGGTGCCGCGACCACCAGCGCCGGCGCGGGCTTCGTCTCCCATTGGTCCGCCGGCATGATCCCGCTCGGTGAAGAAGGCCTTCAACTGCAGCAATATGGCCTCGATTTCTATCGCAGGCTGCACGAGGTCGGCGTCGAGATCGGTTATCGGCCGAACGGCACCTTGATCATGGCGCTGACCGAGGACGGGCGCGAGCGTTTCGTCCGACCGGTGCTGGACTCACCCTATGCCCCACCGGAAATGCAGGATTTGAACGCCGCGCATATCGGCCAGAAGATGCAGGGCCTCATCGATCCGGCGCGGGTCCATTCGGCCGCCTACAATCCGCATGGCATCCAGCTCGACACCAAGCTGGCGATGGGGGTACTGACCGGCCAGATCAGCGAGCTCGGCGGTGTTTTTCGCAGCGGCACACGCGTAACGGCCGTCCATGATGCCGGTGACCGGGTGACCATCGAGACCGATCAGGGCAGCCTTGAGGCTGACGGCGTGATCGTTGCCGCCGGCGCCTGGAACAACCAGGTCATATCAGGCCTCGGCTGGAAGTTGCCGCTGCTGCGCGTCGTCGCAACGCGCATCGTCACCGACGATCGTGGGCTGCCGTCGACCATTCCCACGGTCCAGTGCCGCGAATTGCGGCTGTGGCTGCGCGAAACATTCGGCGCCGTCATGTGGGGAACCGGCCGGCATTACAAACCTCTCTACAAGACCGACGACAACGAGATCGAACCTGGCCAGCCGCACAATATCGAGCTGATGCGGGAGACCTCCGAGCAGGAGCTTGCCGAGTTGCAGACTGTGTTCCCGCCGCTGCGCGGTTCGACGATCGCGAGCTGGGCGCAAGGCGTGCCGTGCTACACGCCCGACAACGGCCTTGTCGTCGGCAAGGTGCCCGGCAGCGACAATGTCGTGGTCGTCGGCGGCGACAATGAGAGCGGCGTCACCCATGGACCGGGTCTTGGCCGGCTATCCTGCGAGCTGGTCCTCGGGCACACCCCGTTCGTTTCCGCCGAGCGGTTCCGTGTCGATCGCTACGCCTCCGATGCCTTCAAGTCGGAGGCCGAGATCGAGGCCGCCATGCCGGCCTGGGGCGCGCGTCATGAAGCGTCGCGGTTTGGTCGCGAGGCCTGATCTGTTAGCTGTCCCCGACGCTTGCCTGCAAGCTGTCGCCGACGCTGGCCAGCAGCGCCTGCGCCACCGCCCTGACCACCGGGCCGGCATTCTTCCTCATGACGATGTGGAAGGAGCCGGCGTGGCGACGCGAGGTTTTCGTCAGCCGGACGAGCTGGCCGCGACGCAGATGCTCGTCGGCAAACCCCGCCCAGGCGAGCGCAGCTCCGCGCCCGGCGATCGTTTCATGGATCATCGACATGTAGCTGGTGAACCGAGGCCCATCGAGTTTCCGCTCGGTTCCGATCCATGACTGCCAACTGTCGATCGCGCCGGGCGGCGTCACCTGGTGCAGCAGCGGCACCGCCAGGAAAGCCTCGGGGTCCTCCGAGGCGAGCCCCGGGTAACGCGCCAGGAACGCCGGTGCGCAAACCGGGAACCATTCGCCGTCGAGCAGTTTGTCGGCCACGAATTCGGACCATTGCCCGGCTTCGCCGAAACGGATCGACAGCGCCACTTCGGGCTGGTCGAAATCCCTGTAATCGGTGGATGTCTGCAAAAGCACCCGGTCGCCGGCCACCCGCGAGGTGATGAGGTCGAAGCGCGGCATCAGCCATGCCTGCGCGAAATCGTGGCTGCAGCCGACCACGAATGTATCGCTGTCGTGCGCGGTCAAATCCTCGACCGCTTGCCTGATGGTGCCGAGACCCTCGCGGATCGCTTCGGCCAGCGTGTTGCCGGCCCCGGTGACGGCGACGCGGTTGCCTCTGCGCGTGAACAGCTCGACCGACAGCTGGCGCTCGAGATTGGCGACATGCCTGCTAACCGCCGATTGTGCGATGTTGAGCTCCTGCGCGGCCAGTGTCAGCCCGCCATGCCTGGCGGCAGCCTCGAAGACGACCATGGCGTTCAGCAGGGGAAGCGATGTTTTGAGGGTTTTCACGGTCCGGACCTACATTCATGCCTTTTCGATATGAAGGTCTATCATATCTGTATTTGCTGCAAGCCTTTCCGCATCGCACACTCTATCGAAACATCATTCTAACGCCAGCGAGCAGAAAGGTGTTTGCCGTGCAGGCCTACACACCGAACAGCCAGCCTATCGACAGAAGCGAGACCGTCAGGCTGATCGACCGGCAACGTCCGGACTGGTCGCTGGAACAGGCCTTTTATGCCGACCCGGCGATCTTCGCGCTGGAACGGGACTTGTGGTTTCCGCGCCAATGGATGCTTGTCGCCCATGCCAGCGAGGTTCCCGAAAAGGGCCGCTACATCGTGCGCCAGCTGTTCGACGAGGAGATCATCGTCGTGCGCTTCGGCGACGCCGAGGACGACATCGCGGCCTACTACAATGTCTGCACCCATCGCGGCTCGCGGCTCTGCGCCAAGGATGGTCGCGGCAAGCTTCTGGTCTGCCCCTATCATGCCTGGTCGTTCAGGCTGACCGGCGAACTGCAGTCGCGGCAGGATCTGCCGGCAAGCGTCGATCCGGAAGCGCTGGGACTGCACCGCGTGCCCTGCAAGAGTTTCGGCGGCCTCGTCTTCTGTGGCCTCGATGCCAGTTCGCTGCCCGACATCCAGCCTGTCGCGGACGGGCTGACGGGCGGCTTGCGCGAAAACGGCCTCGACCGTGCACGCATCGTCGCCCGCAAGAATTATCTGACCAAGGCGAACTGGAAGCTGGTACTCGAGAACTTTCTCGAATGCTATCACTGCCGGCCGGCTCATCCCGAATATTACCGCGTCAACGGCCATGTCAAAGTGACCGCGACCCGCGATGCCGACAAGGCGGTCGAGTGGCAGAACGAAATCGAGGCCTGGCACAGCGTCATCGGCGATGCCGAATTCCACAAGGGCGCATGGCAAGCAGGCGACCTCGACACGATGCCGTTTGCCATGCACCGCAAGCCGATCGGCTCCGGCCGTAACACGCTGTCCAATACGGGCGAGGGGGTCTCGTGCCTGATGGGTGGTCGTCACGCCTATGATGGCGGCGAAAGCGGCTTTCGCCTCGGACGCCTGTCGTTTGCAAGTGCTGCCAATGATTATGTCACGCTGTTCCAGATGATACCGCGCAACGCCATGGAAACAGACGTCATCCTGACCTGGCTCGTCGACAAGGATGCCGATAACGACGTCGACGCCGATGCGATCAGTTGGATGTGGGACGTCACCACGGTGCAGGACAAGAAGATCACCGAAGACAATGCCGACGGCATCATGTCGCGCGCCTACCGGCCGGGCCCCTATACGCCGCTGGAAAGCCAGACCTCGTTCTTCGTGCAGACCTATCTGTCGGAACTGCGTTCGCTGATCACCGGCACGCGCGGCGCGACCGTCAGCCAGTGGTCCGCGCCGAAGGAACTTTTCGCATCGCCGAAAGCGGCGAGCTGCAACACGCGCCTCTGACCCGCGGCCGAAGATGCCTCTTTGAGGCGTCGCATTCCGATGCCATATGAAGGTGGCCGACGGAATGTTGCGGGAGAGACAGTTTATGACCAAAGGTTCGGACTTGTTCGTCGCGGCCCTCGAGAACGAAGGGGTCGAACGGATTTTCGGCATTCCCGGCGAAGAAAATCTCGATATCGTCGAATCCATCCGCCGCTCCTCGATCCAGCTGATCCTGACCCGCCACGAGCAAGCAGCCGCTTTCATGGCCGCCACCTATGGCAGGCTCACCGGCAAGGCAGGTGTGTGCATCACCACGCTTGGCCCAGGCGCGCTCAATCTTTCGACCGGTTCGGCCTATGCGCTGCTCGGCGCGATGCCGATGATCATGATCACCGGCCAGAAGGGCATCCTGTCATCCCGGCAGGCGCGCTTCCAGATCGTCGACATCGTCGCGGCGATGAAGCCGCTGACCAAGCTGTCGCGCCAGATCGTCTCGCCGAAGGTGATCCCCTCGCTGGTGCGCGAAGCTTTCCGTGTCGCCCAGGAAGAACGTCCCGGCCCCGTACATCTGGAACTGCCGGAAGACATTGCGGCGGCCGAGTGTGAGCCGATCGCACTGGTGCCGACGCACCCGGTCGAACTGCCGCTGGCCAGCCCGGGTGCGCTTGATCGCGCCGCCCTTATGATCATGGAAGCCAGGCGCCCGCTGCTGATGTTCGGCGCGGCGGCGTCGCGTCCGCGCGTGACCCCCGATGTCGCGCAGTTCGTGCTGCGGACGCAAATTCCCTATTTCACCACGCAGATGGGCAAGGGAACCGTGCCCGGCGGCACGGAGCTCTATATAGGAACGGCAGCCCTTTCGGAGCGCGACTACGTGCACGAGGCCATCGAGCAGGCCGATCTGATCATCACCATCGGTCACGACACCGTGGAGAAGCCGCCCTTCATCATGGGAGCGAAGGGGCCGAGGGTCATTCATGTCGGCTACCAATCAGCCGATGTCGAGCAGGTCTATTTCCCGCAAGCCGAAATCGTCGGCGACCTCGGCCCTTCGCTGGCGCTGCTGGCCGACCGCATCGAGGGCAAGATCCCCAACGCGCAGGTCCTGCTGCCGCTGCGCGAAGGCATTCTGAGCCGGATCGCCGCGCGCGCCACCGAAGATCGCTTCACGCCGCAGCGCATCGTGCACGACGTGCGCGCCGTGATGCCGGCCGACGGGATTCTCGCCCTCGACAACGGCATGTACAAGATCTGGTTTGCGCGCAACTACCGGACGCGCATGGCAAACACGATCCTGCTCGACAATGCGCTGGCCACCATGGGCGCGGGCTTGCCGTCGGCGATGATGGCGGCACTGCTCTATCCGCAGCGCCGTGTCATGGCCATCTGTGGCGATGGCGGGTTCATGATGAACAGCCAGGAACTGGAAACCGCCGTCAGGCTCAAGCTCAACCTGGTCGTCCTGCTGCTCGAGGACCACGCCTACGGCATGATCCGCTGGAAGCAGGCGGTCGATGCGTTCCCGGATTTCGGCATGACCTTCGGCAATCCCGATTTCGTCAAGTATGCCGAGGCCTATGGCGCCAAGGGGACCAGGGTTGCGGAGATCACCGACTTGCGGCCGGTGCTGGAACAGGCCTTCACCGGCGGCGGCGTGCATCTCGTCGTCGTGCCCATCGACTATTCCGAAAACACCAGGGTGCTTGTCGACGAACTGCGCGAGCGGCTGCCAGCGCCGCAGACGCCCTGACGGCAGCGACAAGCCGCCGTCAGGATTGCTTGGGCGGAAGACCCTACACCTTGCAGTAAGGCGTCACCGGCTCGATGGTGCCGAAGTCCTTAGCGATCTCGTAGCCGATGCCGTCGGCCGCCGCCTTGCCTACATAGGAATGGCACAGCGTGTGGTTGTTGGTGGCGTCGACACGGATCTTGCCTTGCGGTGCGTCGAACTCGATCGACGGCAGCGCGGCCAGCACATCATCGTCCTTCAACGATCCAGCCTTCTCGGCGGCCAGCGCATAGAGATGCAGGCCGTTGTAGCCGGCCTCGCCGATGCCGTTGACCATCTTCTCCTGACCGAATTTCTCGCGGAAGCTCGAGATGAACTTCTTGTTGACCGGGTTGTCCAGCGCCATCCAGTAGGGTTGCGGTGCATAGGTGCCGGCCGCCACGCCGGGCGGCAGCGCGTCCTTGTTGAAGACCTCGTCGAGCGGGGCGATCAGCGGCTGCTTGATGTCGAAGCTGCGATACTGCTTGAGCTGGGTGACGGCGTCGTTGCCGACCACCATCGACCAGACGACATCGGGCTTCAGTGACTTGATCTTCTGGAAGGCCGGGCCGAAATCGGTGGTGCCGAACGGATAGTAGTCGGCGCCGATGATCTTGCCGCCGGCCTTCTCATAGGCCGCCGTGATCGCCTCGGTCATCTTCTGCGGCCAGGCATAGTCCGAAGCCATGACATAGATCGTCTTGCCGAGGTTCTCGGCCACCCATGGCATCATTGGGTCGACCTGCTGCATCGGGATCGGGCCGGTGGCGACGAAGTAGCGGTTGCATTCGCCGCCTTCGAAATTGGTCGGGTAGAAGAACAGCTTCTTGGCCTTCGAGGTGACCGACAGCGTGGCGCTGCGCTCGGGCGAAATGATCGTGCCCATGATCACGTCGACCTTGTCTTCGTTGATGAGCTTGCGCGCCTTGTCGATGGAGCCCTTGGTCGTGGTCTGGTTGTCCTCGATGATGAGCTCGACCTGGCGTCCGCCAATGCCGTTGGCGGCGTTGAGTTCGGCGGCGGCCAGCTTGTAGCAATTGAGCAGCGTCTCGCCGAGAATCGCCTGCAGCCCGGTGATCGGGATCGACAGGCCGACCTTGACGGTGTCGGCGGCGCGCAGGATCGACGGCGCGCCGACGATGGCGAAGGCGGCCGCGGCGCCGCCGGATTTCAAGACAGTTCTTCTGCTTATCATTGTTGTGTTCCCTTCCAGTCCCAGGCGCGCCCCATGCACGCCTTACAAGTCAACAAGCTCCCAGGCGCGCTTCAGGCGCGCTCTATAGGGCCAACAGGTCCTTCAGCAGAGTCTCGTCGGCGAACGCCTCCGGCGCGCCTTCATGGACGATCCTGCCCTTCTCCATCACCAGGCAGCGGTCCGATGCCTTGAGAACGAGATCTAGATTCTGCTCGACAAGAATGATCGCGATGCCGCGCTCGCGGGCGATGCGCGGCACCAGTTCGGCGATCGACTGCACGATGTTCGGCTGGATGCCTTCCGAGGGTTCGTCGAGCAGCAGCACCGACGGCAGGCCGCATAGCGCGCGACCGATCGCCAGCATTTGCTGCTGGCCGCCCGAAAGTGTGCCGGCAACCTGCGCTTCGCGCTCCCGCAGGATCGGAAAATAGCCGAAGATGTCGTCCGGAATGCCGCCATCGCCACGCTCCTTGGCGGCGCGGGTGCCGACCTCCAGGTTTTGCCGCACCGTCAGCTGGTTGAAGATCCCGCGCCCCTGCGGCACATGCGCGATGCCTGCCCGCGCGCGGCGGAAAGCTGGCGCGTTCGTGAGGTCTTTATCACCGAGAACCACCGCGCCTCCGCTCGCCCGCAAGCCGCCGGCGATGACGCGCAGCAGCGTCGTCTTGCCGGCGCCGTTGCGGCCAAGCAGGCCGACGACTTCGCCGGACGCGACACTGAGGTCGATGCCGTTCAGCACCGGGAGCAGGCCGTAGCCGGCCGAGACGGCAAGTGTCCGCAGCATGCTCAGCGCCTCCCCAGATAGACGTCGCGGACCATCTCGTCGGTCTCGATGTCGTGGAAAGGACCGCTGCGCAGCCGGCGTCCCTGATGCAGCACCAACGTCTCGCAGTTCAGCGCCCGCACGAAGCGGATGTCGTGCTCGACGGCAACGATCGAGAACTCGCCCTTGAGGCGCAGCAGCATCTGCGCCGTCGCCAGCGTCTCCTGCGGCGTCATGCCGGCAGTGGGTTCATCGAGCAACAGCAGGCGCGGCTCTATCGCCAACGCCATCCCGATCTCCAGCCATTGCTTCTGGCCATGCGCGAGCTCGCCGGCCAGCGTGGCGGCACGGTTACCGAGCGCGACCAGTTCCAAGAGTTCACCAACCGGGCGCACTGGCGAAGGCGCGCCCCAGCGCGCGACCTTCAGATTGTCCTCCACCGAGAGGTTCGGGAAGACCGAGGGAATCTGGAATTTGCGGGCGATGCCGAGCCGGGCGATGCGATGCAGCGGCAGTCCGGCAATGTCGTGGCCGAGGAAGCGCACGCTGCCGCTGGTCGGACGCAGCGTGCCGGTCAGCACGTTGAGGAAAGTGCTCTTGCCAGCGCCGTTCGGCCCGATGATGCAGCAAAGCTCCTTGTCTCGTACGGTGAGGTTCAGAGCCTCCAGCGCCTGCAGTCCGCCAAAGCGGATACCGACATTTTCAGCCTGCAGCAGGATGTCGCTCATTGCGCGCGCCTCCTGCCCTTGAACAGGCCTTTCAGCCGCGCGTAGATCGACAGGATGCCATCCGGCAGGACGAAGACGATGATGACGAAGACACAGCCGAGCAGAAGGGGCCACAGGCTCGGGTTGAAGCTGCTGATCGTCTGCTGCGCGCGCTGAATGAAGATGGCGCCCAGTACTGGCCCAAGCAGCGTGCCGCGTCCGCCGACCGCCACCCAGACGATGACTTCCGTCGACAGAAGCAGCCCGGACAGATCGGGTGCCACCAGCCCGGCCATACAGACATAGAGGGCGCCGGCAAGGCCGGCGATCGCCGCCGACAGGACGAAAGTGACAAGCAGCCGCAACGGCGCATTGTGGCCGAGCGCGGCCGCCCGGATTTCATTGTCTTGAATGGCGGTCAGCACTGTGCCCCAGCGGCCACGGCTGATCAACCAGAGCGCCAGCACCGTCATGGCGACGATGGCCGAGACGAAGATGTAGCTGGGCAGATCCTGGCTGAGATCGACGTGCAGCCCGCCAAGATCGAACTCGATCGGCGGGATGCCGATCAGGCCGCTGTCGCCGCCGGTAACCGAGCTCCAGGAGACCGCGGCCTGCTGGCAGATGACGCCCATGGCCAGCGTGACGATGGTGAAATAGCTGCCACGGATGCCGCCGAAGAACAGGAAGTAGCCGATGATGGCGGCGACGAAGGCCGCACCCGCCACCGCACCCATGATGCCGAGTAAGCTTCCAAAGGGGATGGCATCATTGAGTGTGACCAGCGCCATGATGTAGCCGCCGATGCCGAAAAAGGCGGCGTGGCCGAAACACAGGATTCCGGTGCGGCCCCAGAAGAAGTCGAGGCTCGCCGCGAAAAGGCCGAAGATCAGCGCGTCGCGGATCACCGTCAGCTGATAGCCGCCGGCAAAGAACGGATAGATGATCGCGAGCGCCACGCAGGTGGCGAAGATCAGCAGCCAGTTGCGATCACGGGCGATCATCGCGACGCTCCGTTGAACAGACCGTTGGGCCGCAGACGGACAGCGACGATGGCCGCCAGCAGCACGATCGCCTGCGCCAGTGACGGCGAGATCTGGTAGTTGAGGATGCTGGTCAGCCCGCCGACAAAGACGCTTCCGGCGACAAGGCCGCCGATCGAGCCGACGCCGCCGACGATGACGACGAAGAAGGCATTGGCGAGATAGTTCACCCCCATCTGCGGCAGCACGATCGCCAGCGGCGCGACCAGTCCGCCGGCGAGGCCGGCGATGGCCGCGCCGAAGGTGAAGGCAATGGCGTAGGTGCGCCTTGTGTTGATGCCGACGCCCTCGGCCATCTCGCGGTTCTGGATGACGGTGCGGATGTCGAGCCCGAAGGACGTCCGGCTGATCAGCAGGATGACGCCCAGCAGGGTCAGCATGGCGATGCCGATCAGGATCAGCCGGTAGGCCGGATAGACGGTGAAGAAGAGATCGAGCGTGCCCTCGATCGGCGGCGTCACCGGCTTGGCGCCGAGACCGAAGGTCAGTTCCAGCCCTTGCTGCAGGATCAGGCTGACGCCCCAGGTGGCGAGAACGGTCGAGACAGGCCTGGAATAGAGATGGCGGATGATGGCGAATTCGAGGATACAGCCGACCACCGCGCCGGCGATGGGCGCGGCGGCCAGGCCCAGCCAGAAAGAGCCGCCCATGCTCTGGACGAAATAGACAGCGAAGGCGCCGACGGTGACGAACTCGCCATGCGCCAAATTGGTCACGTTCATAAGCCCGAAGCTGATGGCCAGCCCGAGCCCGACCAGCATCAGGATGCTGATCAGCGTCAGCGCGTTGAGAAGCGTGGTGACGACAAAATCCATCGCGTCAGGCCGCGCTGGCGAGGCGTTGGCGCAGGCCGGCGAGCAGCCCCTCTGCGGCATCGATTACAGCGGCCTGGTGCGGCTGCAGATCCTGCCCGGCCCATTCGTCGATATGCTCCGACAGCGGGTCGATCACTTCGGTGCGATGATTGGCCAGCGTCTCGATGACGGCATGGCCGCAGAACGGCACGTAGCCTTCGGAGTAGCCGCCTTCATGGGTCATGATCAGGCGTCCTTGCGAGGTCTCGGCGGCCAACGCCACCATGCGCGCGGCGAGCCGCCTGAAGCATTCGCTGTTGAGCATCATGCGGCCGAGCGGATCAAAGCCTGACGCATCGAAGCCGGAAGCGACGATGACGAGGTCCGGTCTGTAGGCGCGCAGCGCAGGTGCGATGACGCGGTCGAAAGCCGCTTCATAGGCGCCGGTGCCGCTGCCCCCCGGCAGAGGTATGTTCATGTTGTAGCCTTTGCCGGCATCTTTCCCGTTGTCGGCCAGCGCACCGCGCCCGGTCGGGTAGAGATTGTCCTGATGCACGGAAATGGTCAGCACCGACGGGTCGGAATAGAACACCGTCTCGGTGCCGTTGCCGTGATGCACATCCCAGTCGACTATCGCCGCGCGCCCGAGCAGGCCTTCATGCTGCAGCCGGCGCACGGAGACGCCGATGTTGGAGAACAGGCAATTGCCCATCGCCTGGTCGGGCTCGGCATGGTGTCCCGGTGGCCGCGCCAGCGCATAGGCATTGTCGACGCGGCCGGTCAGCACGGCGCGCATGGCGGCATAGGTGGTGCCGGCCGACAGCAGCGCGATGTCGAAACTGTTGAGGCCGATCGGCGCCTGCGGCCCGGCGAAGCCGGATCCGCGGTCGCTCAGCATGCGGATATCGTCGACATGGCGTTGCGTGTGCACGCGCAGCAGGTCCTCGATCGAGACTGGCTCTGGGATGATCGGCACCAGATGACGCGACAGGCCACTGACCTGGATGAGGTTGTTCAGCCGGCGCTTCGAGCCGGGCGATTCCAGATGGCGGCCGGGTTCCACGAAACGGCCGGGCGGCATCATGTCGGCGCTGGGGCCGGTGTCGTGCCACATCAGCTGTTCGTGAAAAACGTAGCCTGTCGCCATCCGCAGCGTCCTCTGAAAACCAGGTGACGCTAGCAGGCTGACGATCATGTGGCCCGACCCGAAAGAGGGGTTGTGCCCGTTATTCTATACCCCTCCTTTCGGAGGGGGATGGGCGCCTGCTGACCCTTGCGCGGCGCGCACCGCCTGCACCCGGTTGGATACCGCAAGCTTGCCGAAAATGTTCTTCAGGTGCCATTTCACCGTGGTTTCGCTCACCGACAGCGCCAAGGCGATATCGCGATTGGACATGCCCTCAGTGAGATAGCGCAGCAGTTCGGCCTCGCGCTGGGTGAGCTGTTCCTTCTCAGCGGCTGGTGCGGCCAGCTTGCGAGTCGCGACAGGCATTGTCTGCGCGGCGTCGATGATGCGCGTGGCATAGGCTGACAGTGCTGGATCGGTCTTTGCCTGGGCCGCACGCAGCCGCATCAACCCGTCGATAACAGGCCTTCCCTCGTCGACGAAGGAACGGATGAAGCCTGACGGCTGGGCAAGACGAAGTGCTTCGAGAAGATAACGGTCCGCCACGCGTTGGTCATGGGTGGCGCTGACTGCCTTGGCGCGCAGGATCAGCGCGAGGATATGGCGGCGCATGCGCCCGCTGCTTTTCGTTCGCACCAACAATTCGTCGAAAATTCGGGCGGCCGCGGCATAGGATTTCTCGGCCGTCAGCAGGCGGCCTTCGGCGAAGAACTCGAACTCGTTGGCGGTGGTGATGGCCATCGAAGCCTCGGTCCCTTCGCCGCGATGCTCGGTCAGCAGCGCGCGCGCCTCGACATTGCGGTTCTGGTCGAGCAGCACACGTATGCGGTCATGCACGATCATCGATGCCAGGCGGCGATAGACGGTGCCGCGCACGCGTTGATAGATGCGCTCAAGCATATCCAGTGCCGCTTCGGTGCGGCCGGTCAGCTGCAGCACGCGGGCATAGGTCGGCACGCTGGCCAAGGGATAGACGATGACCGCCGCGCCTTCGATCTGCGGTCCGAGATTCTCGACCAGCGTCAACGCCTCGCCCGACGCATTGGTCTCGTAGGCGAGTTCGGCAAGCAGCGTTCCGGCTAGGGCTTCGGCATAGGAGTTTGCACCGATCCGCGCCCTGGCCTCGATGATGGCGTTGCGCAGCAGCCGCTCTGCGGCGGGCAGGCGGCCCGCCGAACGCTCGATCACGGCCATGTAGCAATTGGCGATGGTGACGCCGAGCAGGCTGCCGCTTCGCTCGTGCGCCCGTCGTGCCGCGTCGATGGCGGCGCGGGCACCTTCGAGGTCGCCCAGCGCATAGAGGTTGTAGCCTATGACGTTGGCGGTCGCGCCCTCCATGAACCAGGCATCGGGCGCAATGACGCGCAGGGCCGCAAGGGCTGTGTCGCGCGCCTGATCGAACTGCTCCAGCGTGCTGTGCACGGCAGCGGCGAGGACCACGAGCTCGGCCTTTATCGTCGTGCCGGTCATGGTGCCAGGGTCACTGCCGTCGGCCGGTCCGGCCTCGACCAGCTTGCGCGCGTTGCTAAGCGTCTGCTGCGCAATCTCGGGTTGGCTGCTGTGCACCGCCAGCCACAGCACGACGAGTTGCAGCCGGATGCGCTGGTCAATCAGCGTCCTCGGCAGCAGCGCAAGCAACTGACGCACATAGAGGAGCTGGCACTGGGCGATGAGGTCGAGCGCATTGTTCTCGACGAACACCGCCGCGCGGGCATGGTCGCGGGCGGCCAACGCGTGCCCGATCGCCTCTGTCAGCATCTTGCGCTCGCCGAACCATTCGGCGGCCGCCAGATGCAGCGGCGCGATCATCTCCGGTTCGCGCCGCTCCATTTCGCGGCTGAGGAAATCGCGGAACAGATGATGGTAGCGGAACCAGCGCCGTTCTTCGTCGAGCGGCACCAGGAACAGGTTGCGCGTCTCGATCTCGGTAATCGCCGCCTCGGCATCGGCCGCCCGCATCACCGCTCGGCAGGCCTCGGCACTGAAGCGTTCGAAGATCGAACTGTAGAGCAGGAATTTTGCGATTGCCGGCGGCAGTTCCAGGAACACTTCGCCCATCAGGAAGTCGGCGACGTTTCGGTTGGCGCCGGTGAAGTTGCCGATGGTTTCGGGTGCATGTGCGGCACTCAGCGACAGCGAGGCCAGTTGCAGGCCGGCGGCCCATCCTTCGGTGCGCGAGCACAGGGTTTCCACCGCACCGCTGCTGACGCTCAAGCCCAGCTTGTCGTTGAAGAAGGCTTCCGCTTCTGACGAGGCGAAGCGCAGATCGTCCGGGCCGATTTCGAAGACGTCGCCAAGCACCCGGAGCTTGCCGAGCTGCAGGTCGGGCAGGCTGCGCGAGCCGATGACGAAGGCGACGTTTGCCGGCGCCTGCCGGGTCAGACGCTCCATGAACCGCTTCACCGCCGGCGCCTCGATGGCGTGGTAATCGTCGAAGAACAGGGTGATGTCGGCCTGGCGCGCCGCCAGACCCGCCACAAGCGCCGAGAGCACGACATCGAGCTGGGGGATCGGGCTCGACTGGAAGGCAAGATCGAGTTCCGCCGGACTCTGGACCAGTTGGCGCAGCGCGCCCACCAGATGCGACAGGAAGGCGCCCTCGTCATTGTCCGTCGCTTCGCAAGACAGCCAAGCGGTCAGCCGACCGTGGCGCGCGACTTCCGCGGCCCATTGCGCCATCGTCGTCGATTTGCCGAAGCCGGCGGGCGCGGCGAACAGCACGATGCGCGTGTCGATATGGCGCTCCAGCGTCGACAGGATGGTCTCGCGGCGAACCCATCGGCGATGGTGCGGCGACGCTTGGCTGACGGATTGCGGGGCTGTTCTCATCTAGGTCCGCGCAACTTGTCGCTTTTCCGGGGAAAGCGCGGCTCCCTTGCCATTGCTCCACTCCGTTTCGATCAGCGGAATCTGCGGTGCGGCATCGCGCGGCAAGGTTCCCTTGATCCGGGGATCGTCGACGATCTCAAATCCGGTCGCGAACGGCACGAACCCGCAGGCACTGTAGAAGCCGATGACGCTGTGATGATCGAAGCTGCTTGTATGCAGCCAGATGCGGCTCGGGTTGAGACGCCATGCGAGGTCCAATACCCCAGCCATCAGCCGCTTGCCGAAACCCCTGCCGGTCAGGGACGGGAACAGGCCAAAATAGATGATCTCGATCTCGCTGCTGTCGGCGACGAAGAATTCGACCATACCGAGATGGGCGCCGGTCTCGTCATGGCCGTAGTAGAGATGCTGGCGCGGGTCAGCGAAATGCTCGGTGATTTCGGCATCGGACATTTCGGAAACACGGTCCCAAAGCCAGGGCGCGCCGATCTCGAGGAAGATCGCCCGATAGGAAGCGCAGTCGGGCGTCGTAATCCGTGTCATGGCCAAGGGGTGCGCGAGATCGGGCTGCGGCGAGCGCGCCTCCATCCACGTCACCGCATTGGCAAGCTTGCCCGCCGGCAGGCGATGGTAGCCAATGGCGAGATCGGTGATTTCGGCCGGCATCGTGTCTTCGGTGATCAACGCATTCCCCGTCATGTCTTCCAGAGATAGCAGTATCGGCTTGCTGCATCCGATGCCAACTCCCCAAGACCATGGCAGCATCGAACGGCAAACCTTGGACTGAAAGTTTGGCGCGTATGCCTCTTGCATTTCACAGGAATGGCATATGAGATATGATACACCATTCAGAAGAAAGTGAAATATGATGCCTGAGCGGATTGCGGACGAGGCCATTCTGAGCGCGGTCGATGACGGCTTCGCGCGGCAGGTAGCGTTTCTGCAAGAGCTCGTGCGTTTTCCTTCACAGCGTGGCGAGGAACATGCCGCACAATCGTTCATGGCGGCTGCCTTTGAGGCTGACGGCTATGCCGTCGACATGTGGCGCGTCGATGTCGATGCGATTCGCGACCTGCCGGGTTTTTCACCCGTGGCAGTTTCTTATGACGACGCCTTCAATGTCGTTGCCACGCATACGCCGCGAAACGCGACCGGCCGCTCGCTGATCCTCAACGGCCATATCGATGTCGTTCCGACCGGACCGCTCGACCGCTGGGTGCGCGATCCCTACGACCCGGTGATCGAGGACGGCTGGATGCATGGCCGCGGCGCCGGCGACATGAAGGCCGGCCTGTCCGCCTGTCTCTATGCGCTGACCGCCTTGCGCAGCCTTGGCTATCAGCCGGCCGCGAACGTTTACCTGCAGTCGGTGGTCGAGGAAGAATGCACCGGCAATGGCGCGCTTGCCTGCCTGCAGCGCGGCTACCGCGCCGACGCCGCCTTCATTCCCGAACCGCTGGAGCCGAAGCTGATGCGGGCACAGGTCGGGCCGATCTGGTTCCGGGTCGAGGTCGACGGCGATCCGCAGCACGCGTCGGGTGCATTCTCGGCCGGCGCCAATGCCATCGAAAAGGCCTTCGTCATCATCCAGGCGCTGAAGCAACTCGAAATCGTCTGGAACGCGCGCAAGGTCGACGACAAGCATTTCCATGATCACCCGCACCCGATCCGCTTCAATCTCGGCAAGATCGAAGGGGGCGAGTGGACATCGAGCGTTCCGGCGCGCTGTGTCTTCGAGATGCGCGTCGCCACCTATCCCGGCCAGAGGCTCGAAGACGCGAGAGCCGAGCTCGAGGCCTGTATCGCCGAAGCGGCGCGTGCCGATCCGTTCCTGGCCAATCGTCCGCCGAGCCTCACCTACAACGGCTTCATGGCCGAAGGCTATGTGCTGGAGGGTGCCGACGAGATGGAATCCGTGCTGCGCCGCAGCCATACCGCCGTCTGGGGCGAGCCGCTGGCGGAACACGTCACCTCGGCGACCACGGATGCGCGCTTCTTCGGCCTCTATGCCGACACGCCGGCGATCGTCTATGGCCCGATCTGCCGCATGCCGCATGGTTATGACGAGGCGGTCGATCTCGGCTCGGTGCGCAAGGTCACCCAGACCATCGCGCTGTTCATCGCCGACTGGTGCGGGCTTGAACCTATCGAGGCTAAGCCATGAATGCGGCCGTCCCCGATGCGTTCGGCGAAACACTCGCCGAGGACGCGCCTGATGTTTCGGCGGCCGAAGCGCTCGCCATCCTGCGCCGGTACTATGGGCTGACCGGCACCGCGCGTCCGCTGCCTGGCGAACGCGACCACAATTTCCACATCCAGGCCGACGGCGAGCGTGAGTTCGTTCTAAAGATCTCCCATCCGGCGGAAGAGGCCGGCTTCACCGATTTCCAGAACAAGGCGCTCGACCACATCCTTGCAGTCGACCCCACCTTGCCGGTTCCCTCGGTGCGCAAAAGCCTTGAAGGCGAAGCGCAATTTGCGGCCAGTGTTGGTGGATCGGCGCCGCGCATCATCCGGCTGGTGACTTATCTGCCCGGTCAGCTGCTGTCGCGCTCGCCGACTTCCGATGCGCAGGATCGCAATCTCGGCGTCTTCCTCGCCCGCCTTGGCCGGGCGCTGCGCGGCTTCTTCCACCCGGCCGCTGGCAACGACCTGCTCTGGGACATCCGCAAGGTCGCCAAGACACGGCCGATGATGGCGCATATCAGTGATCCGAGCCGGCGGGCGATGGTCGAGCGCGCGATCGACTCCTTCGAGCAGCATGCGGCGCCGGTCATCCCGACCCTGCGCGCGCAGATCGTTCACAACGACATGAACTCCTACAATGTGGTGATGGACGCGTCGCGGCCGGAGATCGTCAGCGGCATCCTCGATTTCGGCGACATGATCCATTCGCCGCTGATCTGCGACCTCGCCATCGGCGCCGTCTATCGCTGGCCGGCGCAAGGCCATCCGCTGGCGCCGGCCGCGCGCTTCGTCGCCGGCTATCAGTCCGTGCAGCCGCTCGAGGAGGAAGAGATCAGCATTCTCTTCAATCTGATCCGTGCCCGCCTTGCGCTCATCGTCAACATCGCCAGTTGGCAGGCCGAGCGCTCCCCGGCCAAGCGCGACTATGTGCTGCGCCTCGCCACCGAGGTCTGGGCCTCGCTTGAAAAGCTGGATGGTCTGTCATCCACCGATGCCCGCCGCTATTTTCTCGACAATTCCAATCCGGAGTAAATGCTCGTGTCCCAGTCCTCGCCATATCCTTCAAATGCCGACGCGGCAGCATCGGAGCGCGCGCTGCTCGAGCGCCGCGCCAGGCTGCTCGGGCCGACTTATCGCGCCTTCTACCGCAACCCGATCCATCTGGTGCGTGGCAGCGGTGTGTGGCTCTACGATGCCCAGGGTCGCAGACTCCTCGACGCCTATAACAACGTCGCCTCGGTCGGACACTGCCATCCGCGTGTCGTCGAGGCGCTGTCGGCGCAGGCCGCCACGCTCAACACCCACACACGCTATCTCAGCGAGATCATCCTCGACTACGCGGAGAAACTTCTCGGCACCGTGCCGGCCCACCTCGGCCATGCCATGTTCACCTGCACCGGCAGCGAGGCCAACGACCTCGCCATCCGCATCGCCCAGCATTCCAGCGGCGGCACCGGCGTGATCATCACCGACTTCGCCTATCACGGCGCCACCATCGCGACGGCGCAACTGTCGCCGGCGGCGGTCGGAGGTAAGGGCGTGCCCCCGCAGCACCGCACCGTGGCAGCGCCGGACACGTTCCGCGACCATGGCCGGGCCGCGCATGATTTCGCCAGAAATGTCGCGGCCGCCATCGAGGACATGGGCGCAAAGAATATCCGGCCGGCAGCGCTGCTTCTCGACTCGGCCTTTTCCAGCGACGGTATCTTCTTTCCGGATGCGGCGGTGATGCGCGAGGCGGCCGACCATGTAAAAAAGGCCGGCGGCATCGTCATTGCCGATGAGGTCCAGTCTGGCTTCGGCCGGCTCGGCCAGGGCATGTGGGGCTTCGCGAATTACGGCGTCGAGCCCGACATCGTCACGATGGGCAAGCCGATCGGCGATGGGCACCCGATGGGTGCCGTGCTGGTGCGGCCGCAACTTGTCGCCTCCTTCGGCTCGAACACCGGTTACTTCAACACTTTTGGCGGCAATCCGGTCGCTGCCGCCGTCGGCCTCGCCGTTCTGGAGGTGATCGAAGGTGAAGGACTGATCGAGAATGCGCGCAATGTCGGCGCCTATACGGCTGAGCTGCTGCGCGCCCTGCAGAGCCGGCATGGCGCGGTCGCCGATATCAGGCACAACGGCCTCTATTTCGGTGTCGAGCTGACGGCGGACGGTGACGAGGCGCTGGCCGCCACCAAGACATCGGCGGTCGTCGAAGCCATGCGCGAGGACGGCGTGCTGATCTCGTCCTGCGGTCCGCGCGGCAATGTGCTGAAGATCAGGCCGCCACTGCCGTTTGCCAGGGACAATGCCGAGCAACTGGCCGAGACGCTCGATCGCGCGCTGTCGAACTGGTGATCGGGCCGATCGCATGCTGAAGCTCGAACATCAAACCCTGAATGACCGCGCTTATGGCGCGCTCAAGCAGGAGTTGATTTCAGGCGGCTTCAGCCCGGGGCAGACGCTGGTTATACGCAAGCTCGCCGAGACGTTCGGCATCTCGACCACGCCAATCCGCGAGGCGCTGCAGCGGCTTGTCGCCGAGCGACTGCTCGAGATGCAGAACAACCGCTCGGTCATCGTGCCGTTGCTGTCCGCGCCTGCCTTCGAGGAACTGACGCGCATCCGTATCGCCGTCGAGGGACTGGCGGGCGAGATGGCGGCGACCAGGATGAGCGAAAGCGGGCTGGCTGACATACAGGCGACGCTCGCCGGCATGCAGCGTGCCATCGAGGCCGGCGACGCCAGGGCCTATCTCTCGTTGAACGAGGCGTTCCACTTCGCCATCTACCAGCATGCCGGCGCGCCGATCCTTTTGAACATGATCCGCGACCTCTGGGGGCGGGTTGGGCCTTATCTCAAGCTGCTGATGCAGGCCGATCGCTACATCCCGCACTCCAACGACGCGCATCGCAAGATCGTCGCCGCACTGGAGCAGCGCAGCGGCCCCACTGTGCGGGTCTTCATAGAAGAGGACATCGCGATGGCGGCCGCCGTGCTGTCGGCAAACCTTGACGCTGCCAGGTAGCCGTCGGCCTAGCTCGTCCCGTCCAGCCGGTCGCGCAGCATGCTCCAGCCGAGCAGCATGTTGGGCGCGTGCCGCAGCAAGGCATGGAACGGGATTGGCGCCGGCGACGCAAAGGGCAGCGGCAGGTCGCGGGCCTCGGTTCCAGAGGCCCAGTCCGCCAGCACCTTGCCCATCGCCGTTGTCATCGCGATGCCGCGGCCGTTGCAGGCGCGTCCGGCGATCAGGCCCGGACCGAGGTCGATCAGGTGCGGCAGGAAATCCGGTTCAACCGCTGCCATTCCCGACCAGCTGTAGGCAAGCGGCGGCAGGTCGGGCAGACCGAGATGCCGACCAAGCCTTCGCCAAATCGTCTGCGGTACGCGCGTGTCGGCACCAGCGCCAAGGATGTTCATGCCGCCGCTGATCAGCCGGTTTTCGGCGTCGAAGCGGAAGGTGAACAGATTGCGTCTGGTGTCACCGACGCCTTGCCCGCCGGGAAGCAACCGGCTGCGTACTTCACGAGGCAATGGCGCTGTCGCGATCTGGAAGACTTTCAGCGGGAAATAGGTTCGCTGCAATGACGGATTGAGGGACCAGCCATAGGCGTTGGTGGCGATCAGCACCTTGCCGGCGCGTACTGAGCCAGATGGGGTTTTCAGCATCCAGCCATCGGCTATGCGATCAACCGAGGCGACGCGCGTCTGCTCGAAGACCTTCGCGCCGGCTTTCTCCGCCGCATCGGCAAGCCCGCGCGCATAGGCGACCGGATTGAGCACGCCGCCGCAACGATCCATCCAGCCGCCGGCATAGCCCGGCACGCCCGTCAGGGCTTCGATTTCCTGCCGATCCAATGTGACTGCCGGCCGGCCAAGCTGTGCCCATTGCCCGGCACGTGACTTGACCTTCTCGAAGGCGGCAGGCGAATGCGCAGGCTGGATCCATCCGTTCTGCACGGCGTCGCAGTCGATGCCGTGCTGCCGGATCAGGCGGAAAACCAGGTCGGCGCTGCCGGCGGCGAAATCGATCAGCCTTTCGCCGCGCGACGGTCCGAGATGGGCCAGTATGTCGACTGGATCCATTTTGGCGAAGTTCGGCACGACAAAGCCCGCATTCCTGCCGGTCGCACCCCAGGCGATGAATTCGGCTTCGAGAACGGCGACGGAAAGGCCTTTCCCCGCCGCGTGCAGCGCGGTGGAAAGACCGGAAAAGCCACCGCCGACGATGGCCAGGTCGACAGCGAGCCCGCTCTGCAGCGCCGGCCGCTCGCGGCGGTTGCGGCTGACGGCATGCCACAGCGAAGCGCCATGCGTTTCCCGCCGAACCGTGGCATTCATGACGGCGAAATGCTCCTGGCCGTCGCCGCCTTCGCCCGCTTACCTAACCAGGACCGCCGCGGTCTGTCGCCGAATAGGCCGTTCGGCCGGATCAGCAGTATGACGCAGAGCATGACGCCGATGGCGGCGATCTGCAGCGCGGCGGCGCGAGCCTGCTGTTCCGGCGGGAAGAGGATGCTGGTCAGCGTGCCCGATCCGGCCCATATCGCCCACACCAGGATGCTGCCGATGACGGCGCCGAGATTGCTGCCCGAGCCGCCGACGATCAGCATCACCCAGACCTGGAAGGTCAGGATCGGCAGATAATTGTCCGGCGCGATGAAGCCGGTGAAATGCGCCTGCAGCGCGCCGGCCAGCGCCATGATGGCGCCGCCGACGGCAAAGGCCTGGACGCGGTAGAAACGCGCGCTCTTGCCAAGCGAGATCGCCGCCCGCTCATCCTCGCGCAACGCCTTCAAGACCCGCCCCCACGGGCTGCGCGACAAATGTTCCAAGGCGAGATAGGCGATCAGCGTCACCACCGAGACCACGGCAAGGTTGGACAGGTTGAACAGCAGCGGCGTCTCGGCAAGGCTGCCGAAGGGGCGCGGAATAAAACCGATGCCGAACGGGCCGCCGGTCAGTTTCTGCGCGTTGAGCGCGACCAGTTGCACCACCACGGCGACGCCGAAGGTGGTAATCGCCAGATAGTCGGATCTCAGCCGCAGCGTCGCCATGCCGGTCAGCGCTGCGGCGATGCCGCCGACGACCATGGCGCCCGCCCAGCCGACAAGGATCGGCAGGCCGAAGCCGCCCAGCCGCGCGGCATCGTCCGGTGTGGTCAGCAGCGCCGATGTGTAGGCGCCGATGGCAACGAAGCCGGCGAGGCCGACATTGAACAGCCCGGTCAGGCCCCATTGCAAATTGAGCCCCAGCGTGACCAGCGAGAAGATCAGCGCGGTGGTCAGAAAGAAGGCGCCGTAGCCGAGCAGATCCATCAGCGTTCCCTCACACCAAAGAGGCCGATCGGTCGCACGAACAGCACCGCCATCAGGATGATGAAGGAAACGGCGGCGCGCCACTCGGCGCCGATCAGCTGCACGGCACCGGCTTCGGCGAGCCCGATGATCAGGCCGCCGAGCACCGCACCGGGAATGCTGCCGATGCCGCCGAGAATGGCGGCGGCGAACATCGGCAGCAGCATGTCGAAGCCCATGAACGGGCGGATCTGCACCAGAATGCCGATCATCACGCCGGCGACGCAGGCGAGAGCGCCGCCGATGACCCAGGTGACGCGCACCACGCTGGCGACATCGATGCCGACGATGCGGGCCAGCGCCGCGTTCTGGCTCAAGGCCTGCATCGAGCGGCCGGTCTGCGTGCGCGTTATCAACAGATGCACGCCGAGCACCAGCACCGCGGTCAGCAGCAAAAGCGCGATCTGGTCGGGTGTGATGCGGATGCCGAAGCCGACCGGCATGGCGATCTGGATCGCGCGGCTGAAATAGGTCGGCCGCGAGGTGAAGGTGAATTCGAGCAGGCTTCTCAGCGCCATCGAGGCGCCGAAGCTCGCCATCACCACGATGATCGCCTGGCCTTGCGAGCGAAGCCGCGAAAACAGCACCTTGTCGAGCAGCAGCGCCAAGAGCGCGGTGAAGGCCATGCCGATAACGAGCGCAACAATGAGCGGCCAGCCGAAGGACAGCGGTGCGATCGGCGCCACCTTGCCTACTGTCGCACCGATGGCGCTGACGACGGCCAGCGTCGCATAGGTGCCCCATGCCATGAAGTCGCCATGGGCGAAGTTCGAGAAGCGCAGGATCGAATAGGTAAGCGTCACGCCGATGGCGCCGAGGCCGATCATCGAACCCGTCAGCAATCCGTCGACGACAAATTGCAGGCTCATGCCTCACCTCCTTTCCCTGCCTTAGATGGGCGCTGGCCGAGATAGAGTTCGGCGACCACCGGATCGTTCCACAATTCGGAGGCGATGCCCTCGTGCCGGTCCTTGCCTTCGACCAGGACATAGGCGCGGTCGCCGATGGCGAGCGCCGCCTTGGCATTCTGTTCGACCAGCAGGATGGTGACGCCGGACTTGCGGATGCCGGCCAGCATCTCGAACACCATCGAGACGAATTTCGGCGACAGGCCGGCCGACGGCTCGTCCAGCACCAGCACTCTGGGGTGGACGATCAGCGCCCGTGCGACAGCGAGCATCTGCCGCTGTCCGCCCGACAAATTGCCGGCGGCGGTGCGGCGCTGGCGGACGAGGTCTGGGAAGGCGGCATACATCTCCTCGATGCGGGCAGGGATTTCGCGCCGCTCGAGGACGCCGCAGGCGACCCTGAGATTGTCCTCGACCGACATCAGCGGGAAGATGTTTTCGGTCTGCGGCACGAAGGCCAGTCCAAGCCGCACCATGGTGTGGGCAGGCGCAGCGGTAATGTCCTTGCCGTCCAGAAACACCGTGCCACCGGTGATCGGGACGAGGCCGGCGATGGCCTTGATGAAGCTCGACTTGCCGGCGCCGTTGGGGCCCAGCACGACGACGATCTCGCCTTTTTTGACAGTGATCGAGGCGCCGCGCACGATCGGCACGCCGGGCTCGTAACCGGCTTCGAGGTCGCGGACATCGAGGACGATCTCGCTCATGCCGCGCCTCCGAGATAGGCCTCGATGACACGTGGGTCGCGAGCGACTTCTTCGGCCGTGCCTTCGCTGAGCAGCTGGCCGCTCGCCATGACGAGGACGCGATGGCAAAGCCGCGTCACCATATCGATATTGTGCTCGATCAGCAGGAAGGTGATGCCACGCGCGTTGATGTCCCGGATGCGGTCGATGATGACCTCCAGCAGCGTCGCGTTGACGCCGGCCGCCGGTTCGTCGAGCAGTATGATCGCCGGGTCGGCCATCATCACGCGGGCGAGTTCGAGCAGCTTGCGCTGGCCGCCGGAAAGCACCCGCGCCGGCTCATGCGCGAGATGGGTGAGGGTGACCAGTTCCAGCAGTTCGAGCGCCTTTGTCCTGGCGGCTCTTTCCTGCGCGGCGACGCGCCATGGCGTGATGAAATTGGCGAGCAGCTTTTCGCCGGCCTGGCCCTGTGCGGCCAGCATAATGTTTTCGATCAGCCTCAGATTGGGCAGCGGGCGCGGGATCTGAAAAGTTCGGCCAAGGCCATGACCGATGCGCAGGTGCGCGGCTTCGCCCGAGACAGGCGTGCCGTTGAGTAGGATCTCGCCGCTGGTCGGCAGGATGCTGCCGGCGAGCAGGTCGAACATCGTCGTCTTGCCTGCACCATTGGGGCCGATCAAGCCGAGGATTTCTCCCGCTTTGACGTCAAACGAGACATCGTTGACCGCGACAAGGCCGCCGAACCGCCTGACGACATTCCTTGCCGTCAGAACCGGCGCGCGGGTTTCCCCTTGCCGTTTGGTTGCCTCGCTCATCAAACCCTCTGGCCGAAGACGATCGTCGCCGTCTCCTGATTATGATTTGTGATCACACTTGCTTTGATCACGCTATTCGGCTTTAATTTCTTCCGCAAGCCGAAAACCGGCCAAGAACGGAATTCCATGCAAAAGGCTGCCATCGAAAAGAACAACGAGGCGATCGCGGCCCAGCTTGCGCCGGTCGGCCGCGAGACCGTGCAGGACCGTGTCTACTCCGAATTGCGCCGCGCTTTGATCGGCGGCCTGTTCGAGCCGAGCCAGGTGCTGACCATCCGTGGCCTGGCCGATGCGCTGGTCACCTCGACCATGCCGGTGCGCGAGGCGCTCGGCCGGCTGATCACGGAAAAGGCGCTGGAGGCGCTGCCCAACCGTTCGGTGCGCGTGCCGCCGATCACGCTCGAACGCCTCGATGATCTGTTGCGTGCGCGCATCCTGATCGAGGGGGAGGCGATAGCGCTGGCCGCCGCCCGCATGGGCCCGCGCCAGATCGCCACCATCGAGACCATTCTCGGTGAATGGGACGAGATGCGGGCGCTGAAGCACAAGAAGGACGTCGATCGCGAGGTGACGCTCAACCAGAGCTTTCATTTCGAGATCTACCGCTCCTGCGGCTCAGCCGTGCTGATCCCGATGATCGAGAGCCTGTGGCTGCAATCGGGGCCCTGCATCCGCGTCGCTATCTATGCCTTCTCGGAGGCCGGCGAAGTCGACACCGCCCAGTATCACCGCCGCATCGTCATGGCGCTGTCCACGCAGGATGCGCAGGCGGCGCGCGAATCGCTTGTCGCCGACATCAGCCGCCCCTTCACCTTCCTGCGCAGCAAGCTGCAGGCCGCCGCCGCGAAAGACCAGACATGACCGCCATCAGGATCACCGAGCCGCGCTCGCAGCTTTCCGTCACGGCGCTGCTGCTGCCCGAGAAGGCACCGGAAAACGCTGCCTTCCTCTCGGCCTATCTCGGCACGCCACGTGTCGTCCCTGGCATCCATGCGATGTGGACGGGGCCGGAAATCTCCTGTCCGGTTCCCGCGGCCGATCTCGAGGGCCAGGCCTATGCGAAACCGTTGCCGGCCGAGAACGCGACGCTGACGCCGCAGCCGGGCGACATCGTGCTTTCCTACGTGCCGCCACGCATGTGGGGCGGCAATCCCAATGCGATCTTCGACATCGGCCTCTACTACGGGCAGGGCGCGCGGCTCTTGTTCCCGATCGGCTGGCTGGCCGGCAGCGTGGTGGCGCAAGTGCGCGTCGAAGAGCGTGACCGGTTCGCCGCCGCTTGCGGTGTCATCCGCCGCAACGGCGCCTGCGATGTTACCTTCAGCCTGATGGAGGCTTGAATGGCCGACGACAGTTTCGAGCTGTTCGATCTTCGCGTCGAGGCGGTCATCCCGGAGGGCAAGCCGATCTATTGCGGCGCCAAGGAAGGCGACTATTTCGAACTTAAGGGCGAGATGCTGTCGATGCCGGCAGGGCAGGGTTTTTCGATCTATTCGCTGGCCGCCGTCTTGCCTCTGCTGGCGGCCAAGCAGCGCCCAACCCACCCGAACGACTGGATGACCTCGGACGCGGAGATCGCTTGTCCCGATCCCAATTGCGCCAGCCGGCTGAGGATCGTCAGGATGGCCAAGCGGCGGTTCAGCCACGCCGAGACCACGGCGGTGCCGCTGCCTAAAGAGGATGACCTGAGATGAGTGCCAAGACCTTCGAACTCGGCTCTGGCTACACCATCTCGCGCGTCATCCGCGGCGGTTGGCAGCTGGCCGGCGGCCACGGCGCCATCGACCGCAGCCAGGCGGTGGCCGATCTGATCGCCACCTTCGATGCCGGCATCTGGACCTATGATTGCGCCGACATCTACACCGGCGTCGAGGAATTGATCGGCGCCGCGCGCCTGCGACTGGCCAGTGAGCGCGGCCTCGATGTCGCCGCCCGGATGAAGGTGCACACCAAGCTGGTGCCCGACCTCGAACGGCTGGCCAGCATCAGCCGCGACTACATCAGGAGCATCGTCGACCAGTCATTGCGGCGGCTGAAGACCGAGCGGCTCGATCTCGTTCAGTTCCACTGGTGGGATTATGACCAGCCTCGCTATGTCGAGGCGATGGGCTGGCTCGACGAGCTTCGGCTTGAAGGCAAGGTGCGCAATCTCGGCACCACCAATTTCGACACGCCGCGCCTGGCTGAAATCCTTGCCGCCGGCATACCGCTGGTCAGCCAGCAGCTGCAATATTCGGTGCTCGACCAGCGGCCTGGCAACAGCTTGGCGAACCTCGCCGCCAAACACGGCGTCAGCTTCCTCTGCTATGGCTCGGTGGCCGGCGGCTTTCTCAGCGACAAATGGCTCGGCGTGGCCGAACCGGCCACGCCGCTCGAAAACCGCTCGCTGGTGAAATACAAGCTGATCATCGACGATTTCGGCGGCTGGGGCCTTTTCCAGCACCTGCTTCAGGCGCTGAAGGCCGTTGGCGACCGCCACGGCGTCGACATCGCCACCATCGCCAGCGCCTGGGTGCTGGAGCAGCCGCAAGTGGCGGCCGTCATCGTCGGCGCCCGCAACCAGGCGCATGCGCTGGCCAATGCAAAGATCATGGACGTTGCGCTCGACGCCGAAGACCGGGCGCGGATTGCCGCCGTCATCGCGCAAGGCACCGGTCTCGAGGGCGACGTCTACACGCTGGAGCGCGACCGTCACGGCCGTCACGGCTCGATCATGCACTACAACCTCAATGCGGGGAAGAAATGAGCGACGAGCCCTCCCTGTTTTCACGCGCCAGCGCCGAAATCATCGACCTGCACCGCTTCTTCGTCGACTGGTTCGTCGCTGCGCGCGCCAACACGGTGGACTTCGGCCGCTTCGAACGCGCCATGGGCAAAGACCTCAGCATGGTGGCGCCGGACGGGCAGATCCTCGACCGCGAAGCGGTCATCGATCATGTCCGCGCAAGCCGCGCTTCCTGCGACGATGGTTTTGCCATTTCGATCGAGGACATCCGGCCCGGCTGGCAGGACGCCGATACCATCGTCGTCCTCTATGTCGAAGCGCAGCTGCGCGCAGGCAAGCACAGCCGCCGCCAGTCCAGTGCCGTCTTCACCACCAGTTCATCGGCGCCCAACGGCGTTGAATGGCGACATCTGCATGAGACCTGGCTGCAGGTGCCGGAACGCTGAACAGGCTCCAGAATTCAAATACAGTCGAGTAACGAAAGGGGAACAACAATGACAAAGACGATACTCCAACTCACCACCGCGCTCGCCCTCGTCACGATGGCGGGTGCTGCGCAAGCCGCCGATTGCAAGATCACCGTCGGCCTCGTCATGGAGCTGACCGGCCCGGCCGGCGAATACGGCCAGGCCGGCGCCAAGTCGGTCGAGATGGCCTTCCGCGACATCAACGGAGCCGGCGGTGTGCGCGGCTGCGATCTCGTCACCGACACGCGCGACAGCCAGAGCCAGGGCAACATAGCGGTCGACGCAGCCACCCAGCTGGTCCAGGTCAAGAAGGTGCCGGTCATCATCGGCGGCATCATCTCCTCGGTGTCGATCCCGATTCTGACTTCGGTCACCGCACCAGCCAAGATCGTCCAGGTCTCGCCGGCTTCGTCCTCGCCGACGCTGACCGCGCTCGGCCGCGACGGCAAGACCAACGGTATCTTCTTCCGCACCATCACCTCGGATGCGCTGCAGGGCGTTGCCGCCGCCAAATACGCCATCGACAAGGGTTTCAAGAAGCTGTCGATCATCCATGTCAACAACGATTTCGGCGTCAACATGGTGGCCGAATTCTCGCGCGCCTACAAAGCGCTCGGCGGCACCATCGTCTCCGACACGCCTTACAATGAGAAGCAGTCGAGCTATGCCTCGGAAGTCACGGCGGCGATGGCCGGCGAGCCCGACGGCCTCTATCTCGTCAGCACGCCGGTCGACGGCGCTACGGTCGCCCGTACCTGGATCTCGCAGGGCGGCGTGCAGAAATTCCTGCTCAATGACGGCATGAACAGCCCTGATTTCATCGAGTCCGTCGGCGCCGACTATCTGAAGGAAGCCTACGGCACGTCCTCCGGCACCAGCCCGACGGCCTCGACGGAGTATTTCACCAAGAACTACAAGGAATTCTCCGGCATCGAACCGACCAATCCGGCGGCCGACCGCTCCTATGACGCCGGCGCGATTGTTGGTCTGGCCATCGCCATTGCCGGTTCTGAGGACCCGGCCAAGATCAAGGATGCGATGTACAAGGCCGTCGATCCGGCCGGCACGCCGATCTTTGCCGGCAAGGAAGAGTTCGCCAAGGCGCTCGGCCTGATCAAGGACGGCAAGCCGATCCGCTATGAAGGTGTCATCGGCCCTGTCGCCTTCGACAAATATGGCGACATCACCGGCCCGTTCCGCCTGTGGAAGATCGTCGACGGCAAGGTGGCAACGGACGGTGAAATGACCACCGACGATGTCAACGCGCTGCAAGCCAAGCTTCAGTAAGACAACTCTCCGGTATCGATCACGATCCATCGTGATCGATACAGGACGATTGTCCTGGTTTACATTGCCGACGGACACGGACGACGTCGCTTTGCGTGGACGAGCGTTTGCCCGGCAGGCGGCGTTTCGGCCGAACATGGCATCGGCCTCGACAAGAAGAAGTGGCTGCATCTGGTCCGCAGCGACGCCGAGATCGCCACGATGCGGCGGCTGAACGCAGCGCTTGACCCGAGAAACATCCTCAATCCGGGACGGGTCTTCGACCTCGACCCGACTGCCTTCTGCCGATGAAGATCCCGCACAGCCTGACGCATCAGCCGCTTTGCCTTGCCGCTTCGCGGATGGTCTGCAGCAGGATGGAAAAGGCCGGCGAGGGCGCGGTGTCGGTCCGCATGGTCAGGCCGACCGGTCCCTTGGTTTCCTCGGTGTTGACCGGCAGGGCGACGAAGGCGCCGCTGCCGAGTTCATTGGCAACGACGCCAGCCGAAATGATCCAGACGGCATTGCTTTGCCGCAGGAAGGCGCGGCCGAAGGAGTCTGAAACGGTTTCGATCTCGGTTGCCGGCGCCGTCATGCCGTTGGTGATGAACAGGCGGTCGACAAAGGGGCGGATGACCGATTCCCGCGTCGGCATCAGCATCGGGAATTCGTCGAGCCGTGCGAACACATCCTGTCCCGGATCAAGCAGCGGATGTCCGGCTCGCACCACGAACAGCACCGGTTCAGAATAGAGGTGCTCGAAGAAGAAGCCGGTCATGTTTTCCGGCGCCGCCAGCCTTCCGACGACGAGATCGAGCGCTCCGGTGCGCAACTGTTCGAGCAGCACGGCGTTCTCGCCGGTGACGATCTTGATCGCCGCACCTGTGTCCTCCTCGAGGAACAGGCCCATGGCGAGCGGTATCACCCGCGCCGACACTGTCGGCAGCGCACCGATGCGGATCGGGTGCCGGCTGACCGCTCCGTCCTGGCGGACGGAATCGACGCCTTGCTTGAGTGCCGTGATCGCCGTTCCGGCATGGCGAAGAAAGATCTCGCCAATGCGCGTCAGTCGGATGCCACGGCCGTCGCGCTCGACCACCGCAACCCCCAGCGCCCCTTCCAGCTCGCGCAATGTCTTGGTCACTGCCGGCGGGCTGACATGCAGCAAGTCAGCCGCTCGTGCCACGCTTCCCTGCCGCGCGACCTCCAGGAATGCCTGCAAATGGCGGAACCGGATCCGGCTCTCGGACATGAATTAATAACCCATGAGTTAATGAAACGACGCAAAATATCATTTTACCGAACCAAACGCCTTGTGCAATGTGGGGGCGGAGGACCGAAACCGTGCCATTCCTCACCATCGGCGGCATCACGCTGCACCATCGCCACATCAGGGCGAGCGGCAATGCGCGCCCTATCATATTCATCAATTCACTGGGCACCGACTTCCGGATCTGGGACGAAATTGTCTCGGCGCTCGATGGTGAAATGCCGCTGCTGGTCTATGACAAGCGCGGTCACGGGCTGTCCGACATCGGCGACATCAGGTCGATCGACGATCATGTCGATGATCTCTCGGCCCTCATCGATCATTTCGAATTGAGCAAAGTCGTGCTGTGCGGCCTGTCGGTTGGCGGCATGATCGCGCAGGGGCTCTATGCCAGGCGACCTGAAATCGTCGAAGGCCTGATCCTTTGCGACACGGCGCACAAGATCGGCACGACGGACAGCTGGAACACACGCATCGCAACGGTCGAAAGCAAGGGCATCCAGGCGATTGCCGATGGCGTGCTCAAAATGTGGTTCACCCCCGCCTTCCACGCAGCGCGTGTGGCCGAGCTCGACGGCTATAGGAACATGATGACCAGGCAAGCGCTCGCCGGTTACATCGGGACCTGCGCTGCCGTTCGCGATGCCGATTTCACCGATGCCGCACGCCGCATCGCGGTGCCGACACTCTGTGTCGCGGGCGACCAGGATGGCTCGACGCCGCCCGATCTCGTCCGCTCGCTGGCCGAGCTGATCCCCGCCGCGCGCTTCGAGATCATCCGCGACGCCGGACACATTCCTTGCGTCGAACAACCTGAAGCGCTGGTCGCCCTGATCCGCAGTTTTATCGCGTCGCTTGCCCCTGGGACAGCAACCCATGGATGAAGCCCCCGGCGACGCAGCCAGATATCGCAAGGGGCTTGCGGTGCGGCGCTCGGTACTCGGCGACCGGCATGTCGACCGGGCCGAAATCGCCGCCACCGATTTCGACCAGCCTTTCCAGGAGCTGATCACCGAGGCTGCCTGGGGAACCGTGTGGGCGCGGCCGGGCTTCACCAAGCGTGAGCGTTCGATCGTCACGCTGGCGCTGCTGGCCGCACTCGGCCATGATGAGGAGATCGCCATGCATGTGCGCGCCACCGCCAACACCGGTGCGTCGCGCGACGACATCTGCGAGGCGTTCCTGCATGTCGCCATCTATGCCGGCGTGCCGGCCGCCAACCGTGCCTTCAAGATCGCCAAGGAGGTGTTTTCGGAAATGGACGGGAGCCAGAATGCCCGCTGAGTCCGGCTCGACCCGGAGGCCCGAGACCGGCGCCTTCTTCCAGCGCGACCGGACATGGCATCCGCCGGCTCTGACGCCGAACTATAAAACCTCGGTGCTGCGCTCACCGCAAAAGGCGCCGCTGTCGTTCGACAACACGCTGTCGGAGATTGCAGGCCCGGTCTTCGGTCACGCCATGCTCGGCGAACTCGACGCCGACCTGATCCACAATTTCGCCAGGCCCGGCGAGAGCGCGCTCGGTGAGCGCATCCTCGTCTATGGGCGGGTGCTCGACGAACGTGGCGTTGGCGTGCCCGGCGCGCTGCTTGAGTTCTGGCAGGCCAATGCCGGTGGCCGCTATCGCCATAAGAGGGATGGCTATCTGGCGCCACTCGATCCGAATTTTGGCGGTTGTGGCCGAACTATTACAGGCGAGGATGGCTTCTATGCGTTTCGTACCGTCAAGCCCGGTCCCTATCCCTGGCCGAACGGGCCGAACGACTGGCGGCCTTCGCACATCCATTTCTCTGTCTTTGGTCACGGCTTTGCGCAGCGGCTGATCACGCAGATGTATTTCCAGGGCGATCCGCTGATCTGGCACTGCCCGATCGTGCGCGGCATCCCCGACAAGGCGGCCATTGAGACGCTGATCGCAACGCTCGACATGCAAGCGACGATCCCCTTCGACGCGCGCGCCTACAAGTTCGACATCGTTCTGCGCGGGCGCCGCGCGTCGCGGTTCGAAAACAGGCTGGAGGGCAATTGATTGGCCCAGTCGTTCGACCGGCTCAGGGAGAGCCCCTCGCAGACCGCCGGACCCTACGTTCATATCGGGCTGACGCCCAATTTCGGTGGCATCGGCTGCGTCTACCCGACCGACCTCGGCGCGACCATGGTCAACGACAAGACCAAGGGCGAGCGCATCGGCCTGCGCATCCGGGTGCTCGACGGCACTGGCACGCCGCTCAAGGATGCGCTGATCGAGATCTGGCAGGCGGATGCCGACGGGCTCTACAATTCGCCGGCAGAACCGCGCGGCACGGCCGATCCCAACTTCTTCGGCTGGGGCCGTTGCCCGACCGACATGGACACCGGCCTGTGTGCGTTCGAGACGATCAAGCCTGGCCGCGTCCCGTTCAACGATGGTCGCCTGATGGCGCCGCATATCACGCTCTGGATCGTCGCCCGCGGCATCAATCTCGGCCTGCACACAAGACTGTATTTTTCCGATGAGGAAAAGGCCAATGCTGAAGATCCGATCCTTGCGCGGGTCGAGCACCGCCTTCGCGTGCCGACGCTGATCGCCGAGCGCCAAGGCGATATGTATGTCTTCGACGTCCATCTCCAGGGGGAGAAGGAAACGGTCTTCTTCGACAGCTGATGCTCAGGAGGCCTGTGACATGACTGTATCGCCTTTCGACCATCCGCTGCTCTCCGCTCTTCTCGGCGACGAAGAAGCGGCGAGGCATTTTTCCGTCGAGGCGGAAATCGAGGCCATGCTGGCCTTTGAACAGGCGCTGTCGCAAGCGGAGGCCGATAACGGGATAATCTCCAAGGATGCGGGGGCAGCGATCGTGGCGGCGCTTGGCACCTTCCGGCCGAACACGGCTCTGCTGCGAGCCGGGGTCGCCAAAGACGGCGTCATGGTGCCGGAGTTGGTGCGCCAGATCAGGGCGGCGGTCGGCGAACCGCATGGCCAGAAAGTGCATTTCGGCGCGACCAGTCAGGACGTCGTCGACACGGGCCTGATGCTTCGGCTGAAACCCGTCGTCGAGCATCTCGATCTGCTGTTGACCGAAACCGTCATGCGCCTCGCCTCGCTCGAAGAGCGTTTTGGCGGCAGGGCGCTGACCGGCATGACGCGTATGCAGAAGGCGATTCAGATCAAAGTGCAGGATCGTGTGGCAGCGTGGCAGGGGCCGCTGCAACGGCATCAGGAAAGGCTGCCGGAACAGTCGAGACGCTTGCTGGTGGTGCAGTTCGGCGGTGCCGCCGGCACACTGGAAAAACTAGGCGACAAAGGAAAGGCAGTGCGCGCAGCCCTGGCCGTCAGGCTTGGTCTTGGCGACGCACCGCAATGGCAGAACCAGCGCGACGCGCTCGCTGATTTTGCCGGTTGGTTATCGCTGCTGACCGGCAGCCTCGGCAAATTCGGCCAGGACATCGCTCTGATGGCGCAAGATGGAACCGAGATCAAACTTTCCGGCGGTGGCGGCTCGTCTACCATGCCTCACAAGCAGAACCCGGTGAAGGCCGAAGCGCTGGTGGCGCTTGCCCGTTTCAACGCCACGCAGCTTGCCGGCCTGCATCACGCGCTCGTGCATGAGCAGGAGCGGTCGGGTGCTGCCTGGACCCTGGAGTGGCTATTGCTGCCGCAAATGGTCGTCGCAACGGCCGCGTCGCTGCGCCTTGCCGCCGAACTGGCCGCACAGGTCGAAAGTCTCGGCCACTGATGCGCACGCAAATCGTCGTCATCGGGTCCGGGCCGTCCGGGTTGCTGCTTGGGCAATTGCTGGCCGGCATCGGCGTCGAGACGGTCATTCTGGAACGTGCGAGCCGCGAGCACGTGCTTGGCCGCGTGCGGGCAGGGGTGCTCGAACAGGGCACCGTCGAATTGCTGGAACAGGCCGGCGCGGCGGCAAGGCTGCATGCCGAAGGGCTGCCGCATGCTGGCATCTCGCTTGCCTTCGACGGACGCTTGCATCGCATCGACCTCGAGGCGCTGACCGGCGGCAGGCATGTCACCGTCTATGGCCAGACCGAGGTGACGCATGATTTGATGGACAAGCGCGACGCGGCAGGGCTGACCACGATCTACGAGGCGGCAAATGTCGCTCTGCACGATTTCGACGGCACCGCGCCTTTCGCCACCTATGACAAGGATGGCGTCACGCATCGCATCGACTGCGACTTCGTTGCCGGCTGCGACGGTTATCATGGCGTCAGCCGCAAATCGGTGCCCGAGCGTGCGCTAAAAATCTTCGAGCGGCAGTATCCGTTCGGCTGGCTCGGCGTGCTGGCCGAGGTGCCGCCAGCCGACCGCGAACTGGTCTACGCCAATCACGAGCGGGGTTTTGCGCTGTGCTCGATGCGCTCGACGCATCGCAGCCGCTACTATGTGCAGTGCCCGCAGGACGATCGCGTGGAGGCGTGGTCGGATGAGCGCTTCTGGGACGAGTTGCGCCGCCGCTTGCCGGAGCAGACGGCGGCAAATGTCGTCACCGGCCCATCCTTCGAGAAATCGATCGCGCCGCTGCGCTCCTTCGTTGCCGAGCCAATGCGCTTCGGCAGGATGTTCCTGGTTGGCGACGCCGCCCATATCGTACCGCCGACCGGGGCGAAAGGGCTCAACCTCGCCGCCAGCGACGTGCGCTATCTCTTCGCAGGTTTGCGCGACTTCTACGTCGAGAAGTCACATGATGGCATCGATGCCTATTCCGGCAAGGCGCTGGCACGGGTCTGGAAGGCGGTGCGCTTTTCCTGGTGGATGACGACGATGCTGCACCGTTTTCCCGACACCGGCGATTTCGGCCAACGCATCCAGGAGGCCGAACTCGACTACCTCATGCACTCGCGCGCCGCATCGACCGCGCTCGCCGAGAACTATGTCGGCCTGCCTTATTGAGGGCTGCGGATCATCCCGCGCCTTGCTGCCTGGCAAGATCCAAAAGCATCGGGCGCTGCCCCTTGAGGATTTTCACCTCGGCCTCGGGCAAGGTGAACCAGCCCGCTCTGTCGACCTCCGGGAACTCCTTCAGGGATCCCGACCTTGGCGGCCATTCCATGGTGAAGCTGTTGCTCTTGATGGAGGTCACATCGATGTCGATGGTCGCCTCGACGGACCAGGCCGAGACGATCTTGCCGCCCGGTTGCCTGTAGTCGCCGAGACGAGTGAAGTATCCATCGACCTTGACGCCAAGCTCTTCCTCGGTCTCGCGTTGCGCTGCCGTCAACTCATCCTCGTCCTCGCCGACGAGGCCCTTCGGTATCGACCAGGCACCATCGTCCTTCTTCGCCCAGAAGGGTCCGCCCGGGTGAACCAGCAACACCCTGAGATCGTCGTCGCTGCGGCGATAGATCAGCAATCCCGCACTGCGTTTTGCCATTTTTGTATGTCCGTTTGCGAAGCTGGCAGCCTGCCGATGGTCCTTGAATCGTTGACGCGAACCTTGCACCAGGGGATTGCGACGCTATGTCAGGCGCGGCTGCATTGCACCTCACCCGCGAGTCCGGCAATCTGATACCATCGCCTATTTGGCGGCTCGAAGGCTAGGTGACGATGCAACTCGGTCTTATTGGCTACTACAGCGACTTCGTCGTGTATCCGCTGGTAATCGCCGTGCTGGCAGTGGCTGGGCTGCTCGAGGCCGGCGAAGAGGGTGCGCCGGGCTGGATAGGCACGGTCCTCGCCTGTCTCGGCCTCTGGACGCTGATCGAGTATGTGCTGCACAGGTTCGTTCTTCACCACATTCCCTACATCAAGGACCTGCACGACCGTCACCATGTCGAGGAGCGCAGTTCGGTGGGCACGCCGACCTGGCTCAGCCTCGGGGTGCATGCGCTGGTCGCGTTCCTGCCGGTATGGATGATCTCGGATTTAGCAACCGCGAGCGCGGTAAGCTGCGGGTTGATGCTGGGGTACCTCTGGTACATCAGCATCCACCACATGATCCATCACTGGCATCCCGCGCATCCGAGCTATCTCTACACGCTCAAGCGTCGCCACGCGGTCCATCACCACATCGACGAAGCGGCCAATTTCGGTGTGACGTCGGCGTTCTGGGATCGCGTTTTCGGGACGGCGCGGCTCTGAAGCCAGTTCAGCCTCGGCCGTTCAACGCCTCTTGCCGCGACCGCCGGGAGACTTGGCTCCGCGGGGTCCGCTCTGAGCCGGCGTGTTGTTCTGGTTTTCGTCGGACAGTTTTCGCCAGCGGGCAAGGCGCTCCGGATCGAGCGTTCCGGCCTTCAAGGCAGCCTGCACAGCGCAGCCCGGCTCATGCACATGCGTGCAGTCGCGGAACTTGCACAGTGGCGCGAGTTCGGTGATTTCGGCAAACAGCGTGTCGATGCCGGAGGCGACGTCACTGACCTGCAAAGTCCGCATGCCCGGCGTATCGATCACCCAGCCGCCGCCGGCAATGGCGTGCAGCGATCGCGACGTGGTGGTGTGGCGTCCCTTGGCATCGTGCTCGCGAATGCCTCCGGTCTGCTGCGGCGATTGCTGCCCCGATCCGGCCAGCGTGTTGACCAGCGTCGATTTGCCGACGCCGGAGGAGCCGATCAGCGCCACCGTCTGGCCGACACCGCACCAGGCAGCCAGGATGGTTGCCGCATCCGATGTCCGGGGGTTCAGCGTCACGACCGGCAATCCACGCTGCAACGCGGCAGCCTGCCTTGCATATGTCTCGGCGTCTTCAGCGGTATCGGCCTTGGTCAGCAGGATCACTGGCGTCGTTCCGGCCTCATTGGCGAGCGCCAGATAACGCTCGAGCCGGGCGGGATTGAAGTCGGCATTGCACGAGGTGACGATGAACAGCGTGTCGACATTGGCCGCGGCAAGCTGCGGCACCCTGCCGCCCTGGGTGCGGCGCTCCAGCACCGTCTTGCGGACCAGGCGGCGCTGCACAAGGTGTTCATGCCCATCGACCAGTACCCAGTCGCCGACCGCATAGTCGCCGGTGTTCGCCTGCGCCGGCAGCGTCAGATCGACCGGCCCTGCCTGGGACAGTCCGGTCAGGCGATCGCGGTGGACGGTGGCGATCCGCGTCGGGACAAGATCGGCGTCGCCGGGTTCGAGCTGGTCGCCAAAAAAATCCGTCCAGCCCAGGCCGGCAAGCGATGGCATGGAGTGGTCCGTCACGGCTTTGACCACGGCGTCGCGGACATCGGACAGTATCCCTGGCAGGTGGCGAACGGGCGAGGCGATTGCCCAAGCCGTGTATGGGCGGCATGGCGTCATTTGGCAAGCAGGCCCGGAGCCGAGAGCGAGCGGCAAGCTTCTGCAGCCCTCGATCGTCGAACTGACCATCAAGTCGACGAAACAGCGCTATCCGAAAGCGTTTGGCGGGAAAAAACGGCGGCGAGTCGCCTCAGTTTTTGAAACGTTAATGAATAATTTGACGCATGCAATATTTCTGGGTTCTATTGGTAACTGTGAAAATTGACTGAATAAGTTCCATCCAGGATTGTCGCATCCGGTCAACGGCCGCATGACTGGGGGCGGGCCGATCATGGCAGGGGATCAGGAATATATCGATGGCGGAGAAGACGCACCGCACGATGGATGACTTCGCCCAGGCATGCGGCGTGTCCCGGCCGACGCTGTCCAAATATTTCGACGATCCGGCGAGCGTGAAGCCGGCGACGCGGGCGCGCATCGAAGCCGCCCTGCGCTCCTCGGACTATCAGCCCAACCTTTTCGCCCGAAATCTCAACCGCAAGCGCACCCGCAACATCGGCATCGTCGTGCCGACGATCACCGATCCGTTCTACGCCGAGATGGTCAGCCGCATCGAATTTCGCTGCCGCGACGAAGGCTACTGGCCGATCGTCATCTCCTCGCATGGTTCGCCGAAGCTGGAGGCGGAGTCGGTCAGGACGCTGCTGTCACTGAAGGTCGCCGGCGCGATCATCGCCCCACTGGGTCTGGCTTCCGACCGCGGCGTCTTCGACAAGCTCGGGCAGGACATTCCGATTGTCTATTTCGACACCTATATCGAGGGCGATACGCCGTTCGTCGGCAACGACAACCGGCAGAGCGTCTCGACCATCGTCGACTATCTCTGCCGTTCGGGTGAGCCGCCGGTCTATCTCGACATCCCACACGTCAACCACAACTCCGGCGAACGCCAGGAAAGCTACATCGTCGCGATGGAGACCGCCGGGTTCAAGCCGGTCGTCATCGAAGGCACCCGCGATTACACCTGGGACTTCGAACGCATCGGCTACGAGCAGACGGAAAAAATGCTGCAGGCCGGCGCCTTGCCCGGCCGCACCATCCTGTGCGCCAATGATCGCCTCGCCTTTGGCGTGATGGCGGCTGCGTTCTCGCGCGGCCTGAAGGTCGGCCGCAGACCCGATTGCGATCTGCGGGTTGCAGCACACGACGATCATCCGCTGAGCCGCTACACCTGCCCGGCGCTGACCACCATGGCGCAGGATTTCACCGCCATGGCCGGCCGCAGCGTCGAGATACTGCTGGCTCTGCTGGACGAAGCCGATCCGCCGAAGCAAGGCCTGGCCCGCACTGTCAAGCTCGGCGCCACCCTGGTGATGCGTCAGTCGGCCTGATCGTCAGCGACCTTCTCGAAGTGGCGCCAGGCAGCCACCGCCTCGGCCACCGCTTGCCGGGCAGCGGGAATATGGCGTCCCATTGAGACGAAGCCATGGATCTGGCCCGGCCACTGCCGGAGGATCACCGGCACGCCCGCGGCTTGCAGGCGCGCCGCATAGGCTGCCCCTTCGTCGGCGAGGATGTCGCGGCCGGCAAGCGCCACAAAAGCCGGCGCCGCGCCGGCGAGGGCAGGCGCCAGCAAGGGCGAGACGCGCCAGTCCATGATGTCCTCGGGCGTTCGCACATAGTGGTCGCGGAACCATGCCATGGTGGTTGCGGTGAGCCCGAAGCCGTCGCCGAAACGCTGGTAGCTATTCGATGCCTGCCGCGCGTCGGTGTTGGGATAGATCAGGAGTTGCGCCGCAAGCTGAGGCGCAAGCCCATCGCGGGCAAGCAGCGCCAGCACCGTGGCGAGATTGCCGCCGGCGCTGTCGCCGGCAACGCCGATGCGTCTGATGTCGATGCCGAGACCGGCGGCATTCCCCGCTATGAAGCGCAGTGTCGCCAGGCAATCCTCGAGCCCGGCGGGAAATTTGTGCTCTGGCGCCAGGCGATAATCGGGACAGACAATGACGGCACCGCCGAGATTGGCCATCAGGCGGCAGATCTCGTCATGCGAATCGAGGTTGCCGATGACCCAGCCGCCGCCATGCAGGTAGAGCAGCGCCGGTGCCCCGCTTTGCGGTGCGCCGATGCCGCGATGGATGCGGAGCGCTATAGGTCCATTCGTCCCGTCGATCTGCCGTTCCTGGGTCGCAGCGACCGGCTCGTGCTCACCCTGTAACGTCGGGAACGAGGCGTTGTAGGCAGTTCGCGCCGCCGCCACGCTGCCGGTCTCGAATGGCTCGCCGCCGGCTGCACGACCAATTTCGAGGACGCGCAGCGCATCCGGATCGAGCGTCATGGTCATGTCCTCAGGCCAGCAGGCTGCTCGCCTCTTCCTCGGTCAGCAGGGCCGGCTGCACGACATCGCCCGCGATGGCGATTGATCCCTGTGTTTCACCGGAGCGCAGGATAGCCTCCATGATCTCCAGTACATGCAGCGCGAGGCTGCCGGAGGCCCGTGGGGTGTTGCCGGTTTGAAGCGAGCGCACCAGATCGGCGACGCCGAGCATGCGGTAGTTGGCGCGGTCGGGCGCGGCATAAGGCCAGTTGCGGGCGCCGTAGAGATCGCCCTCGCTGGCGAAATCCTGCCAGTCGGTGCCGCGTTCCGACAGCGACACCGTGCCGCCGAACGTGTCGGGATCGGGCAGGCGCAGCGAGCCCTCCGTGCCGTGCAGTTCGATCGGATGGTTGGAGTGGCGAAAGACGTCCCACGAGGCGCCGAAGGCGACGGTCGCGCCGGAGCGGAACTCGAGCAGCGACAGCACATTGGTCGGCGTGCCGACCTTGAATGTGGTGTTCTTGAATGGCCCTTCGGCTGATATCAGCCTTTCTTCCTGGCCGCGTGTCGCCATTGCCATGACGCGCTCGACCGGGCCGAGCAGATTGACCAGCATGGTCAGATAGTACGGACCCATGTCGAACACGGGGCCACCGCCTGGCTGGTAGTAGAATTGCGGGTTGGGGTGCCAGTGCTCCATGCCGCGGCCCATCATGAAGGCGGTGCCGGTGACCGGACGGCCGATGGCGCCGTCATCCATCAACCGGCGCGCACGGCGCCCGGCAGCACCGAGGAACGTGTCGGGCGCCGAGCCGAGCAGCAGGCCGCGCGACCGCGCCTCGTTGACCAGGCGTTGTCCGTCGGCGGCCGAGGTGGCGAGCGGCTTTTCGGTGAAGACGTGCTTGCCGGCCGAAAGCGCGGCAAACGAAATGTCGAAATGCGCCGCCGGAATGGTCAGGTTGAGGACAAGATCGATCTCCGGGTCGGCCAGCAGCGCATCGACGCCGAGTGCCTGGATGCCATATTCCTTCGCCCGCACCGCCGCCATGTCGGCCGAAATATCGGCACAGGCGCGCAATTCGATCCCGCCAAAAAGCCCGGCGTTGCGCAGGTAAGTCATCGAGATGTTGCCGCATCCGATGACGCCGATCCCGAGTTTGGTCCTTGATGTCCCGTGCATTTTCGATCCTGCCTCCCAATGCGCTCATGGCCTGCCGGATCCGCCCAGCCGTTAGGCGGATCGCATTCGCAAAAGGCTATACAACATTTTAAATATTGACGCGCGTAAAATTTTTATACAACATGCGAAAATGCTGGTGCGATATCGGGAGGCTGCCAGTCCTGGGAGGAGAAAATGACCGAAAGAACGGCCGTCGATGCGGATCCCGTGGCTCATGCGCGCATCGGATATTTCCGCCGCGGCCAAGACCGCGACGGGGTCAGGCATAGATCACCTTGGCCCCGGTCCTATCAAGCTGGCTGCGTATCGGGTCGGACAGGCCATCGTCGGTGATCACGACATCGACGCTCGACAGCGAAAAGGCCTTGGACGTTCCGCTGACGCCCCATTTGCTCGAATCCGCAAGGAGGACAACGCGCCGGGCCATGCGCACGAGGTTTCGCTTCGTTCGCGCCATGTCTTCGTTCACGTCGACCACATCCAGTGACGAGTCAATCGCATGCGCTCCAACAAAGACCTGATGCGCTACCAAGCCGCCGAGAGCCGTGTCGGCATCGGTGATCAGTGTGCTCACCGTGTCTGGATAGACCCGGCCGCCGATCATGTGAACGTCGAGCCCGGGCCGATGCATCAGATGCTGCACGATATTCATCGCCGTGGCCGCGACCACGACATTGCTGAGCGGCGGTAACAGCATGGCAACCTGCATCAATGTCGAGCCGCCGTCGAAGATGACCGATTGGTTGTCCTCGAACAGTTCTACCGCTGCCCGGGCAATGCGTTTCTTTGCATCGAGGTTCGTTTGCATCCGCCGGGCGAACGCGGCCGTGGTCGAATCCGTGGTCCGGGTCACCGCGCCTCCGCGGGTCTTGGTCAGCAGTCCCTTACGGTCCAGTATCTCGAGGTCGGAGCGCACCGTGACTTCCGATACGCCAAAATCGTCTGACAGGTCCTTGATGCGGACCTGTCCGCTACGTTGCACTTCACCCAGGATCGATTGGCGTCTCTGCTCTGACAACATTGCCCTGTCCTTGCCTCCATCCGCCAAGCAATCACCCTGGCCTCGGTTCACTCTACCAAAAATATGCGAATTCGAAAGCTTTCGAAAGATTGCATTTGTCTTTTCTTTCGCAAACACTGGGTGCAGGATTTTGAAATCAATCGATTGGAGAATTTTGGACTCATGAGCCTCGGAACCAAGGTGCGCCTGGCGCGCCTCTTCTCACATCCATCGGGGAATCTTTTTGGCGGCGCGGTCGACCACTTTGTCGGCTATGGCGACGTGCGCAAAGGAGGTCTTGCCGATCTGCCGGGCGCCCTTGCACGTGTCATGGTGGGCAAACCCGACTACGTCAGCATCCAGCCTGGCACCGCGCGCCATCTGTGGCCGCAATATGCGGGCAAAGCTTCCCTGGTGATCCAGGCCGGCTGCTTCACTCCCGACGATCGCATCAGTGAACTGATTGCAACGCCCGAGGATGCGGTGCGCGCTGGCGCCGATGCGTTGGCCGTGGCCATTCCGGTGCGCGGCGCGACCGAGGGCAAATACATACGCTGGCTGACCGATTCGGTGAATGCGGCGGCCCGTTACGGCATGCCGGTGGTGGCGCATATCTACCCTCGCGATTTCACCGACGGGGCAAAAATCGTCTTCACCCCCGACGAGATCGCCTATGCGGCACGCATCGGCTACGAGTCCGGCGTCGACGTGATCAAGATCGGTTACACGGGCGATTTCGAGTCGTTTCGAGAGACCGTTCGGACCTGCCCGGTGCCGGTTGTGATCGCCGGTGGTCCGAAGACCGACACGCTGCTCGGCGCCCTTCAGCAGACGGCGGACGCCATCCGTGCCGGCGCGCGCGGTGCCGTGGTGGGCCGCAATCTCTGGGGGCATGGCGATCCGGAAAAGGCAGCGATTGCCTTTCGGGGCGTCATCCATGACGGCCTTTCGGCGCAAGACGCCTTGGCGAAGGCGGGTGCCTGAACGATGCCCACCGTCGTCCCTTCAATCCTCGGCTTCGGAGCTATTGCGATCGACGACATCGTCTATGTCGATCAGCCGTTGTCGGCGGGCAAGGGGAAGGTTCTGCAAAGTGCCCGAGCTTTCGGGGGAAATGTCGCGACGGCGCTTGCCGCCGTCGCGCGGCTCGGCGGAAGCGCCGGCTTCGTCGGATGGCTGGGCAATGCCGCCGACGACGCCGTGCTGTGCGATCTCATTGAGAGCGGTGTTGAAACCGCATTCGCGCCGCGCCACCCGCACGCGCGCCCGGTGCGCTCGCGGATCACCGTCGGTTCGGATGGGGAGCGGTTCATCGCGTATGACGACGAAGCGATGCTGGGCACCGCGCCGGACTTTCCGGACGAGGTCCTCAGCCGCGCGACCGTCCTGATCGTCGATAGCTATGCGATCCGGTCGCTGGATGTCGTGGCTCGGGCTCGCGATCTCGGCCTTGCGATCCTCGGCGATATCGAATGGAGCAGCGGCCCAGCCACGGAGCGGCTGATCGCGCTCTGCGACCATCTCATTCTTCCACTCGGCTTTGCGCGGACCGCCACGGGGCGCCGATCGCCGGCCGAGATGCTCGATGCATTGTGGTTGCCGTCGCGGTCCGCCGTGGTTCTGACGGATGGTGGCAGGGGCGTGTACTATCGCGGACGCGACGAGACAGGGCTCTGGCACCTGCCTCCGCACCGGGTTGCCGTCGTCGATTCGACCGGCGCCGGTGACTGCTTTCATGGCGCCTATGCCCTTGCATTGACGCGCGGGGCCGACACCGCAGGCCGGGTCGCATTTGCGGCCGCGGCGGCGGCCCTTTCGATAACGGGGCGGGGCGGGCGCGAGGCGCTTCCGACCGGCGACCGGGTCACGGAACTCCTGGCATCGACGAACGCGCCGTCGGCAGTCGAACTGAAATATGCGCGGCTCGATACCGGAACATAGCCCGAACTATCCGAGGAAATATTTCGCAGGTGAACATAAGCCGAGGACAATCATAAAATCAGTGGCTTAGACTTGTGGAGGGAGGAATATGGCAGAAGTCGTTCTTGAGAATATCTGCAAGACATACGGGAACAATTTTCACGCGATCGACCAATTGAACCTGTCGGTCAAGGACGGTGAGTTCTTGATTCTCGTCGGGCCGTCCGGCTGTGGCAAATCCACCGCGTTGCGGATGATCGCGGGATTGGAGGACGTCACCAGCGGCAGCCTTCGGATCGGCGGTGTCGACGTCGTCGACATGCCGCCCAAGGACCGCGACATCGCGATGGTCTTCCAGAGCTACGCCCTCTACCCGCATATGACGGTGTTCGAAAACATCGGCTTTTCGATGCGGCTGGCAGGCAAGCCGAAGGCCGAGCGCAAAAAGCGCGTGGACGAGATCGCCAAAACCCTTCAACTGACGTCTCTGCTGGACAGCAAACCCGCGAACCTTTCAGGCGGGCAGCGTCAAAGGGTTGCCATGGGCCGCGCCATGGTGCGCGAGCCGGCAGCCTTTCTCATGGACGAACCGCTTTCCAATCTGGACGCGAAACTGCGTGTTCAAATGCGCGCCGAAATCACCAGTCTGCAAAAGCAACTCGGCGTAACGACCATATATGTGACCCACGACCAAACCGAAGCCATGACGATGGGCGACAGGGTCGCGGTGTTGAAAGGCGGCGTGCTGCAGCAGGTCGACACACCCAAGAGACTCTATGAATCGCCGGTGAACGCCTTCGTTGCCGGCTTCATCGGGTCTCCTTCGATGAACCTTTTCGAGGCGACCCTGACGGGCGACGAACTGATGTCCGGCGCCCTGGCCATCCGGCTGCAGGATGCAGCCTTCGTGCGCAGGCCGGGCTTGAAGTCGTATGCGGGGCGCAAGGTCGTGTTCGGCATACGACCGGAGGATCTCTATGACAGCAGCCTCGAATCCGGCCGCAAGTATCAGACGATACCGGCAAAGGTGACCTCGATCGAAGAACTTGGATCCGAACAAATCGTCCATCTCGACATCGACGCGGTCCGGGTGGACTCCGGCGACCCTGACGCGGTGCAGGATTTCGGCCTGGCGTCGAATGCGGTGGCGAAATTCGAACCGACCAGCAAAGTCCGTTCCGGCTCGGAAATCAGGTTGGCCCTGGATGATACCAAGCTCCATTACTTCGACCCGGAGACGCATCTGGCAATCTGAGTATCAGCGAAGACCCGCGGGTGAGGGTGAGGCGCCTGCGTAAGAAGACTTCTGAATAACCAGACGATCGGCCGCATTGTGCGGGCGAATATAAAGAAGGAGGAGAGAATGACGTTTCGTATTAAACCCGCGATGCTGAAAATAGCCGCGGCCGCATGGTTGCTTGGCGCAACCGGCGCCATGGCGGATACGACGCTGGAATTCACCCAATGGTGGGAGCCCGAATTGCCGGCCGGCTCGCTCAGGGCAATCATGGATGACTTCGAGGCCGCAAATCCCGGAATCAAAGTGACGCTGGTCAGCGGCCCCTACGCGACCACGCGTGACCAGATCTCGGTTGGTGCTGCAACCGGAACGCTCAGCGACGTCGTCGGTCTCGACGGTGCCTGGGTGAACAATCTGAATGCGCAGAGCGCACTCGCCGACATGAATCCGATGATGGATGCGAGCGGTTTCGACAAGAGCCAGGTCGCGGACATCGTCAAGGTGGACGGCAAGGCGGTGATGTTTCCCGTGGCTTCCTTCGTCTATCCGGTCTTCGTGAATTTGGACCTTGCTGCCCAGGCAGGCGTGACCAAGCTGCCGTCGACCCGTGCGGAGTTTCTCGAAGCCGCCAAGAAGATGACGATCGCCGACAAGAATCAGTATGGCTGGGTGCTGCCCCTCTCGCTGCAAACGCCATCCGGCGTCCAGAACGACATGATGTCGTGGGTTTGGGCTTCGGGTCAGTCGATGATGGCGAACGGCAAGCCGGACCTTGAGGGCAAACCGGTGGTGGATATGCTCACCTTCGTCAAATCTCTCAACGACGCCGGAACCATCTCGCCCGGCATCGCCACCAAGACCGAGCAGGAAAAGGTCGAGGAGTTCGTCAACAACCGCGTCGGGATGATGATCGACTCGCTCGCGCATGTGAACCTCATCCGCAAGCGCAATCCCAAGCTGAACTTCGACCTCATCCCGGTCCCGGTCGTGGAAAACTATACCGGCAAGCGCGGCCTTCCCTATGCCTCCTGGGGCATCGGCATCTCTGCTGCCTCGAAACATCAGGAAGAGGCCTGGAAACTCGTCCAATATGTGATGAGTGAAAAGGTGAACGCCAAGCTCGTGTCGCTTGCAAACGCCTTCCCGGGCAACGTCAACGCCAAGCCCGATTTCGTGACCTCGGACAAGGCTTTCGGCAAGGCTTTTGAAATCTTCAAGACCGGTTATCTCGCCAATGAGTTCACGGGCCTGCCGGTGGCAGAAGACCTGATGACCCAGTTCGACGTGCAAGCCCAAAAGATGCTCGCCGGCGAGCAGTCTCCGGAACAAGCAGCCGCCGCCGCTCAGAAGGGCTGGATGGCGAAATTCTGATCGGCCTGTTCCCGTTTGCTATCTTCGACCGGGTGGCCTGACTTCGGGCAGGCCACCCGGCAACAACGGATCGGCAATTTGAGTGGACCTGTTTTTGAAGCTTACCTTCTCTTGAAGGCGTATCCCAAGGTTGGCACATGACCCGGCAAAAGCGCTCCCACCACAAGCTCAAACGAGCGGTCGCACCCTACCTCTATCTGTCGCCCTCGCTGCTCATAATCGGGCTTCTGATGCTGCTGCCGATGGTGACGGTGATTGGCTACTCGTTCCAGAACAGCGCGGTGCTGCGTCGTGACCCATCCTTTGCCGGACTGAAACACTACCAGGCGATCTTCGACGACCCCGTGTTCTGGGCTTCGCTGTGGCACACGCTCTACTTCACATGCATGAGTGTCATTTTCCACATGACCATCGGCATGGCCTTCGCGCTCATGCTGAACAGCGACCGCATCAATCCGACGCTGCGCAATATCCTGCGCGTGCTCTATATACTGCCTTGGCTGTTCACCGCGGTGATTATCGCCGTGATCTGGCGCCTGCTGCTTGAGCCGAACGGTGTCGTGAATAGCATTCTCATGCAAATCGGCATCATCGGTTCCAAGGTCGAATGGTTTTCCTCGCCTGAGACCGCGCTGCACGCCGTCACCTTTGCCAACATCTGGGCGGGCTATCCGCTCTTCATGGTCAGCCTGCTCGCGGGTTTGCAGGGCATTCCCAAGGATTTCTACGAGGCTGCCGATATCGACGGGGCGAAAGCCTACCAGAAGCTGATCTTCATCACCATTCCGCAGCTGATGCCGATCATCATCAGCATCTCGCTGCTTGACTTCATCTGGACCATGCAGGTCTTCCCATTAATCTGGATAACGACGGGCGGTGGCCCGATCTACTCGACCGAGGTCCTCAGCACCTACACGTACAAGCTGGCGTTTTCGAGCTACAACCTGTCGCAGGCTTCAGCCAGCGCTGTGGTCATCTTGCTGATCTCTCTCGGCCTGACGCTGTTCTATATTCGCTATCAGAAGGCTCGGTAGTCATCATGAGAAAAAGGCATACGCCGAAAGACAGGCTGATCACCGTCGCGCTCCATGTAGCGCTTGCAGCGGGGCTCTTTTTCGCGGCATTTCCGATCTACTGGATGCTGAGCAGCTCGTTCAAATCGAATACCGAAATCTTTGCCCTGCCACCAACCATCCTGCCAAAGGCCTTCACGCTGGAAGCGTATGCAGCCATCCTTGGCGACCCGGTAAAGCTGCGCTTCTTCTTCAACAGCTATTTCGTGGCGGGAGCGGTGACCGTGCTGACGGTGCTGATCGCCTTGCTGGCGGCCTACGGGTTCAGCCGCTTCAACTTCCGCGGCAAGGGCATCCTGAACACAATCATCATCAGCACGCAGACGATTCCGCCGATCACACTTTTGATCCCCTTCTTCGGACTTGTCGTCTCATACGGCATCTTCGATACCTACGTCGCACTGATCCTGACTTACCTGGTGTTTACGCTGCCCTACGCGATCCTGCTGATGACGGGATATCTGAACACCTTGCCCCGCGATCTCGATGAAGCCGTGGCTGTCGATGGCGGCTCCAGTTGGACAGCGCTTTGGCGGGTGATTGTCCCGATTTCACTGCCTGGTATCGTGGCGACGTCGGTCTACACCTTCCTGTTGTGCTGGAACGAATTTCTCTTTGCGCTGACGCTGACGAAATCGACGTCCATGCGCACCGTCCCGATCGGCATCCAGCTGTTGATGGGGCAGCATGCCTTCGAATGGAACCAGATGATGGCGATGAGCGTGCTCGGCTCGCTACCGCTCTTGCTCATCTACCTCGTTGCCCAGAGGTACTTCCTCGCCGGCATGACCGCGGGCTCGGTCAAGTAGGATGTCCATCCCACGGCGACTCAGGGTGGCATCAAGCAATAGGCGATATCAAGGAATGAAAGGATGAACGTGAAAGACCTCAAAGTCGGCTGCCAGACCTTCACCTGGGAAATGCTGGGAGACCGGTTCACCGGCGGCCCTGACGATCTGCTGAAGGCGATCTCTGACGGTGGCTATGCCGGCATCGAGATCACCGACACCATGATCGGACATTATGGCGACAAGCCGGAGGAGTTCGCCGCCGCGCTGAAGGCGTCGGGGCTGACGCTGGTTTCCTTCGCCTTTGGCTCGAACAGTGGTTTTACGCTGAAGGAGGAGATCGGCGCCGACCTCGAAACCGCCAAGCGCTGGATCGATTTCGCCGCCGCCTTCCCGAATGCGCTGGTATCGATGGGCTCGGCCACGATGGTGTCCGACGGCCCGCGCGAGGATAAGTTCGCCATCGCCGCCGAGGTTTACAACAAGGCCGGCGAGATCGGACGCAAGGCCGGCCTCCAGGTTGCGGTGCATCCAAGCTCGCACCACAACACGCTGCTGTTCGACCGCGCCGACTACGACACGATCTTTGCCTTGCTCGACCCCGACCTGGTCGGCTGGGTACCGGATACCGGCCATATACTGCGCGGCCACAAGGACATGTCCGATACGCTGCGCACCTACCGCGACCGCATCCGCTACATCCACCTCAAGGACGTCTATGCCAACGGCACCTGGGCCATGCTCGGCAAGGGCGTCTGCGACACGCCTGCGGTCATCGAGATCGCCAACACCGCACCGCGCTTCAACGGCTGGCTGGTGCTGGAGGAAGAATCCGAAACGGCCGCCGCCGATCCTGCCGGCGCGGTCAAGACCAACCGCCAGACGATGCGCAGCTACGGCGCCTGAAGAACGAGACGATGATCAAGAAACAGGACAGACGCCTCAGGGTCGGCGTGCTCGGCTGCGGCCCCATCGCGCAGTTCGCGCATCTGGAATCCTGCGTGAAAGCTGGCAATGCCGACCTTTACGCCATCTGCGATGCGGCACCCGATCTGCTTGCCCGCATGGGCGCGACCTATGAGCCGCAGAAGATGTATTCCGACTATGAGGCAATGCTCGCTGATCCTGAGCTGGAAGCGGTGATCGTCGCCACGTCGGACGCCTATCACGTGCCGATGTCGATCAGGGCGCTCAACGCCGGCAAGCATGTTCTCTGTGAAAAGCCGATCGGCACCTCGGTCGAGGAGGGCGAGGCGCTGGCCGAAGCGGTCAGGCGCTCGGGCAAGATCCTGCAGGTCGGCCACATGAAGCGCTTCGATCCGGCACTGGAGACCGCGCGCGACTTCGTTCGCGACGAGATCGGCGAAGTGCTGGCGCTGAAGGCCTGGTACTGCGATTCCACCCATCGCTACACCAACACCGATGCCGTGCAGCCGCTGCCCGTCACCAGCAGGCTAGCCAGGAAGCCAGCCGGAAATCCCAAGGCCGATCTCAGGCAATACTTCATGCTGGCCCATGGCTCGCATCTCGTCGACACGGCGCGTTTCCTGTGCGGCGATATCGTCGCCGTGCGCGCCCGCCTCAATGAGAAATTCGGCGCCTATTGCTGGTTCGTCGAAACCGAGTTCGCCAGCGGCGCGCTCGGCCATCTCGACCTGACGGTTGCCGTGCGCATGGACTGGCACGAAGGTTTTCAGCTCTATGGCGAGAACGGCTCCGTTATCGCCAGGACATTCAACCCTTGGTACTTCCGCGCCAGCGAGGTGGAGATATTTCACGAGAAGACCGCCACGGCCCACAAGCCGCTCGGCGCCGATGGCCATTTCTTCCGCCGCCAGTTGGAAGGACTTGCCGACACGGTGCTGAACGGCACGCCGATGCGTGGCGCCAATGTCGAGGACGGCATCGCCTCGATCCGCGCCATGGTCGCCATCGCGCGTTCGGTGGTATCAGGCGAGCGAGTCGAACTCGCCTCGGCTTCGGGGGCGGTGTGATGCGTCTCGGCATTTTCGCCAAGACTTTTCCGGGCACTGAACCGGCAGCCGTGCTGACGGCGGTGCGGCAAGCTGGCTATGAGACGACGCAGTTCAATCTGGCCTGTGCCGGCCTGCCGTCGATGCCGGATGCTGTGCCGGCGGACGCCATCGCCTCCGTCCGTGCCGCCGCGCAGTCGAACGGCGTTTCACTCGCAGCACTGTCGGGCACCTACAACATGGCGCATCCCGACAAAGCCGTGCGCGACGATGGCCTTCGGCGTCTCGCCGTCGTCATCGAGGCTGCTGCTGCCCTCGGCATCCCGCTGGTCACGCTCTGCACCGGCTCGCGCAACGCCGCCGATCAGTGGGCCTATCATCCCGACAATGCCGATCCGGCCGCCTGGTCCGACATGGCCGCCGAGATGGCGAAGGCGCTGGCGCTGGCCGAAGGTGCCGGTGTCGATCTCGGCATCGAGCCTGAGCAGGCCAACATCGTCACCTCGGCCAGGGATGCGACCCGGCTGATCGCCGAGATGGGATCGAAGCATCTGAAGATCGTGCTCGATCCGGCAAACCTGTTCGAACACGCCACGCCCGGCGAGGCGCGAGCTATCGTTGCCGCCGCGATCGACGAGGCCGCCGGCCACATCGCCATGGCGCATGCCAAGGACCGTCATGGTGACGGTCGCTTTGCCACATCAGGACAAGGCATTGTCGATTTTCCGGATTTTGTTGCACGGCTAAAGGCAGCGGGCTTCGACGGACCGCTTGTCACCCACGGCCTGTCCGCCGACGAAGCCCCCGATGTCGCCGCCTTTCTGCGAAGGCTCCTCTGATGGGCGCCGCCCCGACGATCCTGCTTCGCGACGATGCAGCGCTTCGTGTCTTCGACACGGGGCAGGGCAGGCTTCCCGTCGTCTTCCAGCATGGCCTCGGCGGTGACGCAGCGCAGGTCGCGCAGAACTTTCCCGATGGTCCTTCATACCGTCGGCTGACCGTCGAATGCCGCGCGCAGGGCGGTTCCGGCGCCGGTAGCAAGCGCCCGTTTTCGATCGCGATGTTCGCCGATGATGTGCTGGCCGCCGCGGATGCGGCCGGCCTCGACCGTTTCATCGCCGGCGGCATCTCGATGGGTGCGGCCATTGCCTTGCAGCTTGCCGCCCGGCACCCGGACCGGGTCGCCGGTCTCGTGCTTGTGCGCCCTGCCTGGGCTTTCGAGGCGGCGCCGCAAAACATGCGCCCTTACGTGGAAGTGGCGGAGCTCATCCGCAGCCGTCCTTTATCGCAGGCGCGAGATATCTTCGCGGCGTCCGCGACGGCCGCCCGCTTTCGCACCGAAGCGCCGGACAATCTTGCTTCCCTGCTCGGCTTCTTCGCGCGCGAAAACGCGCCCGTCTTCGCCGAGGTGATGCAGGCGATCGCAGAGGATGGACCTGGCGTGACGCGGGCAGCCGCCGCTGGCCTTGCGTTCCCTACGCTCGTCATCGGCAGCGGCATCGATCTCGTCCATCCGCTGGCCGCCGCCCGCAGCCTCGCCGACGCCATCCCCAATGCGACCTTTGCCGAGGTGATGCCGAAGGCCACCGACAAGGAGTGCCATTTCGCCGAAATTCGCGCCGCCATCGCGGACTTTCTCGACATGAATTTCAACAACCAGGACCAGTCATGATCTCGAAACCTCTCTCAGGCCCGGCCGCCATCGCCGCATTGCCGCGCGACCGGATGATCGCCGAATTCTCGCTCTGGTCGGCCAATCTCGCCAATTTCGAAAACGACTTGAAGCGCATCGAGCCCTATGTCGATCTTCATCATATCGATGTGGCGGACGGTCATTTCGCACCGTCCTTCCTGTTCTTCCCCGATCTCGTCGCCCGCATTGCGGGGCTGACGGCGAAACCCATCCATGTCCACCTGATGGTCGATGAAGCAATCGTCGAGGCGCAGACGCGCCAGTTCATCGAAGCCGGCGCCGACATGATCAGCGTCCATGCCGAGAATGGCGAAGCCGGATTGCGCGCCGTGCGGCTGGCGCGGGAGCTCGGCGCCGAGGCCGGCGTCGTACTCAGGCTGGAGACGCCTGTAGAAGCAGTGACGGCCTTCGTCCCGGAAGTCGCCTTCGTGACGCTTCTTGGAACCGCAATCGGCGTCAAGGGACAGAGCCTGTCGGACAAGGCCTGCGACAGGCTGGGCGCTGCCCGCGCCATCCTGAGAGAGGCCGGCCGCGAGGCACAAGTGGTTCTGGCGGCCGATGGCGGCATCCGCCACGAGACCGTGCCGTTGCTGCGTGCCGCCGGGGCCGAAACCGTGGTTCTCGGTTCGCTCGCCTTCGGTGACAAGGACCTCGCCGGCCGCATTGGCTGGCTGCACGGCTTGAAGGTCGCGGCATGACATCAGAAGCCGCCCTTGCGATCGATCTTGGCGGGACGGAGCTTCGCGCCGCCCTGGTCGACCGCGACGGCAAGATCCTGGCATTCGCGGCGGTGCCGACGCAGGCGCAGGCCGGTCCCGATGTGGTAATCGGCCAGATCGAGGCGTTGGCGGCGACAGTCCATGCCGAGGCCCCGGCACTTTCGATCGTCGGCGTCGGCGTCGGTGCACCGGGGCCGCTCGATCCGCTGGCCGGCATCGCCGTCGGCCCGCCGACGCTCGCCGGCTGGCTGGACGTGCCGCTTGCCGACATCCTGGAACGGCGGCTCGGCCTGCCGGTGCGGCTGGAGAACGACGCCAATGCCGCGGCGCTCGGCGAATGGCGCTTCGGCGCCGGCCATGGCGCTCGCTCGCTGGTCTTCGTCACGGTTTCCACCGGCATTGGCGGCGGTGTCGTCGTCGACGGGCGCATCCTGCATGGCCGCCGTGGCCTTGCCGCCGAGATCGGTCACATGACCATCACCAATGAAGGCGAGCGCTGCGTATGCGGTGTCGTTGGCTGCTTCGAGGCCATCGCGTCGGGAACGGCACTTGGCCGCCGCGCCAGCGCCGCCACGGCAGCCGGAGACGGCTCTACCTTGCGACGCTTGTCAGCGGACGCGGAGGTGACCGGCCGCCATGTCGTCGAGGCGGCACGGCTGCAGGACGCTCTTGCCTCGGCCTTGCTGGAGGAGGAAGCGCGCTGGCTGGGCATTGGCTTCACCAATCTCCTACATCTCTATTCGCCCGATGTGCTGGTCGTCGGCGGTGGCATCGCCAATGGGCTCGACCTGATGCTGCCGACCATCGAGGCGACCATCAGGCAACGGGCTATGCGCGCCTATCGCGACGTGCCGGTCGTTCAGGCCCAGCTCGGCCGCCATGCCGGGCTCGTCGGCGCCGCCAGCCTTGTGCTGTTCGACGACGGGGGCACTTTGGCAGCCCGCATGCCTGTCGGCCCAAGCACGTTTCCGGACACGCCGCTGAGCAAGACCGGCACGGTCTGACGTTGCGACCTGCATGACAAAGGCCAGAGGCAGCACGCCTCCGGCCTTTTACGCATTGACCGCGCGTCATTACTCGGCGGGAACAACGTCCGCCGGCAGGCTATCGTCGGCCGTGCCCGCCAGCGCTCTGGCCAGCTTGGCCTCGTCGAGTTCGCCTTCCCAGCGAGCCACCACCAGCGTGGCGACAGCATTGCCGACGAAGTTGGTCAACGCCCGGCACTCCGACATGAAGCGGTCGACGCCGAGGATCAGCGCCATGCCGGCGACCGGCACCGCCGGAACCACCGAAAGCGTCGCCGCAAGGGTGATGAAGCCGGCCCCGGTGATGCCGGCGGCACCCTTGGAGGAAAGCATGGCCACCAGCAGCAGCAGGATCTGGTCACCCATAGACAGGTGGATGTTGGTCGCCTGTGCGATGAACAGCGCCGCCAGCGTCATGTAGATGTTGGTGCCGTCGAGGTTGAAGGAATAGCCGGTTGGGATGACCAGGCCGACGACCGAGCGCTTGGCGCCGGCCTTCTCCATCTTTTCCATCAGCGAGGGCAGGGCGGCTTCCGATGAGGAGGTGCCCAGCACCAAAAGCAGCTCTTCCTTGATATAGCGGATCAGCGACAGGATGGAGAACCCGTTGTAGCGGCAGACCGCGCCAAGCACGACGAACACGAACAGGAACGACGTCACGTAGAAGGTGCCGACCAGCATAGCGAGATTGATCACCGCGCCGATGCCGTATTTGCCGATGGTGAAGGCCATCGCGCCGAAGGCACCAATGGGGGCCGCCTTCATCAGCACGCTGACCAGCTTGAAGATCGGTGTCGTCAGCGCCTGCAGGAAATTGAGCACGGGCGTGCCCTTGTCGCCGACCAACGCCAGCGCGATGCCGAACAGCACCGAGAAGAACAGCACCTGCAGGATGTCGCCGTCGGCGAAGGCGCCGACGATGGTCGACGGGATGATGTTCATCAGGAAGCCGGTGACCGACTGGTCGTGCGCCTTGGCGGCGTAATTGCTGATGGTCGAGGCGTCGAGCGTCGCCGGGTCGATGTTGAAGCCGGCGCCCGGCTGCACGACATTGGCGACGACAAGGCCGATGATCAGAGCCAGCGTCGAAAAGGTGAGAAAATAGAGCATCGCCTTGCCGGCGACACGCCCGACCTTCTGCAGGTCGCTCATGCCGGCAATGCCCGTAGTCACGGTCAGGAAAATGACGGGGGCGATGATCATCTTGACCAGCTTGATGAAGGCGTCGCCGAGCGGCTTCATGCTCTCGCCGACCGACGGATAGAAATGGCCGAGCAGGATGCCGACGGTGATCGCGACGAGCACCTGCACGTAGAGTTGGGCATAGAAAGGCTTGCGCTGCGCGGAAGACGCGCCTGAATGGTCTGCGATGTGCATCGAACTCTCCCTGGCCGGATGGGGCGGAGCGCCCTGCGTGACTTCTCCCATCGCGGCGCTCCGGTCGCACGCCGCTGCCAGGGAGTTTTGCAAGCGCTGTGCCAGTTCGCGGAAAGGCCGGAACCACGGGATTTCCGCCTTTGTCTGACGTCATGCGGCCAAAGCCTGTGCGGATTTCCGCACAGGCAGTGTTTGCCTGGGCGGATTTTCGCATTACACTGGCCGAAAGGCCGCGAGCAAAGGGGAGAGGGCAGACGCCGCAAGCAGGCACCGATAGCGGATCCCCCGGATTTGCCGGCCGTGGATTGCTGCGCGAGGCCGTGGCGCGGCTGCGCGATGGCCGCTGGGTTGCCGTGGTCGTCGCTCTTGCCTTTCTGGCCGGCGTGATCGCCATTGCCGGGCGCATCGCCTCCGGCCAGGCGGCCGATAATCTGCGCGAGACGGCACTCGCCGCACTGCCGCTGGCGGCGGGAACCCTGACCGGCGAAATCGAAAAGCAGCGCCTGGTTCCACTGGTGTTGGCCAGAGACGATGCGGTGCGCGGCGCTCTGCGCCGGGCCGGAAAAATGAAAGAAAAGGCCCTCAACGACAAGCTCAAGTCGATTGCCGGCGATGCCTCGGCATCCGCCATCTACATCATCGATACGGCAGGCATCGCTATATCAGCCAGCAATGCCGACGAACCGGCGAGCTTTGTCGGCATCGATTACAATTTTCGGCACTATTTCCAGGAAGCGATGAGCAAGGGTGCTGCCAGCCAATATGGCCTCGGCACAATCAGCGGCAGACCGGGGCTGTACCTTGCCAGCCGCGTCGACGATGGCGGCAAGCCGCTTGGCGTTGCGGTGCTGAAGGTCGAACTCGACGGCGTCGAAGCCAATTGGCGTTCCAGCGGTTTCCTTGTGTTCATCACTGATGAACGCGGCGTGGTGCTGGCTACCAGCCAGCCCGACTGGCGGTTCCGTGCGCTGGCGCCACTGTCGGCCGAGGACACCGCCGCAGCCCACGAGCAGCTCCAATTGGCCGATGCAGGCTTCGAGCCGCTGCCGATCCGGCGCGGCGCTGGTGACGGCCTGGCGACGATCGACAACGCGGGAAAACCGCGCCAGTTCGTCGAGGTGGTGCAGGATTTGCCCGCTGCTGTTCCTGGCTGGCGTCTCTGGCTGCTCACTCCCGCCGACGCTGCTCTTTCATCGGCCGCCAACACGGCGCGGCTCACCACGCTGCTTGGTCTGCTGCTGATGGGCCTGCTTGCCTACGTGCTGACCCGGCGCCGGCGAACGCGCAGGCTGAGGCAAGAGGCGCTGGCGCGGATGAATGCCGAACTGGAGAGCCGAGTCAGCACGCGAACGGCCGAGTTGACCCGCTCCAACACCGCACTTGCCGGTGAAATCGCCGAGCGCGAGAATGCTGAAGCCAAGGTGCGCCGGCTGCGCGACGACCTCGCCCAGGCCAACCGGCTTTCCATCCTCGGCCAAATCGCCGCCGGCGTGGCGCACGAGATCAACCAGCCGGTCGCCGCTATCCGCACCTATGCCGAGAATGCGGGCCGCTTTCTCGAAACCGGCAAAACCGAACCGGCCAGCGGCAATCTGACGTCGATCGTGTCGATGACCGAGCGCATCGGCGCGATCACCGGCACCTTGCGCACTTTCGCCCGGCGGCCGGGTGTCGCCGCTTCGCCGCTGCCGGTGCGCGAGGCGATCGACGGTGCGCTGTCGCTGCTGTCCGGCCGCATCCGCGATTCCGGCGTGACCATCGTCAAGCCGCGGGGCACCGCCTCGCCGGCGGTCATGGCGAGCCGCATCCGGCTGGAGCAGATCCTGGTCAATCTGTTGCAGAATGCGCTGGACGCTATGAAGGACCAGCCCGATCCCCGCATAGAGATCCAACTTGCCGAGCACGACGACAGGGTGCTGATTTCGGTGCGCGACAACGGCCCAGGTCTCGGCCCGGAAGCAGCCGGCAATCTGTTCATGCCGTTCCAGACCACCAAGGAGAAGGGGCTTGGCCTCGGGCTGGTGATCTCGCAGGAGATCGCCCAGGAATTGGGCGGCACGCTGCGGCTCGATCCCGGCAATGGCATCGGCGCATCCTTCACCATCGATTTGAGGCGAATTGAATGATTGAGGGATCAGGGCTGGTGGCGCTCGTCGACGACGATGCGGACCTGCTGCACGCCACAACGCAATTGCTCGAGCTTGCCGGCTTCGCTGTGGTCGCGCGCGACGCCGCCGAGGCAGCGCTTGCCGTTGTCGACAGGACCTTTGAAGGCGTGGTGGTCAGCGACATCCGCATGCCGGGCATGAACGGGCTGCAGCTGTTCGATCGCATCAAGGCGATCGACCCGGACATACCCGTGATCCTGGTCACCGGCCATGGCGACGTCGATCTCGCAGTGGCCGCGCTCAAGGACGGTGTCTACGATTTCATCTCGAAACCCTATGCCGGCGACCGCCTTGTCGAGGCGCTGAAACGGGCGAGTGAGAAGCGACGGCTGGTGATGGAGAACCGGCGGCTGCGCGAAGCCGCGGCCCTCGCCACTGACGGCCTGCCGCTGATCGGCGAGGCTCCTGCCATCAAGCGACTGCGCGAGACCTTGCGCCAGATTGCCGACATGAACGTCGATGTGCTGGTCGAGGGAGAAACGGGAACCGGCAAGGAAGTGGTGGCGGACCTCCTGCACAGATGGGGGCGACGGCGCGCAAAACCCTTCGTGGCACTGAATTGCGGTGCGCTGCCGGAGACGGTCATCGAGAGCGAGTTGTTTGGCCATGAGGCGGGCGCGTTCACCGGCGCGCAGCGGCGGCGGATCGGCAGCATCGAGCATTCCAGCGGCGGCACGCTGTTTCTCGACGAGATCGAATCCATGCCGCCGGCGCTCCAGGTCAAGCTGCTGCGCGTGCTCGAAACACGCAGCCTCACTCCACTTGGCTCGAACGACATCAGGCGCATCGATCTCAGGGTCGTCGCCGCGACCAAGGTCGATCTGGGGCGGTCGGACCAACGCGGTGATTTTCGCGAGGATCTGTATTTTCGCCTTAACGTGGTGACGCTGCGCATCCCGCCGCTGCGCGAGCGTCGCGGCGATATCCCGATGCTGTTTGGGCATTTCCTCGGCAAGGCGGCAGAACGGTTCGGCCGGCCCGTCGCCAAGGTGAATGCAGCTGTCAGCGATCATCTCCAGTCGCATGACTGGCCAGGCAATGTGCGCGAGCTTGCCCATTTTGCCGACCGTGTTGCGCTCGGCCTCGGTCCGGAAGATGAGAGGAGGGCGGTCTCCGCGCATTCGCCGGAGCCTACGGCAGCATTGCCCGAACGGGTCGGCCAATACGAAGCACAGCTCATCCGCGACGCGCTGCGCGACCATGGTGGCGAGGTGCGCAGCGCCATCGATGCGCTCGGCGTACCGCGCAAGACCTTTTATGACAAACTCAAGCGCTACGGCATTGCCGCATCAGAGTTTCGCAATGGCGGCGACGCCGACACGCAACCATCTCGGAAAAGCGATGAACACGACGCTTGAAACGACGGCAAATCCCTTGCCGGAAGAACTCGCCTTTCTCGGTGAACGGCTGACGGCGTTCAACGACGGCGATGTCGGCGCATCCGAAAGGAAGGCGCTTGTGGTGTTTGTGCGCGACGAGGATGGCGCGGTCGTCGCCGGCATTTCCGGTTACACCGCCTGGGGCTGGCTCTACGTGCAATGGCTCTGGGTCGATGAGCGGCTGCGCGGCCAGCACATGGCCGGCAAGATGCTGGATGCGGCCGAACACGAAGCGGTGGCGCGCGGCTGTCGAAACGCCTGGATCGACACCTTCAATCCGAACGCCGCCAAGGTCTACCAGCGTCAGGGTTACGAGCCCTTTGGAACGCTTGCCGATTTCCCTATCGGCCGCAGCCGCATCTTTCTACAGAAGAGGCTGGCGTTGGCCTGATCCATCCCGGCGGAACCGGGATGGACTGTCTTCCTGCCTGACCCGCAATCCGAACGAAGGTGGTTATGGTCCGGCGGACCGTTACTCGGCCGGAACCAGGCCTGGGTCTCCCATCGGGCTTGCTCTGGTTTCCTTGCGTGCCGACGCACGGGCGAGCACGCTTTGGCGGTTTACGGATCTGCGCTCGGCATCGATGCGATGGATCAGGATTTCCGCACGCTCGATCGACCCGAGCAGGGCCAGGATCGTGCCGCGTTCGGCGGCACCGGCATTCGGTCCGAGCGCCAGCGTGCGGGCACGCAGTTCCTCGACCCCGGGCAGATTTACATGGCCGGCCGGCATCTGCGGGCTGGAAATTCCGTAAGTAGGCAAGATTTCGCGCAGCGACGTGTCGAGCTTGTTCAGCGCGACGTCGACGATGGCTTGCGCCGGGTTGCTGAACTTCTCGCGCCTGACGCGGCGCGCCACCTGATGCATTGATTCCGTCAGGGCGGCCGTGAAGTCGGCTTCCTCGATCAGGCTGGCGATCAGATCGAGCTGTTCGTAAGGCAGATCCTCCTTCATCAGCGCGGCGGTGTAGGCGCGGATATCGCGGCTGAGGATGTCGGTCGCCAGATAGTGCTCGCCCGGATCCGACGGCGCCTTCTTGGAAGAGCGTGCGATGTCGAGGAACATGGCGCCGGCCTCCAGATGGCGGGCCGTCTCTTGCTGCACGGCGGGAATGGCCTTGGCAAAATCGCTGGCCAGTTTGCGGTCGAGGAATTTCGGCGTCGAGAAATCCTCCGCGTCGTCGGCATCCGTGTGGCCGACACGCGATAGCACCCGCTCGAACACGCCGATGAACGGGAATAGCAGCACTGTGTTGAAGACGTTGAAGAAGGTCGAGTAGAGGCCGACCGCGACCGGCACCAGGGGGAAGGTCTCCTTGCCGTCGACAATCACCGGAACGGCCGGATCGCCGCCGAAGAACTGCATGGCCCATTCCAGCACCTGGATGGAGACGAAGAACAGAGGGATGGTGATGCACACCCCGATGATGTTGAACGAGATGTGCGCATAGGCGGTCCGCTTGGCGTTCTTCGAAAGGTTGAGCGAAGCCATCCACGACGTGATCGTGGTGCCGAGATCGGCGCCGAGCGAGAAGGCGACGGCGGTTGTCCAGTCGAGAATGCCCGCCGCGCCAAGGCCCATGACGATGCCGATCGTCGCCGAGGACGAGTGGATCATCGCGGTCACGCCGGCGGCGATGAACACGCATTTGAAAAGGTTGAGGTAGGAGTCGGCCGTCAGCGTCTGCAGCAGCGCCATGACTTCCGGCAGGTTGCGAAGCGGACGCAGGCCGCCGGTCATCAGGTTGAGGCCGTAGAAGATCAGAGCGAAACCCATGCAGGCGAGCGCTATGTTCTTCACCTTTTCGCTTTTGGCGAAGCAGTAGACCAGCGAGAACACGCCGGCCAGGATCAATCCGAGCGGACCGAGCGGCAGGGCGATGAGCCCGTTGCCGAGCGTGGTGCCGATGTTGGCGCCCATGATCACGCTGATCGCCGGCCGCAGGGCGATGACACCGGCATTGACCAGCCCGACGACCATGACGCTCATCGCCGTCGACGACTGGATGACGCCCGTGATCAGCGTTCCCGCCAGCACGCCTTTGACCGGCGTACCGGCTGCCTTGGCGAGAAAGTCGCGCATCCGGTTGACCGACAGCGCCTGGATGCCGTTTGCCATGAAATCCAGACCGAGCATGAAGATGCCCAAGCCGCCGATCACCGGCACGAGGATGTCCTTGAAGATATCTATGTCCATTTCAGGCAGGCCCCCAACAAGTCGCCACGACGACGCGGTATGAAGTTCAGTTGCTGCGCAAGGCAGCTTTCGTTCGGGTCAGTTTCCGACCGGCAATTGCCTTGCCCAATACTGTTCGATCTGGCCAATGAGCGCTTTCGGCAGCGGCACATAGCCGAGTGCGGTGGCGTCGCCGGCACCTTGCGCGAAGGCGAGCCGGAAAAGATCATGCACGCGGCGATAGCGATGTTCCGAACGCCCCGCGACCTGGACAACGGCGAACACCGCCGTGCTGATCGGGTACGCACCATCTCCGCTGCGATTGGTGAGGGAGGCGAAGAAGTCGGTCGTTTCCCCCCAGGCGACGGAGGTGGCCGCTGCTTGCACGCCCTGCGGGTCCGGTTTGACGAACTTGCCGGATTTGTTCTGGACCGCTGCGAAGGGAAGGCCGGCGCGAAGAACCTGGCCGTATTCGGCGTAGGCAATCGCCCCCTTGCTCGCAGCCACGGCACGAAGAAGCGCTTGCGTACCTTCCGCGCCTGTCCCGAGCGGCCAGTCGATCAGAGTGTCGGCTCCAAGCTTCGTCTTCCAGTCTTCGCTTGTCGATGACAGAAACTCGGTGAAGACATAGGTTGAGCCCGAACCGTCCTGCCGGTGGATGACGCTGATGGCGAGATCGGGAAGGGCTATGTCGGGATTGAGCACCCTTATCGCAGGATCGGACCAGGACTTTATCTTGCCCAGATAGATGTCGGCGATCACCGGGCCGGAGAGGTGCAGACCTTGCTCCGGCAGGCCATCGAGATTGGCGACCACCGCGATCCCGCCCATGACGATCGGAAATTGCTGCTGGCCGTTCCTGGCGAGATCATCAGCCTGCACGGGAACATCCGTGGCGGCGAAATCCAGTTCGGGCTGCGCAAGCCGCATCAGGCCGGCAAGGGATCCGACCGGTTCATAATCGACGGTCCAGTCCAGCGTGAAGAAGTCGCCGCCGTCGGCGCGTGCAGCCTTGTATGTCGTTGCCCACTTGCCGATGATCGGCGCGGCCAGTGTCGACCCCGCACCGCGAATGGGCTCAGCCCGCGCAGCGGATCCGATCATGGCCCCGATGATTGCAAGGGCGAGCGCAGTTGCCGCCCCCGAAACCGTCGGCCGTGCACCGCGCAATAAGGCTAAACCTGCTGACAACATAAATTGAATCCCAACTATACTGCCGCCGCTATGTAGGCGCGCATCAATGGCCATACGCCTGCGAAATGAGGCGTCAGCTGAAAACAAGATCGCTGTTGTCTTGTATTAATTCTTCTTAACGGTTGGATGACAGTGGGTCCCGGCGGAAAAGCTTTTCGACTATTCCGAAGAACTTTCGACTGCAAAACCTGAGCAAAAAGCCGCATCGCCTGAAAGTCGGCCGGGCGGGAAAGGTCATCCCATCCCGTTCCGGGATGGAAGAGGCTCTAACCGGCGAGTTTTCCGCCCTGCATCGGCCGCGGTGCGCCGGTCGTGCTCGGAAAGCTGATCGGCAGGCCGCGCAGCACGCGCACCGCCAGGAAAGCAAAACACTCCGCCTCGACCGCGTCGCCGCTCCAGCCGAGGCTCTCGGCCTGCACCACTTCGACGCCGGCACGGCTGGTCAGCATCGCCATCATGGTCGGGTTGTGGCGGCCGCCGCCGCTGACCACCAGTTTTTTCGGACGGCTTGGTAAGAGGTCGAGTGCCTTGCCGACGGCTCCAGCGGTAAAGGCGGTCAGCAGTGCCGCGCCATCCTCCGCATCCAGCCCGTCCGCCATGGCGGCGCCGAAGTCGAAACGGTCCAGCGATTTGGGATAGGGCTTGGTGAGATAGGGGTGCTGCAGCAGCTTGGCCAGCCGCGCCTCGTCCACCTTGCCCGCACCGCCGAGCGCGCCGTCGCGGTCCATCTCGCCGAGCCCCTTCGACTTGATGAAATCGTTCAGCGGCGCGTTGGCGGGGCCGGTGTCGAAGGCAACGACATTGTCGGCGCCATCCCACCAGGTGATGTTGGCGACGCCGCCGAGATTGAGTACGGCCACCTCGCCATTGGCGCCGGCGCCGCGCATCAACGCCGTGTGATAGACCGCGGCCAGCGGCGCGCCTTGCCCCCCGGCGCGCATGTCGGCCGAGCGGAAATCGTAAGCGACCTTGGTACCCAATATGGCATGCATCAGCTCACCATCGCCGAGTTGCCTTGTCTGGCCCAGCCGTCCAGCCTGCGGCGCGCGATGCAGAACGGTCTGGCCGTGAAAACCGACGACGCCGATATCGGCCATCGTCATGCCATAGCCTTCGACCAATTCCTTGACGGCTGCTGACTGGGCACGCGTCAGGGCTTCCTCCGCGGTGCGGAAGATCGCCGGCTCCGGCCCGTCAAAGTTCCATGCCCGCGCCTCCGTCAGCGTCTCTTCCAGCAGGGAGCGGATCGACGGAGGATAGGGCATCAGCCGATAGGTGCCGAAATCCTCGATACGTTCGCCGTCGGTCTTGATCAGCGCGACGTCGATGTTGCCGTCCAGCACCGTGCCGGTCATCAGGCCGACGGCCCAGATTGGTTCCATAATCGTTTCCTTGTTGAGCATAATCTTTTCCGAAAACCGTTTCCCACTTTTCGGGACCACGCTCCAGTCCCATTGATGAGATCGCCGACAGCTTTACGAAACCTGACGATTCTACCGCCAAAATGTTGGTCTAATGAATCCGGGCGGCGGGCAAGGTCCAAGCCTTGTCCCTTTCGAAGTGGCGGTCTCGGTGCTGAAGGCCGAGCGGCTTTCGTAGCTCCACAGGCGATGTTGGACCGCGCAACGTCGTTTCTGCAGCCCGTCTGGTTCAACAGCCAACGAGATGCCACCTCTTGCCTGTCAGCCCCGAAGGCGCGACCTTGTCTGGTCTGGCGAACGCTTCCGCCGAAATCCGCAAGGGAGAGAAAATCATGACCTCATCCAATGTGGCCGTTATTGCAGGCGCGGGCGCTGGTCTGAGCGCCTCGCTTGCGCGCCTTCTCACCCGGGAAGGCTTTCGCGTGGTTCTGGCCGCCCGTAACGTCGAGAAGCTCAGCGCTCTGATCGGCGAAACCGGTGCTCTGGCCGTTGAGACGGATGTCGCCGACGCTGCGTCCGTCGCCAGGCTGTTCGACACCGCCGACAAGGCCGGCACGCTGGCGCTCGTGGTGTTCAACGCCAGCGCACGCACACGCGGCCCGATCGCCGAGCTCGATGCGGAAGCGGTCAAACAGGCATTGCTGGTCGGCGCCTATGGCGGCTTCCTGGTCGGCCAGCAGGCGGCGCGCCGGCTGCTTGTCCGGGGATCCGGTTCGATCCTGTTCACCGGCGCCACTGCCAGTGTGAAGGGCTTTCCCGGCTCGGCCGGCTTTGCCATGCCGAAATTCGGCCTGCGCGGCCTGGCGCAGTCCATGGCCCGCGAACTCGCCCCGCAGAACATCCACGTCGCCCATTTCATTATCGACGGCCAGATCGCGCCGCCCGGACAGGCAGCCGATCCCGACCTACAGGACCGCCGCCTGTCGCCGGACGCTATCGCCGAGGCCTATCTCGCGGTCCATCGCCAGCATCGCAGCGCCTGGAGCTCGGAGCTTGAGTTACGGCCTTGGGTCGAGACGTTTTGACAATCCAGACGATCGCCCGGCGGGAAGCAACGCGATCCTTCCGCTTTTCCTAATATATTAGGCAATGCTGATATTTTGTGGCGCTAAGCTGCTTGTCCAATACATAAAAAGGCTCAGTGTAATATACACGTTTGTTTAACGCGGGTTGTGCATGTTGCAGCTTTCCCGGGTTAATTGAGAACGCGCATGTCGGTTACACGTCGTACACTGCTTGCGGCCGGGAGCGGCGGGTTGCTGATCTCGCAAGCCCGCGCAGCCAGCACTCCGGGACAGCAGGCGGAGAACGCCCCTCAACCTATCGCGAGCGGCGATGCATTGCGCATCGCAATGCCGGCCTTCGCTTCCAATCCGTTCTTTCCGGCCGACGAATCGGGGGACCATGGCATAGACATGGAGCTGGCCCACGGCATCGCCGCGGCGCTTGGCGTCGAGCCGGTATTCGACCGATCCGCCGCAACGTTCGACGATATCGTCAGTCAGGTCAGTTCCGGACAGGCCGACATGGCGATTGGCAAGCTCAGCCGGACGCTTCAGCGCGGCCGGTCGATCATCTATTCCCGCCCCTACGCCATGCTGCGGCAAGGGCTGATCGCCAACCGCCTCAACCTGGCGCGTATCGCGCAAGGCAAACCGGCCGAACAGATAGTCCGTGATTTCTCAGGCGATCTTGGCGTGATCGAGGGCTCTTCATTCGCCACCTATGCGGCCACGACCTTCCCGCATGCGCAAATCCACCGCCTGGCAAGCTGGGATCTGATCATCGATGCGATCCGAAACGGGACGATCGACATGGCCTATCGCGATGATTTCGAGATCAAGAAGCTGATGGTCGACGATCCGTCGATGACGGTTGTCGCGCGCTCGATCACGCTGACCGACAAGGTCGATACGATCGCAGTCGGCGTGCGGCCCGACAATCCGCACCTCGCGGCCTTTGTCGATCTCTATCTCGATCTCGCGCGGGGTCAGCAGATTCTCAACACGGATGAGATCATCGCCCGTTATCGCCTGGGGAGCAAAGCCTGACATGGCCATCTCCGAGGTAGCCGGACCCCTGCCTTTCGACTGGCGCCTCGCAGCAAGGCGTATCCTGCGATCTCCGGTGACGACGATTGTGATGATTGCTGCAGGGATAATGTGCGGCCTCTACTATCCAGACTTTGCCCATGCGATCAGCCCTGTCGCACAGCTCTACCTGAATTTCCTCAAGATGGTCGTCCTGCCCTATTTGGTCTCGTCGGTCATCTTCTCCATCACGGCAATGGTCCAGGACCCGAAATCGGTCCGCTACCTCGGCAAGGTGGGTATGGCCGTGCTGGTCGTGTCGTTCCTGAGCGTGCTGGTGAGCGGCACCCTGTCGCTGATCCTGCAGCCGGGCCAGATCGAGAATCCGCAGTCGCGCATCGAGCTTGGCGAGTTCATCAATTCGCAAGGCAGCGTGTCCACCGATCTCGCCTTCCCGTTCCAGCCGCCGCCCTCCAATGGCGACCCCAATGGCGGGCACTCGATCCTGCTCGACCTGGTGCCGAACAACGTCTTCAACGCGCTGGCCTCGGGCCAGACCATCCAGGTTTTGCTGTTCTGCCTGCTTTTCGGGCTCGCGATGGGGAAGATTCCCCAGCCTTCGTCCATGAGCCTGACCCAGGCGCTCAACGCGGTCTACCGGGCCTGCACGGTGCTCACCAACTGGTTCATCTGGGGGTTGCCTTTTGCAACTTTCATCCTGATCGCGGACCAGACCGCGTCGACCGGAACCAAGCCGCTCACGCTGATGGGCGGTTACCTGCTGGTTATGGGTCTTTCCTGCCTCATATTCGTTGCCGGGGCCTTTGCCATTATCGCCATCCGGTCGCGACGAAGCTACTGGACCACGATCAAGACCTGCCAGCCCCTTCTCATGGTGGCAATCACCACACGCTCTACGGTCGCCTCGCTGCCTTGGGTCATCAACCTTTTGAGCGAGCGCCTGCGGTTCAGCCTGGTGGTGGTCGAACTGCTCGTGCCGCTGCAGGCGGCATTGCTGCGTACAGGCCCGGCGCTGCTCTACACTTCGGGTGCGCTGTTCATCGCCCAGCTTTACGGCCACCAGCTTGCAGTCTCGGACCTCGTGCTCGTCGGCATCATCTCAGCGCTTCTCGCGCTCACCACCGGCGGTATGGGCAGCCTGCTCATCCTGTCCCAGATGTCCATCGTCTGCGGCTACCTGAAGCTTCCCTTCGAGGCGGCGTTCGTCCTGTTCGTCGCGGTGGATGCAGCCGTCGACACGTTCATGACGCTGGCCAGCGTTTGCACCGTCGCGGCGAGCACGGCAATGATCGCTCCCAGCCACAGGGAGACGACGCAGCCTGACGCCGCCTCGGACCAGCTCGAAGCCGAGCCTGTCAGATGATCGACGACAGCATCCGTCCCCAGCTCGGCATTATCGGCGGTCTTGGGCCGCTTGCTTCGGCTGATTTCTACTTCAAGCTGACCCGGATGACCCAGGCGCTCAGAGACAACGAACATGTGCCTGCCGTGATCCTCAGTGTCCCGCAGCTGCCCGACAGGACCGAAGCGATCCTTGCCGGCCATGATGGGCCGCTGGCGCCTTTGAAAGCCGCGGTCGCGACGCTCAATGCGCTCGGCGTCGCCCGCATCGCGATGCCGTGCAACACCGCCCACCATTGGTACAGCCAACTGGCGGCGAATTCGCGCGCGGAAATCATCCATATCGGAGATGCTGTGGTGACGCAGACGCGTCGCAGCCTGGATCAGGGCCGGGTTGCTGTTCTCGCCACCCAAGGCACGCTGGTCTCCGGCTTCTATCAGGACAGGATGTCGGCAGCGGGATTTGAGCTCTGCCTTCCCGCGAACACCGAGTTTCAGGCCTGCGTCGACAGCGCGATCAGCCTCGTCAAGGCGGGTTCGATCGCGGATGCGGCGGTTGAAACCGAGCGCGCGCTCGACATCGCGCAAGCGGCCGGCGCCGATGCAGCCCTGCTCGGCTGCACCGAACTGTCGGTGGTGGCCGCCAGCCTCAACGATATCAATGGATTGGTCGTCATCGACAGCAATGCGGCCTTGGCGCGAGCCTGTCTGACACGGTTGGGCTTCGGTGCCCAGGAAGCCCGCGGCCTGCCGACCGTATCGCGGCTGCCGGAACATGACCGATCGATGCGCGCCAGCTTGGCCGCACTGGCCTAGCCCTATGGATAGAACCTCATAGCATTTCGGAACCCGTTAGCCTTGGCGCGGCACGCCCTTGGCAAGCAGGTAGACGAGATACGGCCCGCCAAGCAGCGAAGCGAACAGGCCGGCGGGCAGTTCGTAGGGAAAGGCCGCCATGCGCGACAGCCAGTCCGATACGATCATCAGCAAGGCGCCCAGAAGCATCGCTCCGGCGAGATGGACGCGGGCGCGGGAAAAGCCGACCAGACGGGCAAGGTGTGGCGCGATCAGGCCGACGAAGCTCAATGGCCCGACGACCATGGCGGCCAGCGCGGTCAGCAGCGCGGCAACGATGATCAGCATCAGCCGTCCGCCGGCAACCGGCACGCCCAGCCCGCGTGCGCTGTCGGACCCGAGCGGCAGGATGTCCAGCCAGCGGGCGGCAAGGAACAGCGGCAATGTCAGCGGCAACAGACAGGCGAGTGCTAGCCCTGCATCGAGCGTCGACGCCTGGCCGGTCGAGCCGCTCAGCCAGCGCAACAGGATGTAGGACTGCGCGTTGCCCATGGCGATCGTCGCGGTGATCGCAGCGCTGCACAGCGCGCTCATGGCGATCCCGGCAAGCAGCAGCCGCTCGGCACCGAACTTTGCTCGTGCGGCAAGGGCCAGCATGGCAATCAAGGCCACCAGTGAGCCCAGGGCTGAGCCGGCGAGCTGCCAGCCGAGATCGGCCGTGGCGCTGACCATCAGCACGGCTGTCAGGCCGGCACCGGCGCCGGTGCCGACACCAAGCACTTCGGGGCTCGCCAGCGGGTTGCCGGTGACCCGCTGGATGACGACGCCGGCGGCCGCGAGCATGGCGCCGGCGGCGGCCGCCACGCCGATCCGCGGCGCACGCCACGCGGCGAGATCGGTTAACAGGTCTCCCCCAGCAATAGACCAGCCGTCCGGGCCGCGCCCGACGACAAGCGCCACGATGGCAGCGACAAGCGCCAGCCCAAACAGAAGCAGGATGATGAGCCGGGGCCGGCTGGCCTTGCGCGGTGCTGCCCCCTTGGAGCCGAGATGCGGCCATTCGAGAAGGCGCAGCCGCGGCAACAGCCACAGCAGCAGCGGACCGCCGAGCAGGGCGGTGCCGGCGCCGGTCGGAATGCGTTCGCCACCGGAACCGGCGGCCAGCTGTACCAGCCCGTCCGTCAGCCACAGCAGCACGGCGCCGATCAGCGGCGCGGCGATCAGTTTTTGGCGCAGTGTGCGGGCGCCCGAAAGCGTGGCCAGCGCCGGCGCTGCAAGACCGATGAACCCGATGACGCCAACCTCTGCCGCGACTGACGTCGCCATCCACACGGCAAGCGCGATGATGAGAAAGCGGCTTGAGTGACGGGCGACGCCCAGGCCGCGTGCCGAGGCATCGTCGAGACCAAGAATGGTCAGCGGCCGCAGCAGCATCAATGCGGCAACCGCGCCGGCCACCAGCCTGACCGTCAGCGCGATGGTCGGCTCCCAGTCCTGCTGGACCAGCGATCCGCCGCCCCAGATGAACAGCGAAAACAGGTAATCGCCATTGGCGAGGATCAGTGCTGCGCTGACGGAACTGGCGGTCAGCGCCACCATCATCCCGGCGAGCATGACCGACACCGGCTCCAGCCCGCGCCGCCAGGTCAATGCCAGCACCAGCAGCACCGTGGCGATGCCACCGGCGAAAGCGACCAGGCCCTGCGACCGCTCCATCAGCAGCGGTGCGTAAAGCGAGACGATCGTCATCGCCAGTTGCGCGCCGGCCGAGATGCCAAGCGTCGACGGTTCGGCCAGCGGGTTGCGCAGCACATGCTGCAACAGCAGGCCGGACAGGCCGAGCACGGCGCCGGCCAGCACCGCCACGGCGGCGCGCGGCAACGTGCTGTAGAGCAGGATGACACGATCGAGATCAATGCCGTCGCCCGGCGGCGCGGCCGGCCACTGCATGCCGACCCGCCATGCGAACAGGAGCGCTGCCACAGCCGCGAGGAGGCCCCACAGGGCGATTGCCAACAGCGCGGCACTCGTCGCGGCGCGATCGCTTTTAGTGCGCTCAGCCATGGGCCTGCCCGGCAAGGGCGGCCGTCGCCAGACGCGCGAAGCGGCGTGCCGATGGCAGGCAGCCAAAGTGGTTGACCGGCTCCAGGACGGCAACGCGGTTCTGGCGCACCGCCGGCAGAGCGTTCCACAAGGCATTTGTCGGAAGCGAACGCCCGACATCCGCCGGCAGTGGCGAAACGATCAGGATCGACGCCTCGGGCACGCGCGCCAGCGCCTCCAGTCCGACGGGTGCCGCCGCGCTGTAGCTCGTCTCGTCGGTCCATGCATTGACCAGGCCGAGAAGCGTCAGCACATCGCCGAACATGGAATCGCTGCCGAAGGCGCGAAAATGCCTGCTATCGCCTAGGCTGATGACGAAGACCGGACGCCCGGAAGCGCGCGGCAAGGTGCCGCGCAGCCGCGCGATTTCATCAGCGGTCTCATCGGCGTAGCGCTTCGCCTCGGCCTGCTGTCCCAGCCTTTCGCCAAGCGCCAGCGTCGCCGCCTCGGCGAGCATATAGGGCGGTACCCCGGCCTCGTACACCGCTTGCGCAAACACCGGCGCGATGCGTTCGAGCATCGGGCGCTGGTATTCGTAGAAATTGGAGATCACGATGACATCAGGCGCGACGATGCGCAGCAGCTCGTAATTGGGCGCGCCGCGCAGCCCGAGATCGGTCACCGATTGGGGCACTCTCGGCTCGACCGCGATCTTGCGAAACTGGATCAGTTCGGTCGCCGCCACCGGCTCGATGCCGAGTGCCAGCAACGTCTCCAGCATGCCCCAGTCGATCGCGGCAACCCGCATCGCCGCCGCCCTGGCGGCGACCGGTGGCAGCAATGCCGCGGCCGCCAGCGCAAGCACCTGCCGTCTGTTGGGCAGATGGATCATCACTGGCTTGTTTGGCAAGCTGTAACCAAGTCGACTACCAAGTCGTATGCGCCTTCAGCTTGAACGAGCGGCCTTCGCCATAGGAACAGGTCAGCGTCGTCTGGCAGCTCGACACATAGGTCTTGTCGAAGAGGTTGGTGATGTTGAGATCGATCCCCCAATTCTCCTTCTCGTAGCCGAGTTTCAGATCGGCCAGCGTGACCGCCGGCACTTTGGCCGTGTTCTCATTGTCGGCCCACGAAGAGCCAACATAACGCAGGCCGCCGCCGATCGAGATGCCGTCATACCAGTCGCCGCGGAACGTATAGTCGACCGAGGCGGAAGCCATAATCTCGGGGACGATGAAGGGTGTCTTGCCGATGAGCGCCGGGTTGGCGTCCTTGGTGATGTCGATGTCGTAGGCCGTGAATGCACCCGTGACCCGGAAATCGTCGGTCACGTTCACTTTGCCTTCGAGTTCAACACCGCGAGAGCGCACTTCACCGGTCTGCATCTGCGTGAACAGAGTGACATTGGAAGGGACGTTCTGGCGCGTCAGGTCAAACAGCGACAGGGTGAACAGGCCATCGACAAAGGTCGGTACGTATTTCACGCCAACTTCGTACTGCGTGCCTTCCTCCGGCTTGAACAGATTACCCAACGCGTCGGTGCCGATGATCGGGTTGAAGAAGGTGGCGACGCTGGCATAGGGGATAACGCCATTGTCGAATTCGTAGGCCAGTCCTGCTCGCCCGGAGAAATCTCCGACAGTCTGGCTCTGTGAACTGGAGCTGCTGCTGTAGTAGGTCGGACGATTGTCGGCGTCGAGCCAGCCACGGTCGTAGCGGCCGTTCAGCGTCACCAGCCAGCCATCGCCGAAGCGCAACTGGTCTTGGGCATAGAAGCCGAGCTGTTTTTGCGTCAGGTCCTGGTTGAGGTAGCTGACACGTGGCGTCAGTGGCGAGCCGTAAACTGGATGGAAGGCGTCGATCGGGTTGTCATAGTTTTCGTCGTAGAGGCCAGACGACTGGACCTGGTCGATGTTGTAGTATTTGAAATCGATGCCGGCGAGTATCGTATGTTCGACAGGACCGGTCACAACCTTGCCTTCGATCTGGTTGTCGACAAGGAAGGTCTTGGCCGTGGTGTCATGGTCGAAATTTATGCGGGCCAGATCGGTGGGCCCTCCGATGGTTGACCAGCCATTCGGATAGACGCTGACCTCATTGATATCGGCGGCGGTGAAGCGGGCGTTGGAGCGCACCGTCCAGTCATTGTCGAATGTGTGTTCGAACTCGTAGCCTATCGAGCCCTGTTCCCGCTTGTAGAGATCGACGCTCGGCTCGGTGAAATTCGCATCCGGGTCGATGCGGCCATAATTCACGCCGTCGACAATGTGGTCCGTCACCGTCCCGCTATAGGGCAGGAAGCTGCCGCCATTGTGGTTCTCGTCGATGTGGCTGTAGTTGGCCAGGATGGTCAGCGTGGTTGCTTCGTCCGGCTTCCACGTAATGCTCGGCGAGATGAAACCGCGCCAGCCATTTTGCAGGTCGCTATAGGTGTCGCCGCCGGCGACCTTGCCCGTCATCCGGTAGCTGACCGCGCCATCCTTGGCGACGTCGCCAATGTCGAAGCCGAGATAGACATTGCCGGCGTCGTTGACGCCGGTTTCGACATAGCGCGTGCGTTCGAAGTCCGGCCGCTTGCTGACATAGTTGACCAGGCCACCGGGATTGCTGCCGCCATAGAGCACGGAGGCAGGCCCCTTCAGCACCTCGATGCGCTCCAACCCGAAGCTGTCGACATAGAAGCCGCCAAAACCGTAGCTGAACAGCTGCAGCCCATCCATGTAGGTGCCGGTGGCCGTCGCCTGGAAACCACGGATGTACAGCCAGTTGGTGTCGCTGTCGGGGCCGAAGGGCTGCGCGAAGACGCCGGCCGTGTAGCGCAAGGCCTCATCAGCCTTCTGCGCGCCCTGGTCGTCGATCTCTTGACGGCCGACCACCGACACGGATTGCGGGATGTCCTTGATGTCGGTCGCCGTTTTGGAGCCGGTCCTGCTTTTTTTGGCGACGACGCCCTTAACCGGTCCGGCCGCGCCGTCGCCGGCGTCGCCCTCGACCACCACCGGTTCAAGCTGGGTGCTGGTTTGCACCGATTGTGCGAACGCGGCCATTGGCGGGATCATCGCGGCCGCGGCGACGCTGGCCGCCAGAAGCGCCTTCATCCGGTAAGTTCTGCTCATCAGGAAAGTCCCCGCCTGTCGACATTGAGATACTTGATCATTTATCTCAACTTATCTGCGGGTCATTGGACGGAATTGGGCAGTTTGTCCATTCTTGTCCAAACGAGGGACATCACGGTGTGATGTTGCGGAAATGTCACTGGCGACTGGTGCTCCTCATCCAGGCGCCGGGCGTCAATCCGACAATCGACTTGAACACACGCGTCAGATGAGCCTGGTCGAAAAACCCCGTTGCCTCGGCGATGTCGCCAAGTGAAGCGGCGTCGCGCGCCATCATCGCCTTGGCCCTGTCGACCCGCGCCTGCATTTGCCAGCGATGCGGCGGCACGCCCGTCGCCGCCTTGAAGGCATGGCTCATCGCGGTTTCGGACAGGCCGGTCAGCGCGGCGAGATCGGCAAGCCGGATCCTGTCCAGGCAATGCGCGTCGATGTAGTCGGTGACGAGGCGCAGCTTGCGGCGCGAGAGCGGCGACCGTCGCCTGGCGGTATCAGGCTGGTCTATCTGGAACAGGCTTGCGAACAAGGCATTGAGCAAGCCCTCGCCATAGAGATCATGCAGAGGCCGGTCGTTGCCGCATTCGGCGGCAATCATGCCGGCAAGCATGGCGATCCGGTCGTCGCGAAACTGGAAGCGCGACATCCGCAAGGCCTCGTGGTCAAGGCTTCGGCCGAAGCGGCGCGTCAGCGCTGCGGCGTCGAAATGCAGGTCGAGATGCCGGATCCGCCGTAGCCCCTCGACCCGGCCGCGGATCGGCACGCCGGCCGGTATGTAGGCCATGGAAAAAGCCTGGTCGTGGCGGCGCAATTCGCCCTTGGCGTCTTCGACGAAGAAAGCGCCATCGCCATCCACATCGAGCGCGACGAACAGCCGGGGGTCGGGAGAGACGTAATAGCCTTCGGCCTTGTCACCGCATGAGACATCCCAGAGGTCGGCGACCACGCCGTCCCAGACATGCCATTTCAGATCGCCAATGACTGAAAAGCCCTCAATCCGGCTTTCCATGCGCGCAACGAAGGTCAAGTCCTGTGATCCCAACCATAACATGATAAAAACCATCATGTTTATGCCCGGTTAGCGACCCCACCGCAAGTGCTTTGCGGCTGCTCGAAAAATCGGCCGGAACCAATGCCGCTGGGGCCGTCAGGCCTCAAACACTTTCGAGGTATGTCTCGATTTCGAAATCGCTGACATTGAGCGCGAACGTGTTCAATTCCTGGCGTTTGCAGGCAACGAAGGAGTCGCGCAGGATGGCTGGAAAAATCTCCGCCACATGCGTCCCGCTCTCGAAGGCGGCGATCGCGGATGCCCAGTCCGGCGGCAGCTTTGCCGGCGGGAGTCCCTGACCGTCGGTGCCGATCGGATCGCCTGGCGATATTTGTCTTTCAATGCCCGTCAGTGCGGCGCCCAATATGGCCGCTAGCACCAGATAGGGATTGGCGTCGGCTCCCGAAACGCGATGCTCGATGCGGCGCGCACCGGTTGGCCCGCCGGGAATGCGGATCGCCACCATACGGTTCTCATAACCCCAGGCGACTGCGGTCGGCGCATAGGATCTCGGGCGCAGCCTGCGGTAGGAGTTGAAGTGCGGCGCGAACACCAGCGTGCTTTCGGCCATTGCCGCAAGCAGGCCGCCGACCGCATGGCGCATGGTCTCAGAACCCTGGTCGGTGCCGTCATCGAAGATGTTGCGCCCTTCGCCGTCGAGCAGGCTGAAATGAACGTGAAAGCCGTTGCCTGCCCGGTCGCCATAGGGCTTGGCCATGAAACAGGCGGCAAAGCCGTGCTTGCGGGCAATGCCCTTCACCGTGCGCTTGAACAGCACCGCATCGTCAGCCGCCCGCAAGGCGTCCGCGACATGGTTCAGATTGATTTCGAACTGACCGACGCCGTTTTCGGCGATGGCCGTGTCGACGGGAATGCCTTGCGTCCGGCAGGCCTCGTAGACGTCATGGATGAAGGATTCGAAGTCGTCGATCTCGTCGATCGACAGCGCCGCGTCGGAATCGAGACGGCGTCCGGTTACCGGCGAGACCGGTCCGACCGGCCGCTGCGACTGCGGATCGACGAGGTAGAATTCGAGTTCCGTTGCCGCGACCGGGGTCAGGCCCAAGGCCTTGTAGCGATCGAGGATGCGGGCCAGCGCCCGTCGCGGGTCGCCGAGATAGGGCGCGCCGCTTTCGTCGGCCAGCCAGAGCGGGACAAGCGCCGTCGGATGCGCCGTCCAGGCCACCGGCAGAATGCCGCGCCCCGTCCACTGGCACAGTCCGTCGGCATCGCCGGTCGAGAATACCAGTGTGTTGCCTTCGATGTCCTCGCCCCAGACATCGAGCCCGATCAGCGAAAAAGGCATGCGCAGCTTGCCTTCCAGCGCCTTTCTTGCCTGCTCGACGGGAATGCGCTTGCCGCGCATGATGCCGTTGAGGTCGCACACCGCGGCTCTCAGGCTCTGGATGTCGGTCCTGCTATCAAGCCAGTTCAAAACGTCCGCAATTGCATCGCTCAATTTATGACCTCTGGTTTTCGAAGGTGCCGCAACCTGACCGGCTGCACTGTCCCTGATAAAAATAGCTTGTGAGTTTTAGGAAAACAAACTTGGCTGTCGCCAAGCGCTTTTCCTTATTTTTTCAAGTCACTAGCTGGGATGTCGGGAGGCATTTCAAAACCAATTGCGCGATCTGCGATCGCAACATAGAGGCAAGGGGCCGGAAAGCCAAGGGGCGTCGCCCGAATCCGCACAAACGCGACACACATCAGTTTCTCGCCTGCGGAAATCTCGCCTGCTGCAGGATGTGCGAGGCGCCTTCGTCGATGTCGCGCACGATGGCGGCGCGGGCGCGCTCGCCATCCTGAGCCTCGATCGCCGCTACGACTTCCTCGTGAAAGTCAATGTCGAGAATGGAGGCGAGGTCATCCTCGAACCCCGTGGCGAGATTCCTGAGAAACGGGCCGACCTGCATCCATACGGTCTCGATCAGGAAGATCATCTGCTCGTTGCCGCAATGGCGATAGATCGAGAATTTGAAGTCGTGGTTCTTGCGCAGATAATGGTCGATATCGCCCTTGCGGGCCGCCAATGTCAGTTCGGTGGCGTGGCGTCGGATCGTGCGCAGATTGTTGCCGTTGATGCGTGTTGTCGCCAGCTCGGTCGCCGAGCCTTCGAGGATAGTCCGCACCGCGGTCAATTGCGAAAACCGGTCGGCCGATATTGCCGGCACTTCGACGCTGCCGTTCGGCATCGGGCTGAGCGCCCGCAGCGCTTGCAGCCGCATGAAGGCGCTGCGCACCGGCATGTCGCTGGTGCCGAGTTCCCTTGCGAGTTTTCGCGATGTCAGCTTCTGGCCCGGCGTGAACTGGCCGGACATCAGTGCCCGCACAAGCTCAAGATAGACTTTTTCATGCAAGGGAACGGTGTCGACGGCGGTCAACCCGAATTGTGTTTTGTCGGCCATCGGCGGGGCGCTGCTTCATCGGTTCAGAAATCTGTGCGGCCGGCTGGTTTCGCCGCTGGGGATTCTGCGTGGCCGAGCCCGGCGAGAACGCCGAAGTCAGCGACTTATCAAGCACATGATAGACGCTTCGATCGTTGCGCGGCAAGCGACGCGTCGCGCCAAGGCTCACGGCTTGATTGTCAGGCACACGGCGTCTCTGCCACGCTGTGCAAAACGGTCATCACAAATCTTGACCTCGCATGCACTTGCACCTCTGGCCGCTGTCTGGCTTTTTGGGCTACCCATCGCAACGGAGTGATTCGCATCATGCCACTCGATTGCAAGGTTTCAAGGCAGTCTGCGGGTGGGTCGTGAAGCGCGCGCAATTGGCGAAGGAGACACAGGCATGGCCGAGTTCAAGAAGCCCGAAATCTCCGAGATGAGACCCAAGATCACCGTGATCGGCGTTGGCGGCGGCGGTGGCAATGCCGTCAACAACATGATCGCCGAGCAGCTTCAGGGCACTGAATTCATCGCCGCCAACACCGACGCCCAGGCGCTGACCATGTCGAAGGCGACGCGGCTGATCCAGCTTGGCGCCCACGTCACCGAAGGATTGGGCGCCGGATCGCTTCCCGAAATCGGCCGAGCCGCGGCCGAGGAATCGCTCGACGAGATCATGGACCATCTGGCCGGCACGCATATGTGTTTCGTCACCGCCGGCATGGGCGGCGGCACGGGAACCGGTGCGGCTCCAATCATCGCCCAGGCGGCGCGCAAGGCCGGCATCCTGACGGTGGGCGTCGTCACCAAGCCTTTCGCCTTCGAGGGCAGGCGCCGAATGCAGATGGCCGAAGAGGGCATCGAGCGGCTGCGCGAGAGCGCCGACACGGTCATCGTCATCCCGAACCAGAACCTGTTTCGGATCGCCGATGCCAAGACCACCTTCGCCGATGCGTTCGTCATTGCCGACCGGGTGCTCTACGCCGGCGTCAGCTGCATCACCGATCTCATCGTCAAGGAAGGCTTGATCAATCTCGACTTTGCCGACGTCAAATCGGTGATGCGCGACATGGGCCGCGCCATGATGGGCACCGGCGAGGCCTCCGGTGAGGGCCGGGCGATGAAGGCGGCCGAAGCCGCGATCGCCAACCCGCTGCTCGACGAAGTGTCGATGAAAGGCGCCAAGGGCGTGCTGGTCTCGATATCGGGCGGCAGGGACATGACCCTGTTCGAGGTCGACGAGGCCGCCACCCGCATCCGCGAAGAGGTCTACGAGGATGCCGACATCATCGTTGGCGCCATCTTCGACAAGGGCATGGAAGGCCGCTTCAGGGTCTCGGTGGTGGCGACGGGTCTCGACCGTGCTTTTGGCACCGAGGATGCCGAAGCCGGCATCGCGCGCGACCACGCCGGTCAGCCGGCGCGGACGCTTCAATAAGTCATATCGCGCGTTTATCCTCGCCAGGAGATAATTTCTCGGGGGAGACATCGCTGAATAGCAATTGCATTGCCGACGGATCAGATTGACTGGCGCAACTATTGTGTTCAGCTGTATCGATCTCGGTACCGCTGCTGCTACAAGAATCCGTCATAGACGGCCATCTATACTGGCTACCCGTATCGTTCGAGCGACGAGAGGCGCGGCTTGGAATTCGACTTGAAAACCATCGAAGCGCTTGCGCCCGATCAGGCGTCGTTGAGCGCCGCGTCCAGGTTGACCAGGCAATCGAACTGGCCACGGCTCGAAAAGATCGATCAACTGGGGCTCCTCTGGGGGGAATGCCAGGGTTCCGGCTCCAATCCCTATCGTGTGGTCGTCGACACCGGCGACCATGGCTACAAATGCACCTGTCCGTCGCGGAAATTTCCCTGCAAGCACACTTTGGCGCTGATGTGGATTGCAGCCACCACGCCGGCCAGTTTTACCGCCGCAGGCTCGACCCCGGAATGGGTGAATGATTGGCTCGGTCGCCGCAGGAAGGCCTCGCCGCAGCCGGCGGCGCCAGCGCCCGGTGCGGGAGGCAAGAGCATTGGCGAGGCCTCGCGCGACGACGAAAGCGCTGATGTCGAGGACGCCGCTGCGGTCGAGCGCCGCGAGGCAGCGCAGCGCAAGCGGACGCTGGATACGCAATCCGCGGTGTCGGCGGCGTTGGATGAGCTGGATCAATGGATCGCTGACCAGTTGCGGCTTGGCCTGGCCGGTTTTGTCGACAACAGCAGTGACCGTTGCCGCCGGATTGCGGCACGGCTGGTCGACATGAAGGCGACAGCGCTTGCCGGCCGCATCGACGAGATTCCGTCACGGCTGATGGGTCTGCGCAGCGAGGAGCGCCCGGACGCGGCGATCCGCGAACTCGGCAAGCTCGTGCTGGTGGCCAAGGCCTGGCGATCGACACCAGGCGACGCCGAACTGAGGCGGCTCGTATCGACGTCCGAAAGCCGTGAGCAGGTTCTGGCCAATCCCGATGCCAAACAGGTCGAAAGCGTCTGGGAGGTGCTTGGCGAGAAGATCGAGTCGCGCCGTGACGGTCTCGTCAGCCATTCGACCTGGCTGCTCGACCTGAAGAGCGCGAGCCCGCAATTTGCCCTCTTGCTCGACTATTTTTCGGCCTCGGCCGGTCGCCGGTCGAACGCCTTCACACCGGGCGACCGGTTCGATGCCAGGCTGGTCTTTTACCCGGCACGCCAGCCGCTGCGGGCCTTGGTGGCGGACCGCAAGGGCGACGTCCCGACAGGTGAGTGGCCCGATTTCGGCTTTCACACAGCCGATCCGCTCGCGGCGCATGCTGCTCACCAGAACACAGCCCCTTGGCTCACCGATTGTCCTGTCATGCTGCCGCCCGGCGCGATCCTGCTGGACGATCGGGGCGCTGCCTGGTGGCAAGCCGCCGGCGATCCGCATGGTATCGCCTTGCCGATTGCCGACACCGTCAATCCAACGCTGCTTGGGCTGGACCTTATGGCAACGGCAGCACTTTGGAATGGCAGCCGGCTTGACCTGCTGGCGGCGCAAAGCGGTTTCGGGAGGCTTGACCTGTCGTGAACGAGATCGAGCAGACCGGCCTGGCGGCCATGCGCGACTGCTGGATCACCGGCGGGACCACCTTCGACCTGGCTCCGGGCGCGTGGAAGGAGATCGCCGGCGGTGCCAGCTCCGACGAGCGCGAACGCCGGCTGCTGGCGATCGCCGCACAAGCTCTCGACACCGCCTTGCGGCCAGCCGCGCCAAAGATGCTGAAACGCCGCCCGCAATTGCCCGAACTCGCCTTGCCGATGCTGCCGGAACGGCTGCGGCCGCTATTGCGAGCCGCGCTCAAGCATGCCGCCGACACAAGAAGTAAGTCGCGTGTGGTCACGCTCGTCGCCAGCCGCGGCTTCGTGCTGCATCCGATGGACTGGATGCCAGCCGCGTCGGATCAGAGCAGTCCGGACGTTTATGCACCCTGGGTCGACTGGCAGGCAGGCGCGGACGGCGAAAAATCTGCAAGCCAGGAGCATCTGACGGTGGAAAACTGGGATGACTTCTATCCCGCCGCACGCCGCACCGCGCTCGCCGATATGCGCCGCACCGCACCGGCTTCGGCTCGGCAACTGATCGAAACCAAGGCCTCCGGAGAGCCGGCGGAGATCAGGATTGCACTCGTGGACCTGTTGCGCTTCGGCCTGGGTGCCGATGACGTGCCATTCCTGAAGAGCCTCTCCGCCGATCGTTCCGGCAAGCTGCGCGAGCTCGCTGGCCGGTTGCTGGCAAGATTGGGAGAGCACGGCTCGCCAGGCGATGGCGGGCCGGAAGATCCGACGGCCGAACTCGCTGCCTTCATCGCTGAAGGCAAATCCGGGTTCATCCGCCGCCGCACCACCTACACGCCGGCAAAACTCAAATCGCCGGCGCAGGAAAGACGTCGCGCCGAACTGTTCGAGACCTGTAACCTGGTCGACCTCGCCACGCGCTTCGGCACCACCGAATCCGAGTTTATCGGGGCGTGGCAATTCGGCGCCGAGAGCAATGCCGATATCCTTGTTGCCCGAATGGTCGCCGCATCGGGCAGCGACGCCGCGGTGACGCACATGGCGGATACGCTTGTCGCCGAACGTGACAAGCCCGCACTCTTCGTCCTCCACCTCATGGCGCGTCTGGACAGCCGCAGGAAGCGTGTCCTGGTCAGGTCGATCCTGAAGGACACGCAACATCTTGGCGCGCTCAATCTGGCCGAGGGCCTCGAAGCAAGCTGGCTGGAATGGGCCGACCTGACAAACGGCCAGACGCTCGCGGCGCTTCGCTCCGCTGTTGCAGGAAACGATGACGCTGTGAGGCGAGGCGTCGACCAAGCCCTGGAAACTATGGGCTTTCTTGCCACGGCGGCAACTGCGGAGAAATTGATCGGAGACGTTGTTGCGGCCGGTATGGCGCCGGCGGCGCCGTCTCTGGGTCTTCTGCGGCTCAACGCGTCACTGGCCGAGCATTGAACCAACATATGATCAATCCGGAGAACAGCAAATGAACGCAGCCATCCGTCTTCCGGTCGAGCAGGCCTATGCCGCCGAATTGCAGGCGCTCTCGCGCAATGACGACCGGCAAAGGCCTGCCGGATGGAGCCTTTCACCAAAGGCGGTCCTTACCTACCTGCTTGGCGGAAAGGCTGACGACGGGACAGTGATAACGCCCAAATATGTCGGCCGCCGCCGGCTGATGGAAACCGCGGTCGCGACGCTCGCCACCGATCGCGCGCTGTTGCTGCTGGGTGTCCCCGGCACGGCCAAATCCTGGGTGTCGGAGCATCTTGCCGCCGCCATTATGGGCGATTCGACCCTGATCGTGCAGTGCACGGCCGGCACCGACGAGAACCAGATCCGCTATGGCTGGAACTACGCACAGCTTCTGGCAAAGGGCCCGAGCCAGGACGCGCTGGTGCCGACGCCGCTCTACCGCGCCATGCAGGACGGCAAGCTTTGCCGCCTCGAGGAACTGACGCGCATGGGCTCCGATGTGCAGGACACGCTGATCACCGTCCTGTCCGAAAAGATGATGCCGATCCCGGAACTTAACACCTCGATCTACGCGCAGCGCGGCTTCAACATCATTGCCACCGCCAACAACCGCGACAAGGGCGTCAACGAGTTGTCGTCAGCGTTGAAGCGCCGCTTCAACGTCGTCGTGCTGCCCTTGCCCGAAGACATGGCGGAGGAAGTGGCAATCGTCTCCAAGCGGGTCGGAGAGATGGCCGGCGGTCTCGACCTGCCGGTGCCGAAGAATGTCGGCGAGGAGATCGCGCGCGTGCTGACCATTTTTCGCGAGTTGCGCTCCGGCGCTACAGCCGACGGCAAGGTGACGTTGAAGACGCCGTCCGGTTCGCTGTCCACGGCCGAAGCCATTGCCACCATGGTCGGCGGCCTCAGCCAGGCGGCCTGGTTCGACAGCGGCAAGCTCGGCGCCGAAGGCCTTGCCGCCAGCCTCGTCGGCGCGATCGTCAAGGATCCGGTGCAGGACAAACTGGTGCTGGAAGAATATCTGGAAACCGTGCTCAAGAAGCGGCCGGACTATGCCGGCTACTACGCGGCCTTGAACGCGGCAATCTGACGCCATGGCGCTCAGCGACGTTTCCTATTTCGGCATACGCCATCACGGGCCCGGCTCCGCCGACAGCCTGGTGCAGGCGTTGCAGGAGTTGAAACCGGTCGCCGTGCTGATCGAAGGACCGGCCGACGCCAGCCCGCTGTTGCCGTTGCTCGCCCGCCCCGAAATGCAGCCGCCGGTGGCGCTGCTCTGCTATCCCGAAGACGATCCGGCCTCGACAAGCTTCTGGCCCTTCGCCGAATTCTCGCCGGAGTATCAGGCGACGCTCTGGGCCGTCGCCAACAACGCAGCAGTGCGCTTCATCGATTTGCCGTCGTCAGCCCGCACTGCGCCGATTGAGGCCGTGGGGGAAACCGAGAGCGATGGAACGGAAGCCAACGTCGAGGCTGACTTGGCGCCGCATCTGCGGGACCCGATCGGAACGCTGGCACAAGCTGCCGGCTATGAGGATGGCGAAAGCTGGTGGTCTGATATCATCGAGCAGAACCCGCAGCCGGGTCCCATCTTCGCGGCAATAGCCGACGCGATGACGACGCTGCGGGACGGCGAAGGTCCGCTTGCGGCGTTTGAGGCGAAACGCGAAGCGCATATGCGGCTTGAGATCGCCGCCGCGCGAAAGGAATTCGATGGGCCGATCGCCATCGTTTGCGGTGCTTTCCATGTGCCGGCACTGCAGGCGACGCGACCGCTGAAGGAAGACCAGGCGCTACTCAAAGGGCTCGCCCGCCGCAAGAGCATGATGACCTGGGCGCCGTGGACGGGGCCGCGCCTGGCGCTGGGCTTCGGTTATGGCGCCGGCGTTGTCGCGCCCGGCTGGTGCAAGCATCTGTGGCAGACGCGCGGGCAAGGCGACTCCTCGGTCCTGTGGCTGGCGAAGATCGCGGCGGTCCTGAGGGCCAAGGGGCACATGGTCTCGACCGCCTCGCTGATCGAAGCCGAACGGCTGGCCCGCACGCTGGCTGTGATCCGTGAACGGCCAAAGCCCGGTTTCGAGGAATTGCGTGACGCCGCGATCGCCGCCCTGTTCAACGGGGAAGCGCTGCTGTGGGCGCTGGTCGAAGCCGAATTGCTGCTGGGCGCCGATGTCGGTGAAATTCCGCCAGACACGCCGCTGGCGCCGCTAATCGAGGACCTGCAGCGCAACCAGAAGGCGGCACGGCTGAAGCCCGAGGCGCTGGAGCGCGAATTATCGGTCGATCTGCGCAGCGAGAGCGGGCTGTTTCGGTCGACCTTGCTGCACCGGCTGTCCGTGCTTGGCGTGCATTGGGGCAAACTCATCGACAGCGGCCGTAGCCGCGGCACCTTTCGCGAGCGTTGGACGCTGTCGTGGGAACCTGAGTATGCCGTTCGACTGGTGGAGAACCTGGTCTACGGACCAACCATCGAAAAGGCGGCCAATGGTCGGCTGATCCAGATGATCGGCGCGGCGACGTCTCTTGATGCGATGGCCGCACTGGTCCAGGGCGCCATCACGGCAAACCTGTCGGAAGCGTCGATCGCCGGTCTCGCGGCCTTGGAGGAACGGGCAGCCCGCAGCAGCGAATGCCTGGAAATCCTGACATCGGTGCCGCCGCTCGCCGACATCATCCGCTATCGCGAGGCTCGCAAGACGGAAACCGCCCGTCTGTCCGGTCTGCTGGAGCGGCTGATCGTCGAAGGCGGGATCGCGCTCGCCTATGCCGCCCGCGACCTCGATGCCCAGGCATCCACGACGCTGGTCGGCGCCATGCGCAAGGCCGACGAAGCGATCAGTCTGGTCGAGCCTGAACAGGACGTGCTGGACGCCTGGCGCAATGGGCTGGCTGCGGTGCTCGATGGATCGCGCTCGACGGCGCTGGTGGCAGGCTGTGCCGCGCATCTGCTCTACGAAGCCGGCCATCTGTCAGCCGACGCGGCAACCGGTCTGATCGCACGACGCCTGTCTCCAGGAACGCCGGTCACCGAGGCTGCAGGGTTCTTCGAGGGTTTCTTCAGCACTGCCGGCCAACGGCTGATCTACGACGAGGGCCTGCGCGGTGCGGTGGATGCCTGGCTCGCATCCCTCGACGAAGACGCCTTCATTGCGCATCTGCCGTTGCTGCGCCGGGTCTTTTCGCATCTGGACTCGATGGAGCGGCGGCGGTTGATCGAAGCGGTGCTCGGCCGCGCCGCACGCCTGCCTGCCGGACTGACGCCGACTCCGGATGGCGGCGAAGCGTGGCGCCGCCATCTTGAACGGCTCGGACCCTTGCTGACGGGAGGGAGCGGCAATGGATGACGAGGCCGAAATGAGCGAACCAATCCAGGCCGGCGACGGACGGGAGCGCCGCTGGCGCCTGGCGATCGGTGCCGATGAGGAAACCTCGTCAGCGCTGTCCGACACCGACAAGCGGCTTTCGGCGGCGCTCGATGCGCTTTACGGCGATGGTGCCGGCGATGCGGCCGCCGATCCGCGCAAGCGGCGCGGCGGCCTCGGCCGCTCGGCGCCAAGGGTGGCACAGTGGATGGGCGATATCAGATCGTTCTTTCCCGCACAGGTCGTCCAGATCGTCCAGAAGGATGCCTTCGAACGGCTCAACCTGAAGCAGATGCTGATGGAGCCGGAATTCCTCAAGGCGATCGAGGCCGACGTCAATCTCGTCGCCGACCTGATTTCGCTGCGTTCGGTCATGCCGGCCAAGACCAAGGACATTGCGCGTACCATCATCGCCGATATCGTCGCCAAGCTGATGCAGCGGCTGGAGCAGAAGACAGCCGAGGCGATCCGCGGCGCGGTCGACCGGTCGCAGCGCACCAGCCGCCCACGCCAGCGCGACATCGACTGGCCGCGCACGATCTCAGCCAACCTTCGCCATTACCAGCCCGAGCACAAAACCATCGTGCCGGAGAAGCTGGTCGGCTTCATGCGCAAACAGCGAAGGCTGGTCGACCTGGATGAGGTGGTGCTGTGCGTCGACCAGTCGGGCTCGATGGCAAGCTCGGTGATCTACGCCTCCATCTTCGCCGCGGTGATGGCTTCCCTGCCGGTCGTGCGGACCAAGCTTGTCTGCTTCGACACGGCGATCGTCGATCTGACCGAGGAGCTCAGCGATCCTGTCGAAGTCCTGTTCGGCGTGCAGCTGGGCGGCGGCACCGACATCAACCAGGCCGTGGCCTATTGCGCAGACCGCATCGAACGGCCGACCAAGTCACATATGGTGCTGATCACCGACCTTTATGAGGGCGGCAACGGGCAGGAATTGCTGCAGCGGCTTGCTGCACTCGTTCGCTCCGGCGTAAACGTCGTGGTGCTCCTGGCGCTGACCGACCAGGGCAGGCCGGGTTATGACCCGAAGATGGCAGGCTCGGTGGCCGCCCTCGGCATTCCGGTTTTCGCCTGCACGCCGGATCTGTTTCCAGACATGATGGCGGCGGCATTGCGTCGGGAAGATATCGGCGCATGGGCGGCCGGCGCCGATATCAAGCTGGTTCGTGCCGAGGCCGAGACTCCGGAGTAAAACAGCCGTCGCCAGAGCTGCCAGGATGCTTCTGGCAGCTCTGGGATAAATCGCTGGAGCTCAGCCGAACTTCGGGTCGAGGCTGCCCGACTTATAGCGCTTGGCCATTTCGGCGACCGGCAGCGGCTTGATCTTCTGCGCGTTGCCGGCGGTGCCGAACTGTTCGAAGCGCTCCTTGCAGAGCTTGCGCATGGCGGCCATTGCCGGCGTCAGATACTTGCGCGGATCGAACTCGCTCGGGTTCTCGGTCAGCACCTTGCGGATCGCGCCGGTCAACGCCATGCGGTTGTCGGTGTCGATGTTGATCTTGCGCACGCCGTGCTTGATGCCGCGCTGGATTTCCTCGACCGGCACGCCCCAGGTCGGCTTCATCTGGCCGCCATATTTGTTGATGATCTCCTGCAGGTCCTCGGGCACCGAGGACGAGCCGTGCATGACCAGATGCATGTTCGGCAGCCGGCGGTGGATCTCCTCGATGACGTTCATGGCCAGCACCGCGCCGTCGGGCTTGCGCGAGAATTTGTAGGCGCCATGGCTGGTGCCCATGGCAACCGCCAGCGCATCGACATGGGTGTCCTTGACGAACTCGACCGCCTGTTCCGGATCGGTCAAAAGCTGGTCGTGGCTGATGGCGCCTTCGACGCCGTGGCCGTCTTCCTGCTCGCCGCCGCCGCTCTCCAGCGAGCCGAGCACGCCGATCTCGCCTTCGACGGACACGCCGCCCCAATGCGCCATGTCGACGACGCGCTTGGTGATGCCGGAATTGTAGGCGTAGTCGGCCGGCGTCTTGCCGTCTTCCTTCAGCGACCCGTCCATCATGACGGAGGTGAAGCCGTACTGGATCGCGGTGACGCAGGTGGCTTCGTTGTTGCCATGGTCGAGATGCATGCAGACCGGAATGTCGGGATGGATTTCGACCAGCGCGTCGATCAGCTTGGCCAGCACCACGTCATTGGCATAGGCCCGCGCGCCGCGGCTGGCCTGCAGGATGACCGGCGACTTGGTCTCCTCGGCGGCCTCCATGATGGCGAGGCCCTGTTCCATATTGTTCATGTTGAAAGCGGGCACGCCGTAGCCGTATTCGGCGGCGTGGTCGAGCAATTGTCTCAGTGTTATGCGAGCCACCCAATAGTCTCCCGTATCTGGTTTCAAGCGCAACGTCGCGGGCCGGCCGGTTGCCGGTCGGCCCTTGATGCTTCTGGCGGGATTTCAACGGAACCGCAACCTTCAGAGCTCTTCTCGATCGCAATTCTTGTTGCAGGGCTGAAATCCGGCCGTTTTGGTGACTTAAGCCGCGATCAACTCCCGCGCCGCCAGGAGTTGCACGCAGGCGTTCGCCGCTTCCTTGCCCTTGACTGTGAAGTGCTCGAAGAAGAAGCGGTGGTGCTCGGCGCTGTAGTTGTGCGGGGTGAGCACCGCCGACAGCACCGGCACGCCAGTCGACAGCTGCACGTTCATCATGCCGTCGATGACAGCACTTGCGACGAACTCATGCCGGTAGATGCCGCCATTGACGACAAAGGCGGTGCCGAGGATCGCGGCATAGCGGCCGGTCCCGGCCAGGGTCTTGGCATGCAGGGGAATTTCATAGGCTCCCGGCACGTCGAAGACGTCAACGGTGAAGCGCTCGCCTCCGATGTCAGCCAGTGCCGCTTCGAAGGCCTGCACGCACTGGTCGACGATGTCGGCATGCCAGCGCGCGCGGATAACGGCGATGCGAGTCTTTTCGTAGTCTTTATGGGAATGCTGATTCATGGGTCCATCCTTCCGTTTCGAACCAGAATCAGGACGCACGATACGGATTAAGCCCGCGAAGAGCGGGCCGGCTTCCGTTTCGTTCTCTTCCATCCGGACTCTAACCGTCGGCTCCGGTATCACACCGGATCTGCTGACCTTTCCGAAACCGGAAAGCGCTCGCGGGCTTGGGTCGAAACCTTTACCGCCGGTGGGGACTTTCACCCCGCCCTGAGAACATTAACGGCTTTGTATGAAAGGGCAGGGCGCTGCTGTCAACCGGGGACACCTATCAGGGCAATCGCTCCAGAACCAATGAGAGGTTCCGACTTGTGGCGGAGACCACCAATTGCCGAGTCGGCGCCGCCCCTTGTATCTGCACGAGATGATTATGTGCGATGGAAGCGATTGAGCCTCGGGCCGGATGGCCATCCGGCCCGAGGCTTGGCGAAGTCGCCCGCTGCCCC